>JBGCVQ010000129.1:0-31991 GCA_045888315.1 Anaerolineales bacterium | reverse complement strand
GCGAGTTTCGAAAAGGCTTCAATAAAGTTATCAAAAGCGATGCCCTTGGGCAGGGACCACATGGTCTGCAGATTGATTTCAGAAAAGCTCTTGAACCCGGTTACCAGCATGACATACATGGGCAGGAGGTAGAAGATCGCCAGGGCGATCAGGGGGATATAGAGCCAAGTCTTTCGATTAAATCTAAATCTGGTTCTCATGGCTAATCCTCCTCCCGCAGTGTATAGCGGATATAGGGAATGATCAGCACAGCAACGCTGATCAAGAGGAGGATACTGATGGCTGCACCTCGCCGGTAGAACAAGCCGTCAAAGGTGGTTTGCCACATGTAGATGGCAGGGACATCCAGGGGCAGCTGTTTTCCGGCCATGGCAATGATCAGATCGAAGACTTTCAGTGACATATGCCCCAGGATGATCAGGGCGCTCAAGCTGACCGGCGTCAGCAAGGGGATGACCACGC
This sequence comes from Anaerolineales bacterium, assembly GCA_045888315.1. Classification (GTDB taxonomy): domain Bacteria; phylum Chloroflexota; class Anaerolineae; order Anaerolineales; family UBA11858; genus B10-G9. The sequence continues at coordinate 31,529 of JBGCVQ010000129.1, read as the reverse complement.
GCCGGTAGATCTGGATCTCGCTAGCACCATCAATGCGGGCGGCTTCCTTGAGTTCGTTGGGGATGGAGCGCAGTCCCGCCAGGTAAAGGGCCATGGTGTAGCCTGACATCTGCCAGATTGCGGCCAGGGCAATGGCTGCCATGCCCCATTTAGGCGTGGTATACCAGAGATTAACCAGGAAATCCAGGTGAAGATTGGTAAATAGGAGGTTCAAGCCGCTCATGCGGGAGCCGGCTGCAGGATTCATAAGCCAGCGCCAGACCACCCCGGTGACGATATAGGAGATGGCCATGGGGAACAGGAAAAGACTCCGGAAGAACCCTTCCCCTTTCAAACCCTGGTCCAGCATCACTGCCATCAGGAAACCGAGGACGATGCTGCCGATGACAAAAACCCCCGTGAAGATCAGGGTATTGCGGATATCGATCATGAAGCGCGGATCAGAGAATAATTCCAGATAGTTTTTCAAACCCGCCCAGCTGTAATCAGGGAGCAAGCCTTTCCAGTTGCTGAGAGAGACCCGGACAGACCAGGCGATGAACCCATAGACGAATATCGCTACCGCAAGGATGGAGGGAGAGATCAAAATGATTTGAAGATAGCGGTCTTTGTTTTTGAACATACATCACCCTTGTAGAGGGAGAAATCATTGAGGCCCCGGAAGCCGGAGCCTCAATGATTTGATTACTGCCAGGGTTTACTGGCAGGGGCCAGAACTGGCGCAGGCAGCTACTAGCGCTGTCTGGAAACCATCGACATCCCTGTCAGCCATGAACAGGCCGAGAGCTGTGTCGATCTCTGACTTCCAGGAGTCATTGGCGACCACGCCGTGGGTCAGGGAACCGCTTACCTTGTCGGTGGACCAGTCAGCCATAGCTGATTGTAAGTATACACCAAACAGGGAAGGATCGCAGTCCGTGCGGGCGCAGATCGAACCCTTGATGGGGTTGAAGGCTTCCTGTCCAGCCTTGGAACCGGCGACAGTCAGCCAGGCCATGGCTCCATTAGGATGAGGAGCGCCAACGGCCAGGGTGAAGGAGTCAGACAGGAACTGGAAGACACCAACCGAGCCGGGAACAGGCGCCCAGCCGTAATCGACTTCCGGGGTCTTGCCCAGTTCTCGGAAGTAGCCTTCTGCCCAGTCACCCATGACGTTGAAAGCGGCGTCGCCATTCACGACCAGCTGAGAGGCATCCTGCCAGGTCAGGGACGCGGCATCTGCGTTGGTGTAGCCCAGGATGGTTGTGAAGTTATCGAGAGCTGCTTTCACCTCGGCGCTGCCCCAGTCCGTGGAGCCATCCCACAGACCATCGTAAGCATCAGCACCCAGGGATCCCAGCAGGACGGTCTCCATCAGGTGCATCTGGGTCCACTGCTCGCCCAAGGCAAGCGGGGTCACCCCAGCAGCCTGCAGGGTGTCCATAGCGGCAATCCACTCATCGATGGTGGTTGGAACAGCGATGCTGTTGTCTGCTAGGATGGTGGGGTTGTACCACAGCACGTTGGCGCGGTGGATGTTGACCGGTACGGAGTAGATGTTGCCGCCATCAGAGATCAGCGGAATGAGAGTCTCGGGCATCACATCCAGCCAACCCTGAGCGTCGTACAGGTCATTGAGAGGCTCGATCTGGTTGCCGGCCACATAGGTGCCGATCAGCTCCTGGCCAGCATGACCCTGCCAGCTGTCGGGCGGATCGCCAGACTGCAGGCGGGTGGCAAGCACGGCGCGGGCGTTGGTTCCGGCACCGCCAGCCACGGCTGCGTTGATGAACTCGATGTCAGGATATTCAGCATTGAAGACCCCGATCATCGCTTCCAGGCCGGCGGCCTCGCCGCCGCCGGTCCACCAGGAGAAAACCTCAACCTGGTCGCTCATGGTTGCAGCCTCTTCTTCAGCAGGCGCGGCTTCTTCTTCAGCAGGTGCGGCTTCCTCTTGCGCAGGCGCAGCTTCTTCCTGTGCAGGGGCGGCTCCCCCGCCGCAGCCGCTCAGGATCAGAGAGGCTAGCAGCAATGTTGCAAATAAGATTTTCCAAACTTTTTTCATCTTTCTTCTCCTATTCTTGTTCTGATATAGGTTGCCAACTGGGTTACGGTTGGGTGTTTTTGTTTCCCGGCATCACCTCCTTTGGGATTTTCCCCTTACGGCATGGGTTTGACCCCGGCCGATGAGTCTCGGACAATCAGCTTTGGTTGTGCACATACCTCAACAGGTTTCAGTTCTCCATTCAGAACTTGATCGATCAATATCGCGGCTGCTTGTTGGCCAAAAAGATCCAGGGGCTGCTCGATCGTTGTCAGCGGTGGATCGATCAATGAGGCCAGGGGGGAATTGTCGTAGCCAACCACAGAATAATCTTTGGGTACATGGCAGCCAGCTTCCTGCAGCCCCCGAATGGCTCCGAACGCCATGCGGTCATTCAGGGCGAAGATCGCTGTAAATGATTCAGGATCTTTCAGGAGCTGGGCGGCTGCTTCGCGCCCCGATTCAGAGTCCCAATTCCCCTGGATGATCAAATTTTCAGACGCGGATAACCCATGGTCGTTCAGGGCCATCCGATAGCCCTCCAAGCGCTCCCGAGTACACTGCTCGTTTTCCCTGCCAAGGATGACCGCTATCTTCCTGTGACCCAGTTCTAAGAGGTGCTTGGTGATCAGGTACCCTCCCTGGATGTCATCACAGCAAACTGCAGAGACCGGATCCTCTCCAGCTGAATTCTTCACATAAACGATGGGCAGCCCCGTTCTATTCAGGTCGCACAGCAGTTCATAGCGGTCGTCATCCCGGGCATTGATGGCGATCAGACCATCCACTCTGCGGTTGAGCAGTTCGTCCAGCAGCGGTTTCACCTCTCCTACGCTGGATGCTGTGCCGATCAGGATGAAAAATCCCTGCCGGCGTGCTTCAGTCTGGGCACTTTCGATGATGCGTGTGAAAACCGGATCGGTCAGGTTGGGGGAGATACAGCCCAGGGTTCTGGTGATGCCCCGGACCATGGAGCGGGCGATGGCATTGGGACGGTATCCCAATTCCAGGATGGCAGCGTTGACCCGGTCTTTTGTCTCCGGCCTGACATTGCCACTTTTGTTGATGACCCGGGAAACGGTTTGATGAGAGACCCCTGCCAGGGCCGCAACATCATGGAGAGTAACTCGGGTTTTTTCTAGCATATTTGTGGGTGATGATGGTGAGTGGGCAAATTAAGTGAACGTTAACATTAACATAGTAGCATAATTTTCAGGTGTTTTGCAATGATATTTATCATATTTTTCTGCAGGAGCACGGCAGCCATCCTGATTTATATCGCCGGCTGAGGGTGATATACTCCAACAAGGAGTACAGGATCAGACCAGGAGGCCATATGACAGGATCGGAGAAGGAAAAGACGCAAGCCCGCTGGCGGGGCCTGCCCAGGAATGTCTGGGCGGTGAGCCTGACCAGCTTCTTGATGGATATCTCCAGCGAGATGGTCATCAACCTTCTTCCGCTTTTCTTGAATAATGTACTGGGTGTGGGCCAGGCCTTGATCGGCCTCATCGAAGGGGTGGCGGAAGCGACCGCCAGCCTGCTGAAGGTGTTCTCGGGCTGGCTTTCCGACCGGCTGGGCTCCCGTAAGTGGCTGGCTGTCCTGGGATATGGGATCTCTGCCCTCGCTAAGCCTTTCTTCTATTTTGCCAACAGCTGGGGAATGGTATTTGGCGCCCGTTGGGGAGATCGGGTTGGTAAGGGTGTGAGAACTTCCCCCCGCGATGCTCTGGTAGCGGACAGCATTTCCGAGGAGCAGCGGGGATTGGCATTCGGCATCCACCGGGCAGCAGATACGGGAGGTGCAGTCCTGGGATTGCTGGTCGCCCTGGCAGTGGTCTGGTTCACCCAATCCAGGAGCGCTTCCCTCACCTTACCGACCTTCCAGCTCCTGGTGCTGATCAGCCTGGTGCCGGCCGGTCTGGCGGTGCTTTCCCTGGCTTTAGGCGCGGTTGAGCTGCCAACCAGTGAAGGCAAGGAGCGGCCCAAGATCACCTTCAAAGGTTTGGGGAAACCTTTTCTGACCTTCCTGGTGATCGTGGGCATCTTCGACCTGGGCAATTCCTCGGACGCCTTCCTGGTGCTGCGGGCCCAGGAGCGGGGTTTGAACATCCTGGGCATCCTGGCCATGCTGGCTTCCTTCAACCTGGTCTATGCCCTGGTAGCGACTCCGGGAGGCTCACTCTCGGACCGGATCGGGCGCCGCAAGGTGATCATCGGCGGCTGGCTGGCCTACGCCCTGATCTATCTCGGTTTTGCCTTGGCGAGGGCTGGCTGGCAGATCTGGGCTCTTTACGCCCTGTACGGGGTCTATTACGGCCTGGCTTATGGGACTACCAAGGCCATGGTGGCCGATCTCGTCCCTGAAACGCTGCGGGGTACAGCCTATGGGACCTACAATGCCCTGCTGGGCATCCTCGATTTTCCAGCATCCTTCCTGGCAGGCATTCTGTGGGGAGGCATGGGAGGGTGGAGCGGGTTTGGCCCCGCAGCACCCTTTTACTTCGGTGCGATCCTGGCGCTATGTGCTGCCCTGGGGATGGCCCTTTGGAATCCTGAGAGAGGGAAGGGGGCTCACGCTGTATGATCGGCCGCTGCCCGCGATCTATCCTTCGATGAATGGCGGTCCCGACTACCTGTAGATTTGCTAGGTTGGAACAGAGAAGCCACTATGCGGTAGACCATCAGGAATAAGAACACTCCGCCTGTGCTCCAGTAAACCATCTGGAACCCCACAGCGCCCTGATCTGTCCCGCTGCCGATCCCGTGGATCAAAGCAAATAAGTAAGCAGCAAAGCTCAAATAGTGTAGGGCTCGCCACGTGCTGTGGGTCAATGCCTTGCGGATATAAAAGCTGAAGGTCACCCCTGCCATCAGATAGAATCCCAGCTGCCCTAAGCCAACCCAGAACGGGTGGTACTGGGCCAGCGCGAAGGGAGTCAGCACCTGCCCCAGGCTGGCTTTCAGATAGCGATCACCGGTCAGGATCAAGCCGTGGAAGAGAGCCAGGACCAGGCCGAGAATGCTGGTGAACTGGTGCAGATCTACCGCCGTCGGACCCCCGGGCCAGAGTTTGGCCAGTTTGTTGCTGATCAACAAGCCCAGGCACATGGATATCCACAGCATGATGTAAGCGACCAGGGCGCTGGAACGCGCCAGGTACCAGAAGACCTGGGGCGCGCTGCCGGTCAGTGAATTCTGAAGCCCTGGCAGCCAGCTGGGCAAGGCTATGGCTGCTGCCAAGGCTCCTCCTGCTGCGGCAGCCAGGATCAGCAGCAATGCCGGCAGCGAGATTACTGGGTTGATGCGGTCTTCATTATCTAGTGAGCGTTTTTCGTTCATGTCCTAACTCCAGATCTGTTCCAGCCATCCGCGGCTGGTGATCGTTGAACCATCTTCCAGGCAAATCAAACCGGCTAACTCAGGCTGTTCATCCAGCCAGTGCAGGCCATCCAGACTTCCCAGGATCAAGGCAGTCTTTGCCCCTGTCTCTGCGCTGCGCGCGGAGGGACCTACTACGGTAGCGCTGAGCACATCGGTCACTGCTGGCAGGCCGCTGCGAGGATCGATGATGTGGTGCTGCCAGCGCCCATTCACCTGCCAGCGGCGGTAGTCCGTGCCCGAGGTGGCTACGCCGCCGCTCCACAGCAGCAGGAGATCCAGCTGCTCTTCGGGATGGAAGGGATCGGCAACCGCGATCGGCCAGGGTGACCCATCCTGGCGGGGAGCGCTGGCCGCCACATCGCCCCCGGCATCAACCAGGGTGGGACCTTGCTTGCCCAGCAGCTGGGCTGCCTTATCAGCGGCCCAACCCTTGGCGACTCCCCCCAGGTCCAGCCGGCTGCCCGGAGGAAGTGTGAGTTCCCTGTGACCAGGATCAAGGTCCAGCTCCTCTTTCACGGCAGAAGGTGCTTGCTGGATCCCCCTGGAAATCCTGTCCGGCAATATCGCGAAATCGCGGTCATACCCGGCGTCTTCCAGGGCATTGAGCACCAACGGGTTCACCAATCCGCCGCTCTGCCGCTGAGCTTGCTGCGCTGTCCCCAGCACTTCGGCTAGCAGGGGACTAATGGAGGATTTGCCGCTCTTGGCGTTCACCTGGCTCAGTTCGCTGTCCGGGCGGAAGCGGCTGAGATGCTCCTCCCAATCCTCGAACCAGATGGGGACTTGCTCCAGCCAGCGCCGTGCTTTGGGGTCCTCGCTGTCCAGGGCGGCCATCATCTGGCAGCCCATGGCGTGAAAAGCAATCTCTTGCATGGCTTTAGCGGGAGGACCGGGTGACTGTGATAGGAGCGGGCGCAGGCGCTGAAACGGACCGCAGCGCCGGCTGGCTGGTGGATCCTGTGCTGGCTACGCTGAGTCGGTCCTGGGATCCGGATACCTGAACCACGGTGGGAATGGGCTCCAATCTCACATCAGCAGTTAGGTTCTGCGAAGGGTCCCCACTTCCCGTCCCGGGATTCAAACTGAAGGCGATCCAGCCACCCAATACGCCTGCCAGGCTTGCTGCTGTCAGGAACCATTTGGCCCCGATTGTCTCGGATTTCTTCGATCTGCTTGCTGTCATTTTCGTACCTCTATCTTGCACCGATAATTGTATGTGTCTGATCCCCCATATTGGCAGGGGGTGTATACCCGCTAGCCAGATCAGTCGTCATCATACCTTTCGTGCTCTCCATAGTCGTCATCATGGTCGTAGCTGCGGGCCTGAGAAGTATTCTGGACCTGGGCTGTGCCGTCGTAGAGCAAGGCACCGGTATTGGCATCCACATAGATCATTCCCTTGTCCAGGCTGACTTCATAAGCCAGGGTTCCCTGGAACAACACCAATTCGGGCGATTTCAGAAGTTGGGCGGTTGGAGCACGAAGTGCGGCAACCTGGAGAGCCTGTTCCGGGGTGACGGCTGCTTGCAGGGAAGCAGCGGAATCTGCCTGAGCCTGGACGCTGGCAGACTGCTGAGCATAGGCTTGCTCAAGGGCGGCGTTTGCCTCTTCCAGGCGGGATTGGTATTCCGTTTCCCGCTGGGCATAGACATCAGCCACCTGGGCGGCACCGGCTGCTGAAGCTGGTTGAGTTGACCAGCTGATGATCGCGCCGGTGAGGATTAATACGAAGGCGGTGATGGAAGCTGCCAACACGATGGTGAGTTTTTGGTTCATAGTTCCTCCTCTGTACTTTCTATTGGCCCTATTGTAGGCTGCGAACCTTGGACAATCCTGAAGCGGGGCGGCCAGTTTTCCAAGGATTTTCCAAGCTTTCAGTGGTTTAATAACCGTATGCGGATCCTGCTGATCGAAGATGACCAGCGCCTGGCAAAGCTGGTGAAGGGCGTCCTGGAAGAAGAGGGTATGACTGTCGATGTGGCTCATGATGGCGACACTGGCCTGGAGCTGGCGCTGCGGGGCATGTATGACGTAGCGGTGATCGATTGGATGCTCCCTGGCCGGGACGGTCCTGCGATCTGCCGCTCTGTTCGGGCAGCCAAACTTCAAACGGCGTTACTGCTGCTGACAGCCCGGAGCCAGGTCGAGGACCGCGTAGCCGGCCTGGACAGCGGCGCCGACGATTATTTGGTCAAGCCCTTTGCCTTTGAGGAACTCCTGGCCCGGGTGCGGGCGCTGGGTAGGCGTTTTACCGTCAGCTCCGGCGACCACCATGAGCTGCGCTCTGGGGAGATCGTGCTCGACCTGCGAGCCCATACTGCTCGCCGGGGCAACCAATCTCTAGATCTCAGCAATACGGAATGGAATCTGCTGGAATGCCTGATGCGCCATCCTGGACAGGCCCTGACCCGACAGCAGATCCTCGATTATGTCTGGTCCTATCAAAATGAGGTCCAGCCATCCATGGTCGAGGTCTATGTGTCCTATTTGCGAAAGAAGCTGGACCAGCCCGGCAGACCCGATCCCATTCAGACTGTGCGCGGCGTGGGCTACCGCTTGGAGCCGAAGGATGCTTAGGAGACTTCGCTGGCAGCTATCCTTTCTTTATGTGCTGGCGGCTGCGGCTTTGATCTCGCTGATCGGGGGTGGAGCCTACAGTCTCCTCTCCTATTATTTCAAATCGTCAACAGATCTGGCGCTGCAGTACAAAGTCGCCCAGGACCTTACCAGAAACGGTCAGCCATTACCCTACGACCTTGGGAAAGCCCAGGAGTCCTGGGAGTCCAGCCACCTCATCCCCACAGCCCCCCCAGAGCTCTCACCGACACCCACAATCACGCCTACTCCCACACCCACTCAAACTCCAACATTCACCCCCACACCTTCTCCGATTCCGACCAGGATCACTATGCTGGAAGATGATGATCATGAAAATGAATCCGACTCGGATCATGACTACCAGTATGACGCCGGGGTAGAAGATTCCGAGTCTTCGACTGCCAGTGAAGGACAGACCTCTACCGAGGAAGATGCCAGACCGAATTCAGAAGGGGAAATACGGATTTCACCAGAGGGTGGAGAGGAATTTGGAACGCCTGAGCCTGGAGAGGGATCTGAGCAGACCCCTGAAGGTGAGGTGGAGGAAAGCGTTCCTCACAACGAGGCGATGGAGGAATATTATGACAGCGAACTGGCATCGATCTTCTTACTGACGGCCGACACGGAAGGCCAGGTACTCTCAGGCCCTGACACCTATAATTTGACCTTTAAGCCTGACCCCGAAGCCATTCAGGCCGCACTCAGTGCCGGCAGCGATTTCCGGACCATAACCCAGGATGATGGCAGTCGTATACGCCTGTTCACCTATCAGGCATCTATTGGAGGGGAGCGGATAGTCATTCAGGCAGGGCGCTCCCTTCAAGATCAGGACCGCGTCTTAGGTCAGCTGCTGGCAGGCTTGGCGGTCATGGGGGGCTTGAGTGTCGTTCTTGTGGGCTTCGGAAGCTGGTGGTTGGCTGGCCGTTCGCTGATCCCAGCCCAAGGAGCCTGGGACCGCCAGCAAGACTTCATTGCCAACGCCAGCCATGAACTTCGGGCACCCCTGACCCTGCTGCGGGCAAGTGCGGAAGTTGCCCTGCGGGATGTTAAGGAATCTTCCCCACAAGGGGAGCTGCTGGGTGATATATTGACCGAGACCGATCACATGAAGGAGCTGGTCGAGGATCTACTGCTTCTGTCCCGCCTGGATGCCGGCAAGCTGGATCTACAACGAGAATTGGTGGATCTCAGCGACATGCTGCCTGACCTGGGGCGGGAGATGAGCCGAGTGGCGGTTGAGCGGGGAGTGGCCATGGAAGTGGGTTCTGTCCAGGGGAAAGCCGTGGCTGACCCTACCAGGCTGCGCCAGGTGCTGCTGATCACTCTTGATAATGCCCTACGCCATACCCCATCGGGAGGCGTGATCCAGCTGACAGTCCGGGAAAGTGGGGGTGATGTCATCATCCAGGTCAGCGATACCGGCAGCGGCATCCCGGAACAGCACTTAGCGCATGTCTTTGAGCGTTTCTACCGGGGAGAGCGGGACCGGAGCCAAGACAGCCGCGGCAGCGGGCTGGGATTGTCCATCGCTCGGGGCCTGGTGGAAGCAATGGGAGGTTCGATCGAGCTGCAGAGCCAGACCGGGCAGGGCACCCAGGTCACTATCCATCTGCCGACTGCCTAGCTGCGCGATCTGTTATCCTTATTCCTTATTGTTCAGATCACAAGACGCCCTGGTGTAGGATCGTTCTGCTTCATGGAAGGTTGAAGAAGGTGGTATTGTCCCATAAATAAGACATTATCACCTTTTTGTTTCAATTCATTGAGGTTTTCTATGAAAACCTGATAGAAATCATGCTACACTCATAATACAAGGTTCTTAGTGTCCTTTATGGGTAGTAATTCCCCCCATCCATTATGGATCCTACCAACCGATTTTGCTAGTTATTCTCCGTAGCAAGACCTAACAACAGTTTAATATTGCAGTAAAGGAGGCGGGCAATGTTTAACCGTCCTGGCAGCGCCAGCAGGAACTTCATGCTTACTGCTGCGGCGTGGATCGTGCTTGGCGTCTTGATGGGCCTTGTCCTGGCCCTGGAATTTGTGTTCCCTGATCTGTTCAGGGGAGTGCCCTGGCTGGTGTTCAGCCGCTTGCGCCAGGCCCATACCAACACAGTGATGTTTGCTTTCCTTTCCGGTGGGATGATGGGCCTGTGGCTCTACATCGTTCCCCAGCTGACCGGGAGGCGCTTGTGGAGTGAGGTCCTGGGCAATATCTGTGTCCTGCTCTGGAACGGCTTCCTGGTGGTGGGCATCGTTGGCCTGCTGAACGCCTGGTCCCAAAGCCGGGAATATGCCGAGATGGTCTGGGTCGTCGATGTCGGGGTTATGGTGGTGCTGATCCTCAACTTGATCAACATTTACATCACTATCGCTAACCGGGTGGAGCAGAAGCTGTATGTCTCCCTGTGGTACATCTCCGGGTCGCTGATCTGGATGCCCATGCTTTACTTCATCGGCAATGTGCTCTGGAACCCGCCTACAGGGGCTCTGACCGGGATCGATGACTCGATCTTCAACTGGTTCTACGGCCACAACGTGCTGGGTTTGTGGTTCACTACTGGCCTACTGCCAGTCATCTACTTTATCGTCCCCAAAGAGACCCGCACCCCGCTCTACAGCCATGTGCTGTCCCTGATCGCATTTTGGGGAATTGCCTTCTTCTATACCGGCGTTGGCGCCCACCACCTGCTGTGGGCCCCCATCCCTTACTGGCTGAAAACCATCGCTGTGGCTGACAGCATCGGCATGATCCTGCCGGTAGCGGCCTTTATGATGAACATCTTTCTGACCATGCGCGGCAACTGGAACCGCTTCTTCTCCAGTTTGCCGCTGCGCTTCGTGATCACCGGCTGGGTGGCCTATTTCCTGGTCTCTTACCAGGGTTCCCACCAGGCGCTGCGGGGCATCAACCTGCTGACACACTTCACCCAATATGTTCCCGGCCATGCTCACCTGGCGTTGATGTTCTTTGCAGCCTCGACCATTGTCGGTGGGATCTACTATGTCATCCCTAAAATGTACAATGTCCACGTCCACAGCCGGAAGCTGGCTAACATCCAGTACAGCCTCTATGTGGTTGGCTTTACCTTCTTCTTTGGTGGGTTCTTGCTGACTGGTCTGGTCCAGGGGACCGCCTGGGTTCACCAGGGTCTGCCGATTTGGAGCGTGCTGCCCGGTTTGCGGCCTTATATGGCGCTGCGGGCGATGGGAGGGGCGCTGATCGTGGTCAGCTTCATCTTGTTCACCTATAACATATACGCTACCGTGCTGAAGCGACGTAAGGTCACTCAGCCTGCTCACCTGGCAGAAGCGTCCGCAGTTAATGCCGGCCCCGGCAATTAAGGAGATGAATCCATGAAAATGACATTCAAAGTCACTGTGATTGGCGGTGTGATCGTTTTCCTGGCAGTCGTCACTGCGGCGGTCTTCATCCCCGGAATCATCTGGAAACCTGAGCAAACTGTGATCGCCCATGAATACACGCCAGAACAGCAGCGGGGCCGTGAACTGTTCTATTCCAACGGCTGCAACTACTGCCATACCCAATATGTGCGGGAGGAAGATACCGGGATGGGTTCGGTTTCACTGGGCGGCAATTACGTATTTGACGAACCGCTGATCCTGGGCTCTGAGAGGACTGGACCCGATCTGTCCTACATCGGCCGCAAGCGCAGCGAGACCTGGGAGATCGAGCACCTCAAGGATCCCCGCAGCCTTTCCCCGCTGTCGATCATGCCTAACTGGGATTTCCTTCCAGAGGAAGATCTGAAAGCGATTGCCGCTTACTTGTTCGCGCTGGGGGATCGTGTGGCCCAGGAGAGAATGATCCTGCCCCCCGAACCTTACCAAAAAGATGCCGATCCTATCCCCTATCCCGTTGTCCAGCCAGGTACGGATGGTTCACCGCAGGGCTGGCCAGCCTGGAAAGCCGCCGGGCTTCAGGAAGGGAAGGAGATCTATACGGCCAACTGTTTGACCTGCCACGGCTGCTCCGGCAATGGGCTGGGCAGCTACGGGGGCACCATGGTGGTCACGCCAGCGGATTTCAAGCAGGAGCCGATCAAGAACATGCCGGATGACCAGTGGTTCTGGCATGTATCCGAGGGTGTTCCCGGCACATTGATGCCTACCTGGAAGACCAGCTTGACCGAGGACCAGCGCTGGAAGGTGATCCGCTATGTCCAGCAGATCTTCGCCCGCCCGGTGATGCATGATCCGGATGAGGGTGATCCCGCCGGATCGTATGCCGGCTTGACCAGCCCGGTCGAGGTGACCGTGGAGACTCTGGATGAGGGCAAGCAGATCTTCATCCGGGAATGCATGGTCTGCCATGGTGATGCCGGGCGCGGGAACGGCCCCTACCGAGACTACATCCAGCCCGGTCCCCCGGACTTTGGGGACGGCAGCTACGGGGATTACACCGATGCGGACTACTTCTGGCGCATCAGTGAAGGTGTGCCCTGGAGCGCGATGCCAGCCTGGAAGATCCATTACAGTGAGGAAGATCGCTGGAAGCTGGTGAACTACATCCGGGTCTTCTTCACCCAGACGGTGGAGGCACCGCCGGCGCCGGAGCAAGGAAAGGACTTCACCTTCCCGGATGTATACAAGGACCTGAGTTTCCCCGAGAATGCCTCCTCTGAGGATGGCAAGCAAGTCTTCCTGCAGAACTGCGCCCACTGCCATGGATTAGCAGGGGACGGCATGGGGTGGGATGGACAATATCTCAACCCCACACCGGCAGATTTCCGGGATATGGCTGGAAAAACCATGAGCCCTACCACCCAGGGAGAGCACCTTGCCAAAGTTACTTTCGGGATCCAGGATACCGCTATGCCATTCTGGGGTGAGTGGATGCCGGAAAGCATGCGTTGGGATGCCATCCGCTTCCTGATGGACAGCTTCATGATGGGCAAACCATCCCAGACGGAGAGCGTATACAATGGCGGCAAGATTGCCGCTAACTACCTGACAGCCAGCAGCCAGGTTTTCCTGGATGAAGGCCACACCATCCCCACCGAACAGGGCCAACCCCTTTACGAACAGTACTGCGCCACCTGCCATGGTGATGCGGGGCTGGGCAATGGGTCCGGCACAGTGGGTAATGCCAGCGGCAGCCCGGCTCCCTTCCCGCGGGATATGGGCGAAGCGTATATCTTCTGGCGCACGAATGAAGGTGTCCCGGATAGCGTGATGTATCCCTTCCAGTGGGTGATGAGCTCGGAGGAGATGTGGGCTGTCACTCTCTATGTCGATGGGATGACCAGCACGTCTCAAGGAGGAAACTGATGTCTCTAGGGATTATCGTCTTGATTGGAGGCATGGCAGTTGTCGCCCTGACAGGCATCGGATTTCTGATCCTGGGATTGGCAACCGGCCAGTTCAAGAATGTCGAAGAGGCCAAGTACAAAATGCTGGAAGAGGATGAACCCCAGCCCTGGCCTCATCAAAAAGGAGATCAATCATGACCCAAAACGCGTTAGAGCTTTGGCCGGAGATCCTGGCCGTCATCTCTGGGACCGTGGTGCTGTTCCTTTTCGCGATTACCATCGCTATCTCCCATAAATCGAAGGCCCTGCCTGGCAGCAGCGGCCACCGCGGTGAAGAGGATCATGAAGGGCACGAGGAGATCCAGCCCGATGGCTATATCGACAGTTTCGCCGGAGCGATCGAGGAAGCTGGAGGGGGGCTGCCGCCGGTAGTTGTCCTGGCGGTCCCGGGCATTCTTCTATGGTGGCTGCTGTACTTGATATTGAATTGGGTTCCGTGAAGGAGGATGGCAATGCCCTATATCTATGAAATGAGCTTTGAGATCAGTTCGGACGAGCTGGATGCGCTGAAGATCGGCGCCGGCCTGGAGCGCGTGCTTGGCTACCTGCGGACCCTGCTGCCCAGTGAGACTGGATATGTCACCTCGCGGGCCCTTTACACCGTCGAAAATGAGCAAAAAACCAGGATTGCTTTCTGGAGCGAATGGGAGGAGTGGGAGGACCTGGTGCGCCACCGCAGCTCTCCCTTGCTGGAGGACAAGATCCTCGAGGAATTCAAGCCTCATATCAAGCTGGAGGGTCTCTCCACCCGCGTCTATACTGAAATAGCTTGAAAGGATTCAGGCGCCGCATCTAGTTGGATGCGGCGCCTGGCTTGCTCTGAAGGGATGGCCAGATAGCTGTCCTCTGGAATCCGTTTGGCAGGGAGACCCTGGTATGAAGCGAATTCTTCCACTGATCTTGGGTTTTGTTCTATTGGCGCTGCTATCCTCGTGCGGCCAATCCACAACCTATAAAATTACTCAAACCAGCGCTGATGCGAAGGCTGAACTGGAGATCTCTCCTTACCCCCCGCGGGCGATGGAGCCGGTTGAAATGATTCTGTCGCTGAAGGACTCCCAAGGGAATTCACTAGTGGTCGAAAATGTCGAGTTTGACCTGACTATGCCAGCTATGGATATGCCGGAGAATAAACCGCAATCATCTTTTGAGGGAGATGGTTTGTATCGGGTCCAGGCGTTGTTTACGATGGCGGGTGATTGGAGGATTAGGGTCAGTTTTGACTACGCGGGGGAAACGACCACTCTCGATTTTGATCTCTCTGTTAAGTGATATGGGACCGATAGCGGCTATCACCTCTCTATTTATCAGCGGATTGATTGGCAGCCTGGGACATTGCCTGGGGATGTGCGGTCCTTTGAATTTGATTGTCGCAGTGCAGATCGAAAAGAGCGGCCTCCCCAAGTTGGAGAGCACTGTCCTTTACCATTCGGCGAGAATTGCTGTTTATACCGGATTGGGCTTGATCGTTGGGATCCTCGGTTCTCTTCTCAGTCTCAGCCGACCCCTTTCAAGTCTCAGCGGCATCATCAGTATTATCCTGGGGCTCCTGCTCGGTTTGCTCGGAGCAGGGTATTTGGGTTTTCTTAAATCCCTTCGTCTGGAAAGCAAAGCTGATTGGTGGAACAGGGTCTTTTCCCGACTGCTGGAGCGCAGGGGGCGCCTCGGCGTGATCGGTCTGGGCGCCCTCAACGGTCTGCTTCCCTGCGGTCTGGTCTACGCCGCACTGCTGGTAGCGGCTTCGTCAGGAAGCGTATGGAGCGCTGGCGCAGGTATGCTGGCGTTTGGTTTGGGCACTTTTCCCGCTCTGCTGGCGGTCAATTTAGGTGCAGGAAAGGTCAGCGCGAGATTTCGTCGAACAATGATGCGGACAGCGGGCGCCTTGATGGTGCTGGTTGGGCTTCAGCTGATCTTGCGGGGAGGAGCTGCCCTGCAAATTTGGTCTCATCTTCATTTGGGAAAGTTTGTCCTATGGTAGAACAAAAAGAATGCGATTTATGTGGTCTGGATCTGGGTGACGCTCCGGTTGAGAAGGACTTTGATGGGGAAAAGAAAGAATTCTGCTGTCAGGGATGTGCTCGTGTCTACCAGGCTGCTTATGAGAATGGCATGCTTGATAAAGTCCAGGGAAAGGCAACCCCCGATAGATCTCCTGGAAAGAAGGACACGGCTTACTTCTCGATGGAAGGCATGTGGTGCGCCGGATGCGCGGTAGCCGCCGAGAATGTTCTCAAGAACCAGGCTGGCGTCAGGGGGGTCGATATCAGCTTCGCAGCAGAGAGGGGCCGGATCGATTATGATCCTTCCCGGTTTGACATCGATGCCGGACTGCAGAAGCTGGACCAGCTGGGCTATCGAGCCCGGGTGCTGAGCAGTGCATCTGAGCAGAGGAGTGAGAGGAAGCAGGAGAATACCCTGCTGCAGCTGATTACTGCCCTGGCATTCGGGATGCAGGTCATGTTCCTCTACCTCACCCGGTTGTATCCCCTTTACAACCAGGAGCAATTTGGATCTCTGGAAGTCCGCAACCTGCAGTATATGGTCTGGGCCCTGAGCACGCCATCCCTGTTCATCGGGGGAATTTCCTTCATCAAGGGAGCTTGGCGGGCGCTGCTGGCCCGCACTGCCACCATGGACACCCTGGTGGGCATAGGTACCTTGTCCGCTTATTTCTACAGTGTGTATATTACCTTGACCCGCAGCGGCGAGACTTATTTTGATTCTGTGGCAATGATCACGACCTTCATCATGATCGGCCGCTACCTGGAGGCAGTTGGCGGCAGTCGGGCTCGCAAGGATATTCGCAGCCTGTTGAATTTGCAGCCGGATCGAGCCTGGCGGAAAGCGGTTGGGGAGTGGGAGCAGGTCAAGATTTCCGACCTGTTCGTGGGTGATGTCCTGCTGGTCAAACCCGGAGAGCGAGTGCCGGTGGATGGTGACATCGTCACTGGGCAGGCCAGCTTCAATGAAGCCCTGCTGACTGGCGAGTCCCTGCCGGTCGATAAAGGTCCGGGCGAGCGGATCTATGCCGGCACCATGGTGACCGATAACGCGGTCCAGTTCCGGGTTACAGACCTGGCTCAGTACACCCGTCTGGCGGAGATCACCCGGACAGTGGACCAAACCCTGGCGAATAAACCACCGATCCAGCGCCTGGCCGATAAGGCATCGACCTTTTTCGCTTTCGGGATCCTGGCTGTAGCCGTTCTGACATTGGTTGGCTGGCTGTTGACCGGGGCAGGCCCCTCTAGGTCTTTACTGGCGGCGGTAGCGGTGCTGGTGGTCGCCTGCCCCTGCGCCCTGGGATTGGCCACTCCTCTGGCAGTCACGGTATCGCTGGGGAACATCACCCAGGAAGGGATCCTGGTGCGCAACCCAACAACCTTGGAGACGGCTTCCAAGATCAAGCGCATGGTCCTGGATAAGACCGGGACCCTGACCCTGGGAGAGCTGCAGGTCGAAGCTATCCTGACAGACCCCCGGGCAGGTGTTACTCCAGAGGAGCTCTTGGGGGCCGCTGCAGCGGCGGACCAATTCTCACAGCATCCCATTGCCCGGGCGATCGTTTCTGAATACCAGGGGGAGCTGTCCCCAGCGGAGGATTTCCAGTCGGTTCACGGCCAGGGGGTGCAGGCCCGTATTGAAGGAAAACCTGGGAATGTGGTCAAGGTCGGCTCGGATGCCTATCTGGCAGTGCCTGAAGAATCACCCTTGCTGGACGAGGCCCGGGAACACGGAAAGCGGGGAGAATCAGTCATTTGGGTGGGCTGGGAAGATGGGGTCAAGGGCTTCATCGCTCTTCGCGACCAACCCGATGAGACTGCCGGAGCGGCTCTGTCAGGATTGCTGGACCTGGGAATCGCAACCACGCTTCTGTCAGGTGACAGCCCGGAGACCACCAGGGCGATTGCCGAGGAATTTGATTTGAGTGACTATCAAGGTGGGCTGCTGCCAACTGAGAAAGCAGAACGGATCAAGGTCTGGCAGGAAGGCGGGGAGCAGGTGGCCATGGTGGGGGATGGGGTCAATGACGCCCCAGCCCTGGCCCAGGCAGACCTGAGCATCACCGTGGCAGGTGGGACTGCAGTGGCGGGAGAGACCTCTGATATCGTGCTCATGCGCTCAGACCTGGGCTTGATCCCCTGGTTCATCCGAGCTTCTCAGCGTACCCGCCGAATCATTGGCGAGAACCTGGGTTGGGCATTCGCTTACAACCTGGTGGCTGTTCCCCTGGCGGTGCTGGGAATCATCTCCCCGGTGATCGCCGCGGCGGCCATGGCCTGCAGCAGCCTGCTGGTGGTCGGCAACTCGCTGCGGCTGAGAAGGAAGTGAAATTTCCCGGCAAACTGAACGGCGAAAAGATCTGTTTCCACTCTCCAGTTCCCATTTGAATAAGCAGGGAGATGGGGTATAAACTTTGTTAACCCAAATACAGGTAGAATAGATTGTCGAGGCTGGATGGCAGAGATACCTAGCAAAGGGGATATCCAGGAGCTGATCGCCTTCCTCCCGGTCTTTGCAGAGGAGGGATTCGACCCGATCATCAAGTGGGGTGGAGGTGAGGTGGATCCCAGCGGTGCCCACACCTTCCCCTGGCCGGTTTATCAGCCGGCTGTGGAACAATTCTTCCGGTTGGCTGGGAGGGAGCCCTGGTGCGATTTCGAATATGCCGCCAAGAATGTCCCTGTCCTCCTGCAAGAGCCGGGGTATATCGAGGGCTGCTCTGTGGACGAAATCAAGACCGTACTCACTTTCTGTGTCCGGGGGGAGCGCTTCTGTGACAGCCATTGGGGCGGGGTGATCCGGGAAGGCTTGGTCCAGCGGATACTCGAGCGGCTGATCATCATCCTGAATGAAATGTGACCCGCTGGGCACGCATTTCTAACACGGACGCAGCAGCCACTCGCGCAGGAATCAAACCTTGATATAATCCAAGGCGTCAAGAAGGCCCACCAGGCTCAGGCCTAAATACTGATCCAATGAGCGAAATTACCCCCAGGAAAAAAATCCAGGAATACCTTCAGGATGCCGATATCGTATATCTGGCAGGATTCTTGTTGATCTTGATCTCCCTGGTGATCAACATCTTGGATCGGCCATCCCAAATCTCCACCGGACGATTTGCGGCAGGATTGGCCTGCATCGGGATGGTTTTTTCCCTGCACCTGCTGCGTCCCTGGATTGCTTCGCGGACCAGCAAGCCTGATGTGGTGAATACAGCCGCCCTGATCCTGATGGGGCTTCTGGTCTTAGGCTCCACCTGGTTCTCCCCCAGCATCACGGGCGACGCCTACCTGCTGCTGATCGTCGTTGGCATGGCTTTCCGGCTCCTGGCCGGACCAGCGGCTGCAGTACTGACTGCAGTTTCGGTCGCCCTGTGGCTGTTGATCCCTGCCCGGTATTTTGGATCAGATATTCTCCTGGGTTTATCCCTGTCGATCACCTTCGCCCTGGTGTTTTTCATTGCCATTGGCTGGCTGGTGCGACGCAATACCTTGCAGCTGGAGCACGCCAAAAAGCTCACCCACGAACTCCAGCAGGCCAATGAAGAGCTCAGGGTGTCACGCCTGAGGGAAAAGGACCTGGCTGCGGCTGAAGAACGCATCCGGCTGGCCCGGGATATCCATGACGGCTTGGGACACCACCTGACCGTGCTCAACGTACAGCTGCAGGCCGCTGAGGTCCAACTTGAAAGTGATCCAGGGGCTGCGGCAGAGGCGATCGAGATCTGCCGCCAGGAAGCCCAGCATGCCCTGGATGAGGTCCGCCGCAGCGTCGCGGTGATGCGCAGGTCCCCCCTGGATGGCACATCCCTGGAAGACGCTCTGGAAAGATTGATCCGGGATTTCTCCCGAAATACGTCTTTTACCCCGGAGTTTGAGATGGTGGGGGATCCCTATCCCCTGGACCCTCCTAGCGCGCTGACAGTTTTCCGGGCCGTCCAGGAAGGCCTCACCAATATCCACAAGCACGCCCGGGACCCCCAACAAGTGCGCATCCGCCTGGAATTCGCTCCCCGGGAAGTTCTGATCCGGGTCAGCGACGACGGACTGGCCAGCCCTGAAGGGGAAGTCGGGTACGGATTGGCAGGCTTGCAGGAGAGAGCCCTCCAGCTGGGAGGACAGTTCCGGGCAGAAGCGGTCCCATCCGGGGGATATACTCTTGAGCTCAGATTGCCCACAGGGGGTGAAAGTGATTAAGGTGATTTTAGTTGATGATCAGCAGCTGATCCGCCAGGGGATCCGCATCTTGCTCGAACAGGAGCCGGATATCGAGGTCATCGGCGAGGCGGCCAACGGTTTGGAAGCGCTGACCCTGTGCCGGGAAGCCCAGCCAGATGTGACCCTGATGGATATCCAGATGCCGGAAATGGATGGCGTGGAATGCACCCGGCAGTTAACGGCGGACTATCCCAAAGTGGGGGTGATCATCCTGACTACTTTTGATGATGACGATTACATCTTCGAAGGCTTGAGAGCCGGAGCCAGTGGGTACCTGCTGAAAGACGTCAGCAGCGCAGAGTTGGCCGAAGCGGTGCGCACGGTCGCTGCCGGCGGCGCGCTCATCCAGCCTTCCATCTCCCGGCGGGTGATCTCCGAGTTCGCCCGGCTCAGCAGCAGCCCATCCAGCCCCCAGCTGGTCGAAAGCCTCACCGCGCGGGAACGGGATGTGCTGCAGGCGCTGGCAGCTGGGCTATCAAACCTGGAAATTGCGGACAAGCTGGTGATCACAGAGGGAACGGTCAAGAACCACGTCTCCAGCCTGCTGGCCAAGCTCGAAGTCCGCGACCGCACCCAGGCGGTCCTCAAAGCCCAAAAGCTGAACCTCCTCCAAAAAGACGAATAACCAACCCATCCTTGGGACCAGGTGAGCTCTATCTTGGGATAGAGATGGAATTCTATCTTGGCGCCTGCAGTTTCGCTCTTTCGGCACTTACGGGGCCGGCGGTGATTTTCTATAATGCTCCCAGTTCATTTACTCACAAGGAGACAACCATGAACAAGACAAATCTAATCACCGGGATCATTAGCTTGGCCATCGCCGCTGTGCTGTTCGTTCTGGGCATCAATGCCTACGGCTACGAACTGGGAAACACGACCGTTCGCCTCTATCCCTCGGCTTTCTTCGCCCTGGTGGCTGCGGTGCAGATCTTCCGGGCCCTGGTCCCCAAGCGCTCGAAGTGAAATTGACCTGACGGTCAAGGGGACTCCCTGCTCGAGAGGAATAACGATCCCAAAACACGCCACCCCTGGAACGCCAGGGGTGGTTGTTTTTCATCCCTTCCGGAATGGGAGGTGCGGGTTGAGCGGACCCTACTGCCAGCGGGAGATCAGCTGATCCATCAAGGAGTCCAGGTCCTGGTTGACGATCCCCTGTTCAGGATGGTCCAGGTACCAGCGGACAGTCTCCCGGCAGCCTTCCTGGTAGGGGATCTCGGCTTTGAAGTCGGGCACCAGCGCCTTGATCTTGCTGTTGTCGAAGACCACGCTGTGAGCCTTGTCGCCCAGCAGGCTGTCGCCCCAGATCGTGTCCGCGCGGGCGATGATATCGGAGGGGATGTGGACAGGATGGAGATCAGCGCCAGCGGCATCGGCAATCGACTGAAAGATCCCGTTCCAGGACAGGAGTTCATCGGACGTGATCTGATAGGCTTCTCCGATGGCCTGCTCCTGGCCCAGCAATCCTAAAAAGCCCCGGGCGAAATCCCGGTGATGGGTCAAAACCCACAGGGAGGTGCCGTCACCGTGGATGATGACGGGTTTACCTTGGATGATCCGGTCCAGGACCGTATACCCTCCGTGAAAGGGCAGTAGGGTTTTATCATAGGTATGAGAGGGGCGCACCACGGTCACTGGAAAACCGCTGGATTCGTAAGCCTGGAACAGCAGTTCCTCACAGGCCTGCTTGGCCTGGGAGTAGGCCCAGATCGGGTTGCCCAGCGGGGTCTCTTCGGTGATGGGCAGCTGGGGGACGGGCTTTTGATAGGCAGAAGCGGAACTGATGAAGATGTACTGCCCGACCTTGCCGCCGAATAGGTCGATATCGCGTTGGGCTTGATCCGGGGTATAGACAACCCAGTTGACCACTGCGTCAAACTGACCCCCATCGACCAACCCCAGGATATCCCCTGGCTGATTGATATCCCCCAGGACCAGCTTTGCCCCGGGTGGGGCGGGGCGGGTGGAATTTCCCCTGGTAAAGAGCGTCAGGTCGATCCCGCGCTGCAGGGCCAGATCGCTGCAGGCGGAGCTGATCACGCCGGTGCCGCCGATGAACAGGACTTTGAGTGCCATATCACTACCTCCGGGAGAATCATAGCACAGCTTCGGTCTGAGTGCTCGAACGTAAGAGCTGGGCGGCCAAGGCGAACAGGCCTCGCCGGGAAGGAACAACCGCTGGGGCTATACCGGTTTACCAGGTATCCTCTGCTTTCTTAGCACTTTCGATTTACGAAAAAACCACCCTGGAGGGGTGGTTTTCTCACAGTGACCCGCAAAGGAATCGAACCTTTAACCTACTGATTAAGAGTCAGTTGCTCTGCCAATTGAGCTAGCGGGCCGATGCCAAAGGCAGGAAGATTGTATCTTTTCAGGGGGGAAATGTCAAGAAAAGCCAGGGTTCCTGTGATTATCCAGGCTCCAGGAATTCATCCCGGTGCAGTTAGGATGGATACAATAGAATCTATTCCCCCTGAACATCGCCCTCTCGCTGGAGGAGACAGGCTGGATCCCTTGATATCCCTGGAAGGAAAAGAGCAGCTTCCCTCTCAGTAAATCGATCTAAACTAACGGCCAAGCTATTCTTCCCGGCTGACCGAAACCGGCAGGTTGCCTAATAACAAGGTGGGGCTGACACCATCTTCGGTGATCACGATCTTGGCGTTATCCTTGAGCGCGTTCTCGGTCATTTCCATCTGCCTGAGAATTTGAGCATTACCCACGAAATACTTCTCGCCAGCTTCATTGACGAGGCGGATGGCTTCAGCCTTGCCCTCAGCCACCTTGATCGCAGCCTCGCGTTCGCCTTCTGCCCGCTGGATGATGGCCAGTTTTTGCTGTTCAGCAGCCTCATACTCACCCGTTGCAAGCAGGCGCATGGCGCGGCGCTCCTGTTCAGCCGTTTTCTGTTTGTGCATGGCGGTTTTGATATCTTGGGGCGGGTCAATCAGCATGATCTCGATCTTGCTGATGATCAAACCCCATTCTTCCGCATAAGTGTTGAGGGCACTCTGCAAATTGCTAGCGATTTTCTCTCGAGCAACCAGGCTTTCATCAAGGGTCAGTGCACCAAATTCCTGGCGCAGGTTCGACATCGCCAGTTGGACCACAGCCTGCTTCCAATTATCGATATTGTAGAATGTGCGCTTGATGGCTTCCTCATCCTCGCGGGGCCGCACCCACATCACTCCATCCACCTGGATTTCGACATTGTCTTCCGTGATCACCGCTTGGGGGGGAATGTTCATAGTGTGTTCGCGGATGTCCCGCACCCGGGTGAACTGGATGATCGGGATCTGGAAACCCAGGCCGGGCATTTTAAAACCGGTGTACTTGCCTAGAGTTTCCCGGATACCGCGTTCATAGGGTTTGATGGTATAGATGAATCCGATGATGTATCTCATTACATTCTCCGTTTACTCTAGCTATTTGGTTGATTATCTGGCTTGGCTGTTTATCGGGCCTATTTCCATTATTACATAAATTGTCAAGTGAAGCTGAAGGGGCAAGCTGCTATTCCAGTTGATCTGATCCAATTATAAATTACAGTAACGGATTGATTCCCTGGCGTCTGTCACCTGTTTAATAGAATACAATGAAAGGGAGTCCTGGCAAACAGCTGCTTCAGGGGGCTGTTTCAGGAAGGGAGAGTCAGCAGGTCAAGAATATAACCTGGTATTCTGTATCGATGTTGTGGAAGACACATTCATAGGATAAATAGTAGAGTCATGAATTCTATTGAGGTCAGTCATTTGAGACGGGTCTATCGTTCCACGATTGGTGTGATCCGTCGTTCAATCAAAGAAATTGTTGCAGTGGATGATATTTCCTTCGATATCAAGGAAGGTGAGTTATTTGGCTTGCTGGGACCGAATGGGGCAGGCAAGACCACAACAGTCAAAGTGCTGGCGACGCTGTTGATCCCCGATGCAGGGACAGTGCGGGTCAGAGGCCTGGATATCGTTAAGGACGCCCAGGAAGTGCGCAAGATCATCGGCTTCATTTTTGGGGGTGAACGCGGGCTTTACTGGCGTCTTTCCGCGATCGATAATTTGCGCTATTTTGCCAGTCTTTATCATGTCGACCCGGACGTGTCGAAAAAACGCATTCCCTATCTGCTGGATTTGGTCGGGTTGGAGGGACGCGGTAATGAGCGGGTCCAGGGCTATTCCCGGGGAATGAAACAGCGCCTTCATGTTGCCCGAACCCTGCTCCACGACCCGGATATTCTCTTCCTCGATGAACCGACCATTGGTCTGGACCCCGTAGGCGCACGCGAGTTCCGGGGAGTGATCAGGAATCTCCAGTCAGAAAACAAGACCATCTTGCTCACGACGCATTACATGTTCGAGGCCGATTCCTTATGCGAGCGTATCGCCGTTATCGACCAGGGCAGGATCGTCGCCCTGGATACGCCCTCGGCGCTGAAGGAGCATGTCAGCGATCTGTCTGTGGTCGAAGTGGAGACCTTCGGTGTCCCTGAAGCGACCGTCAATGCCATCCGCAGTCTGAGATTCGTGGATGCACTTTCTGTGGAGGAGCAGGGTCAACGCCAGCGTTTGCTCATCCAGACCCCTCTGGGCGCTGAGGCAGTCCCAGACGTGATGGCTGCTCTGGATGGACTTCGGGTCGGTCGCGTCACTGTCCGCGAACCAACCCTGGAAGATGCCTATGTCCGTTTGGTGGGAGGCAAAGAGTGAAATTCAGGAACATCTTTGTTTATTGGCGCACAATTCTTAGAGTAGCTGAGATCACTTTGCGCCACCAGTGGAACGACAGCTTCATCCTGTTTTCGATCCTGGTGCAGCCGATGATCATCGCCGTGCTGGCCCTTTTCATGCTCAGAGGTCTTGGCGGTGATTATGCGATGTTCGTGGTTGTCGGCAGTGGTCTGACCGGACTCTGGAGCAGCTTGCTGTTCATTTCTGGCAACAGCATCAACGGTGAACGCTGGCAGGGGACCTTGGAATCGCTGGTTTCTACCCCGACACCATTCGAAGTGATCGTCTTTGGAAAGAATCTGGCCAATGTCATCCAGTCCCTGCTGTCGATGACCGCGTCCTACCTGCTGGCATCCCTGCTTTTTGGCTACACTTTGCAGCTGGTTGCGCCCTTGCTGTTTATCGGTTCTGTTCTCTTAAGTATCTTTGCGTTCATCAGCTTTGGTTTGATCATTGCGCCGCTTTTTATCATGTATCGGGGTATCCAGCAGTGGCAGAACGCCATGGAGTTCCCGGTCTACATCTTGGCAGGGTTCCTGTTTCCGATCGCCATGCTGCCTGGCTGGACGACACCGATCAGCTACATCCTGCCGCCGTATTGGGCAGCTCGCGCACTCCACGAAACCTCAACTGGCGGTGCGGATCTGGAAAAGATCATGCTGGCTTGGGGTATGATGCTGTTCTTCAGCGTGATAGACCTTTTGATTGCCAGCAGGCTTTTCAAGGTCATGCTCTATAAAGCCCGCGTGGATGCTACCTTGGAGACAGAGTAGAAAATGAGAGGGATCACAAACAACCTGAGACTTTTCTGGCGCGGCACGCTCCTCTCGTATGTTGCCCTTTTTGCCTGGCTGAGGCCGACGACCTACGCTGCCTCCAAGATCTTGATGCCCCTGGCTCAGATTCTCTTCTTTTCCATCTTAGGCAGCTACGGAACAGGCGGATCAAATGTGGATTTTTATGTGATCGGCAATGCCATCCAGATCGCCGCTGTAAGCGGCATCTTCGGTGTGACGATGAGCATTGGCGGCGACCGCTGGGCAGGAACGCTGCCCTACCTGTTTGGCACACCCGCCAACCGCCTGATGATGTTCTTCGGGCGCGCGTTCATGCATATCATCGATGGAGCCTTCGGCGTCGTCATCGCCCTGGGATGGGGCGCCCTGCTCTTCGGTGTCGATTTCTCGCAAACGAATTTGTCCGCGCTGGGGTTGACGGTCATTATCACCACGATCAGCACCTGCGGGCTGGGTCTTCTGATGGGCTGCTTGAGCTTGCTCACAGCAAATGTGATGTTCGTCAATAATACGGTCTACTTCCTTCTGCTGATCTTTTCTGGCGCGAATATTGCTTTGGATACTCTCCCGAACTGGATGCAGGGTTTTTCACAGGTTTTGCCCCTGACGCGCGGTATTGCGGCTTCACGAGCTTTGATTGCAGGCGGCAGCTTTGCTGAAGTCTCGCCCTTGTTAGTAAATGAGATTGGCATTGGTTTAGCCTATGGGTGGTTGGGTTATCTCCTGTTCAAATGGTTCGAATACCAGGCAAAAAGAAAGGGCACGTTAGAAACAGTTTGAGGGTGCGGTCCCTACACCCTTTGTCAGCAATTTGCAATACAGGGGAATAATGCTATGATTAAATCAGGCTGATTTATTCATTTTGGGAGGTCAACTCATGAGTGAGAAAGGAAAAAGGGATAAAGGGCAGCGGGAATCCAAGAAGAAGCCCAAGATGACCATCAAGGAGAAACGCCGCGAAAAGAAGCAGAAACACGACGAGGGATCGACGAAAGCTTATTGATCAATCCTCGGGAGCTGTATTCAATTTCCCGGGATCAAGAACCGCCTGCAATTTGCAGGCGGTTTGTTTTTTATTGCTAACCTGAATGGGAGTAGCCTGGATTTCTACTGCGGTAAGCTGCCCTCGACACCGAGCATGTTTCCCAGCATTGCCATCAAAGCAGATCCCAGAAGGGAGAACAGGCAGCCGGCGATGATGGCCAGGACCAGCGGGGGCACGATCAAACCAGCGATGGTTTGCCCGGTGGAGAGATTGTGGACCGCCTGCATACCCCGCACCATGATCACGATACTGAAGATCGACAGTCCCAGTCCTGCCAGGCCAGCAATGCAGTTCAGCACCGGAACCAGGGCTGGTATTGTCAGGCCCAGGCTCAAGACGGTCATGGGCACGATGATCATGCCCATGATGTAAGCATGCTGCTTGAATGTTCCCAGCCCTCCGAAAACGCGCATGCCCAGGTACTGGATTCCGACCCCAAAGTAGAAGGACAGGGGTGTCAGGAAGATCATGCTGATCAAGACGCCAAGGAAAAGCGGACTGAGGTTCGGGATCTGGCCGCCGAGCTCTTCACTCAACACATTGTTGAGCCGCTGCAGCTGGCCGAAGCTGGAGATCAGGAAGGACAGCATGCTGGCGATCACATAGACCAGGACCGAGATCAAGGTGTCCTCGGTATTGGCTTGCGCCAGGATCCTGCGGAAGAATTCCTCTGTCATCTTGAAGAATCGCAGCCAGATTTGAACCAGGGGGATTTCCCCCCCGGGCTCGATCTCTTCCGATTTACTCATCTTTCCAGGTGGGGGTGTCAGACTGCTGTCTTCAACCTGGGTTTGGGCTTTGGGGTTGAGGAGGATTTTACGCTCTTCCGGATCCATCAATTTCTGTATGGCAATGTCCGGGTTGAGTCCGGTGATCTCTCCCGCGACACTGCGGGAGAAAGTATCTTCTACCAGGTAAGGGTTGAGATCCAATCCCTGGACATAGGATTTGAGAGCCTTCTGCGTCTGTCCCTTCATGTGGTAGGCCAGCGCCCGTTGGACCTTGGCTTCAGCGTTGGTGCGCTCGGTCTGGTTGACCTTCTTCGAGGGTGGCTCCTTGGATGAATCCGGTTCAGGAGGTTCCTGGCGTCTCTCCGCCTTAGGTTTTTCTCTGGGCGGGAATGGCTGCGGGATCGGGCTCTGCTCCGGCTCCTGGCTGCCGCCCGAGGTATAGAGATGGCGGGCGGCTTTCTTGGCATATTCCCGCAGTTGAGGATTGGGATCGTTCTCCACGATCTCTTTGAGGTATTTCAAGTTGGCCTGATCCCCAGAGAGAGCGATCGCCTTGACGGCTTGCGCTCGCACCTTGGGATCATCACTTTGCAGCTGTTTTCTCCAATCCTCTGCCACGTGCATCTCCTGAAATCACTAAAAACAAACCGCTCAATCCCCCACTGCAATGGATTATAGACAAAAAATCATAATGGTGCCAATCAATCCCCTAACAATCTTGACAAGAATTAGCGCTCCTTGGGCTGCTGATCAGCCTTCCTGGGCCGCTTTCCAGACCTTACCAGGCCATTCTTGTCAAAAATCCTGTATTCCTGATTATACTTCCTTCTTTGCTGTCTTCCCGGGAAAACTATCAACAAACCGCCCGGATGGGGCGGTTTGTCAGTCGATCAGGCAAGGTTAGGGGTTAACACTCAAGGCGCGAGCTGGAAATTCCTGATCAGCCAGTCGATTTGCTCCTGGTCCGCATCCTGGGCATAGCTGAAGCGCGCCAGGAAGCTCAGGCCATTGTGGAAAAAGCGCACTTCCCGGATCTGGCCTTCCACGGTGCTCGGTTCAGTGAAAACATAATCGTTGCCAGCGATGCCAGCGATCATGATCTGGGCCTGGTTGAGGACCTGGGCCATATTCGGCTCCCGCAGCGCGCTGTCGTCCTCCAGGACAGCGACATTCAAGGAGATGCCGCTCTTGTAGGAGATCAGGGAATGGGGACCGTCACTATCTTCCACCACAATTTCCGCTCCAGGGGATGTTGCCTGCAGGTCTGAAAGCCGCACACCAGCGGTGGGATTGAAGCTGACCACCCAATCAGCAGGCAGGTACATCTGGTAGTAGCCGTTGGGCTCGTTGATCAGCTGCACCAGGCTGGCATCGGTCAGGCTTCCTGGAGTGAATTCCAGGGTGCTGATGATCTCGTCTGCCAGGACTTTGTTGGCTTCAGTGGGATCGCTGACCGCGATGGTCAGGATCCGTCCGTCCAGCGGGAAGTGGTACACGAAGCGGTTGCGCTGGCCGCCCAGCTGGCTGTCGATCCCTGGCAGCCCGTTGACCTCGATCTCCTGGGCGTAGGCGTACATGTCCGAGTTCAAGACATCGTTTTTATATGTTTCCCAGTCGGTTGCCGGAATGCTGAACTGCAGGAGGCCGTACATCTGGAAGTAATCTTCCGTTGGGCCACCGGTAGGACCGTAGTTCTGGATGTAGAACAGGTAGCTCTCCAGGCGGCTGGGATCATCCAGGTTGACGATGGGATCCTTGATGACCACCAATCCCTCGGGCACCTGGAGGGAGATGCCCAGCTGTTGGAATGTGGTCCGTCCAGCGGTTTCCGCGGCTGGTTCTGCGGTTGGCTCGCTGGTCGGTTCTTCACTTGGCGGCAGCGGGACAGCGGTCTCGGTGGGCGGCAGTGCTGGTTCTGCGGTTTGATCCAGACGGGGTCCGCAAGCTGCCAGGACCAGTCCAGCCAGGATGAGGATGGCAATCGAATTGACGATCTTGTTTTTCATGAGGTTCTCCTTAATCTAAACCTGTAATCATTCAGCACAAGTGTTAATGACGGAGTTATTGGATGATTTGTTCCCTAAGAGGGGGATTGGATTAGCTCAGGGTTGATTGATTTCTGGGATCGGCTTGAAGAGGTCCTGGCCCAGCTCAGCCATTCTCTTTGGTCCCAGCCGGCGGAGTTCTTCTTCTACCTTCCGGGCGTCCTGCCGGAGGCGGTCAAGATCGATTCCCAGCATTTGGCTTCCCAGCGGATCCATGTTTCGGTATCCCCGCCGGAACATTTTCAGCGCGCCCCGGTAGTTGTTCCTTGAGATCTGATAATACGCCAGCCCAATCTGGAGCAGTCCCTGGTAGAGATCCCGTTCCGGGGAAGGGACCTCCATCCAGGCTTTCTCCAGGAGTTCATGGGCTGCGTGGAATTCTCCTTGATTGAATAAACTAACACCCTGCCGCGCCTGGGGATGCAGGGGATCAGTCCTCGAGAGTGAATTCACTGGTGAAGCTCAGGCCTGGTTTGAGGGTGGCCAGCACGGAACAGTATTTATCCTCCGAGAGCTGCATTGCCCGCTGGATGCGCTCCGGATCGACCGCTCCCTTGATAATGTAATTGAAGTGCAGGGAGACATAGGGGTAGGGTGCTTCCTGGCTCTGCTCCGCCTGGACCTCTACCTTGAGGCTCTCGAGGGGCTGCTTGGCTTTTTCGAGGATCTGGACCACATCATAGGCTGAGCAAGAAGCAGCTGACAGCAGCAGCAGGTCTGAGGGGTTGACGGCTTTACCTTCTGGGTCGCTTTCCCGGTCGTAGCCGATGGCGATCGATTTCCCCAGGTGGTCGGTACCGACGAACATGCGGGAGCGCAGCCATTCCAGTTTGACTTGCTTGGTTTGGGTTTCCATATTCAGGGTCCTTTGGATGAACGATTTACAATTCCAGGTTTTATTATATACTGCCGATCCCTCAGGAAGATAAGAAGAGTGTAAAAGATACTTCGTCTCTTTAAGAGACGAAGTATCTTAAGAAACCTTGTACCATTTTGCGGGTATACTCAATGGAGAGGAGCTATGGCGAAAAAAGACCCCTATAAACAGTGGCAGGATGAGATCCTCAAGCCTGCCCTGGAGAATTTCCCCGAAAAGAAGGCCAACTTCACCACTGCTTCCGGAATCCCGTTGCCCCGCGCCGCCCAGCCTGACCAGGAAGGCGGCTACCTGGAAAAGCAGGGCTTTCCGGGGGATTTTCCCTACACCCGGGGTGTCTATCCCACCATGCACCGAGGACGTCTGTGGACCATGCGCCAGTATGCCGGCTACGCCAGCGCGGAAGAGTCCAACCAGCGCTACCGCTACTTGCTGGAACAGGGTCAGACCGGACTCTCGGTAGCCTTTGACCTGCCGACCCAGATCGGCTACGATTCCGATCATCCCCTTTCAGCAGGAGAGGTGGGCCGGGTCGGTGTTCCCATCTCCTCCCTGCGGGACATGGAGATCCTCTTCAAGGATATTCCCCTTGATAAAGTCTCTACCAGCATGACTATCAACGCCCCGGCAGCGATCCTGCTGGCCATGTACATCGCCCTGGCCAAGAAGAGCGGCCTGGATCCCAAGTCTCTGCGGGGTACGATCCAGAACGATATCCTTAAGGAATATATCGCCCGGGGAACCTATATCTTCCCTCCCCGACCCTCCATGCGCCTGATCACAGACACCTTCCAGTACTGCCAGGAGGAAGTCCCTCGCTGGAACACGATCAGCATTTCCGGCTACCACATCCGGGAAGCCGGATCCACGGCGGTCCAGGAAGTGGCCTTCACCCTCGCCAACGGTATCGCCTATGTCGAGGCAGCCCTCCAGGCCGGCCTGGACGTGGACGGCTTTGGCGGCCGGCTGTCCTTCTTCTTCAACGCCCACAACGATTTCCTGGAGGAGATCGCCAAGTTCCGGGCTGCCAGGCGGCTGTGGGCGTCCATTATGAGCGAGCGCTTCGGCGCGGTCGACCCGGATGCCCAGAAGCTGCGCTTCCACACCCAGACCGCCGGCTCCACCCTGACCGCCCAGCAGCCCCATAACAACGTGGTCCGGGTCGCCCTCCAAGCTCTGGCTGCTGTGCTGGGAGGCACCCAGTCCCTGCATACCAACAGCATGGATGAAGCCCTCAGCCTGCCCACCCAGGAAGCAGTTCAGATCGCTCTCCGGACGCAGCAGATCTTGGCGGAGGAGTCTGGGGCGGCCAACACCATCGACCCCCTGGGCGGCTCCTACCTGTTGGAGGAGCTGACGGACCAGATCGAGGCCCGGGCCCGGGAGTATCTGGCAGAGATCGACCGCCAGGGCGGGGCGCTAGCTGCCATTGAAAGAGGTTATATCCAGGGAGAGATCCAGGAGTCAGCTTATCAGCAGCAGCTGGCCCTGGAAAGCGGTGAGATGCACCTGGTGGGCGTCAATCAATACCAGATGGATGAGGAACTCAAACTCAAACTGCTGGTAGTGGATCCGGAGATTGAAAAAGCCCAGGTACAGCGCCTGGAAAAGCTGAGAGCAGAACGCGATCAGGCTCAGGTTGACCGATTGACAACCCAATTGAAAGAAGCGGCAGCCGGTACCGAGAACCTCCTGCCCCTGTTCATCGAGTGCGTGGAGAACGACCTGACCCTGGGCGAGATCACCGGGGCCCTGCG
>JBGCVQ010000128.1:0-7770 GCA_045888315.1 Anaerolineales bacterium | reverse complement strand
TCGGCTTTGGCATTGATCACCTTGGCCTCCGCTTCACCTTCAGCTTCGATGATGGCTGCGTCCTTAACACCTTCTGCCACCTGCCGGGCCTGTTCGGCTTCCTGCTTGCGCTGTTCCACGATATATTCGGCTTGCTGGGCCAGCTGTTCGGCGATCTGCTTCTGCTCGATCGAGGCAGCATATTCCGGTGTAAAGGTAATGTTGCGGAGCACAAAATCCGATAAAAGCAGGCCGTTATTCTCCAACGCAGTCCTCAACTCATCTTCAATCTCGGATTTCAGGAGGTCGCGTTTGGTGCTGTAGACTTCGTTGACCCGGAACTGGGAAACAGCGTCCCGGATCACACCCCGCACAGTGGGGCGCACCAGGCCGTTTACATAGCGGTCCTGCCAGATGATGTGGACATTCAGCACTTCACTGGGATCCAAAGAAAAGATGATCGAAGCATCGATGTAGACTTCCTGGCCGTCCGCCGTCCGGGCAGATATGGAATCATCTCCCTGAATCTCCCCTTCTTCATGGGCGATGGACATGGTGTAGGTCTCTTTGGAAATGGAGTACGTCTTCACGGTTTCCGCGTAGGGGATCACCCAGCGCAGACCAGGCTGGAGCACATCCTCGCGATAGCCCTTAGGGGCAACGGCGCTGATGACCACACCGCGCTCCTGGGGTTGAATGAAGACCAGCCCGGCGCTGAGGGTATTCAATAACACGGCAGCCGCTACGGCCACGATGATGCCTGTTACCGTGCCGCGAGTCTTCTTTCCTTGCCGGGCGCGGATCACGGTCAGGACCAGGAAGGCCACGACCAGCAGCCAGGAAAACGCAGCCAGGGCTGAGACCAATATAGTGATTTGCATTTTCTCCTCCGATTGTGGAAAAAAGGTTGACTGGTTATGGGTGATTCTCGCTTAATTATATACGCAGGAAGGGCCCCTTTGGTTGCATGTTAAGGTTCTTATAACGAATTAATAGATCCTGTGGTACAGTACGGTCTTAGAATGAACGAGAACAAGACCAACCTATCCATCCTGGCTTTTTTTGCCCATCCCGACGACGAGACCATGTTCATGGGAGGAACCCTGGCTTTCCTCGCTGGGCGGGGTGCAGAGATCCATTTCCTGTCTGCCACCCGTGGCGAAGGGGGAGAGATGGGAGACCCTCCTGTCTGCCTGCGCTCCGAATTGGGCAGGGTCCGGGAAGACGAGCTTCGCTGCGCGGTCCGCGCTTTAGGAGGAGCCAGCCTGGATTTCCTGGGGTTTGTGGACCCCGTGGTGGGGCCCAACGACGAGCTGTATCCTTTCAGCAAGGACCTTGGCGAGGTGGTTGGAAAATTACAGGAGAGGCTCCTGGCCGTCCTGCCTGACGTCATCCTATCACATGGAGCCGGAGGCGAGTACGGACATCCAGCCCACATCCAGGCTCATCAAGCCCTGGTGGCTGCCCTGGACGGACTGGAATACCGCCCCCGGGCCTTCTATGCACCATCCTGGCTAGACCGCGAGACCGGTCAGTTCACTCCTGCTCCAGGTCTGCTGGTGGACATCAGCCCCTGGCTGCCCCAGAAGATCGAAGCGGTTAACTGCCACACTTCCCAGCATGGGCTGTTCACCCGCCACGGCGCTGCCCGAGCGGGGCGGCCGGTCACGATTCCCGAAATTGTCCGCTCCCAAGAAGCGCTCTGCAGAATCCTCCCGGAAGCAGGATCCGAGAAGGGGGATCCCCTCGCAGATCTGCTCCAGGAGATCGCTCTGCCCTTGGGTGATGACCTCCCCTGAAGTCCCTTCAGAACCGACGGACCGCAGTACCTGGCTCCCTGGTTGATAAATTACGGCGGCAAACCGAATTTGGTAAAATGGACTCCATGAACGTGAAACTACACCTTTCTGGGACTGCCCAGAAAATCATTCTGGCGCTTGCGGGGGGCATTGCTCTGTTTGTGATGGTGCTTGGTTTGGGAACGCTGGGCTTCCGGGGGATATACCGGGGCCGGATCTTCCCGGGAGTGTCTCTGGGATGGATCAATCTCAGTGGGCAAACGCCGATAGATGCAGCCGGGCTGCTGGCTGAAACGATCCGCTACCCTGAAGAGGGAGAGATCACACTTCAATACGATGATCTGAGCTGGAAGGCAACACCGGCTGAACTGGGATTGTTCTTCAGCCCGAACTACAATGCGGAGCAGGCTTTCGCTGCCGGCAGAACGGGCGGCCTCGCCCGCCGCATCGCAGAGCAGATAGAGATTGTGCGCCATGGGAAGGTGCTGGCTCCCCAGTTTGTGCTGGACGAGAAGATCGGCATGCAGTATCTGGAAAGCATTGCTGCCGAAGTGGATCAGCCGGTCGTGGAAGCATCTTTGAAATTGGAGGGATTGGATGTGCTGGTGCAGCCGGGACAGATTGGCAGGGAGATGGATATCCAGGCCTCCCTGGACGTGGTTGCCTTACAGATGGAGAGCTTGCAGAGCGGCGATATACCCCTGATCGTTAGGGAGACCTATCCGGAGGTCCTCGACGTCAGCGCCCAGGCGGAATTTGCCAGGCAGATCCTCAGCCAACCGCTGACCCTGCGGATCCCTGATGCGGCTGCGAATGACCCCGGACCCTGGACAATCCAGCCGGATCAGCTGGTGGACATGATGATCATCGAGCGGGTCGATACCGGCAACTCGGCAATTTACCGGATTGCCCTGGACCCCGAGCAGCTGCGGGCCTATCTGCAGAACAGGGCCAAACGGATCAACAGCGACCCGGTTAACGCCCGGATGTACTTCGATGACGATACCCGGGAATTGGTGCTGATCGAACCCGAGCGGGTTGGACTGGCGCTGGACATTGACCAATCCATTGTCGGTATCCAGGACCAGCTCCAAGAAGGAACACACGAGATCGACCTGGTCGTGGAGAAGACCTTTCCCGATATCACCTCCCAGACCACCGCAGAAGAGCTGGGCATCAAAGAGCTGCTTGAATCACAAACCACCTATTTCTATGGGTCGGATTCCGCGCGCATCAACAATATCGCCACCGCTGCCGGGAAATTCCACGGGATCTTTGTCGCCCCTGGAGAGACCTTCTCCATGGCGGATCAGCTGGGCGATGTCAGCCTGGATGAGGGCTACGCGGAGGCCTGGATCATCCTGGGCGACCGCACCATCAAGGGCGTGGGCGGCGGGGTCTGCCAGGTGAGCACTACCTTGTTCCGGACCGTGTTCTACGCTGGACTTCCAGTTGTGGAGCGCCACCCCCATGCTTATCGGGTGCTGTATTATGAACAGACCGCCAGCGGAGGTCACGACGCCAGCTTAGCTGGAATGGACGCGACGGTCTACGTCCCCGTGGTGGACTTCAAGTTCACCAACGACACCGGTCACTGGCTGCTGATGGAAACCTATGTATATGCGGATTACCGAACTCTGACCTGGAAGTTCTACGGCACAGATGACGGCAGGACTGTGACCAAGGAAACCACCGGTTTGAAGAATAAGAAGGACCCGCCAGATCCAGTTTACGAAGAGAACCCGGACCTGGCTAAAGGGGAGATCAAGCAAGTGGATTGGGCGGTGGAAGGAGCCACTGTGACCGTGACCCGTAATGTCTTCCAGGGCGGTCAGCTGCTCTGGCAGGACATCTTCAAAACCAAGTACCAACCTTGGGCGGCTGTCTGCCAATACGGTCCGGGAACCAAGAACTATCCCCCGGAGAATCCGGATCCTGACAATCCCTGCAAGAAGAAGTAAGCTATAATGGGGACAGACAGGCACCCATTGAGGAGGAAGGAATGGTCAGCAAAGAACTGCTTGAGATCTTGAGATGCCCGGCTTGCGTCCAGACCCGGGAAGGCACCCTGGATTTCTACCAGGAAGCCTGGCTGGTTTGCAAAGAGTGCGGTCGAAAATACCCCATCCGGCAGGATATCCCGGTAATGCTGATAGATGAAGGTGATAAGTGGGTTGATACTGCGGTTGAGGATCTACCTGTCCCCCCTCCTGAAAAATAATACAGCCCAGGGATGAAAGTCTTTTATAGACTTTCATCCCTTTTTTTGTTTAACCCAACGGCATCTAGCCAACAATCCGCCAAGATCCGATGTCCTTTTTGGGTCGGATGCACTCCATCCTCCAGCAGCTGATGAGGGGGTATCCCACCAGCTACTTGCTGGTCGAGAGCTGCCTGGAAGGGAACATGAACGGCCTCGAATTCCCTAGCAAGTTCTGAAACGGAAGACTGCCTTTGGGACAGATCATCCAGCCAATCTGTTGTGACCTGCCCGGTTACCAGTAGAAATGGGTCGCAGAGGATCAGCTGGATGTCCGGGAGCCGCTGCCGGGTGTCCTCCAGGAGTTTGTGATAGATATTATGGAATCCTTCCGGGCTGGAACCGATTCCCAGGTAGAGGTAGTTCCAGGTATCATTGACCCCAATGAGAATGCTGAGAATTTCCGGCATCAGCCGTAAGGTATCCCCCTCCCAGCGCCGGGACATGTCCTGGATGCGATCCCCGCTGATCCCCCGATTATAGATTTGCAGGTAGCGATCCGAAAACCGGGCTAAAAGGCGCTCAGTGATCAGCCAGGTGTAGCCTGACCCCATCCCCAGCGGGGAGTTAGGGCCGATGTCCGACCTGCTCCGGGCCGCATCAGTGATGGAGTCTCCTTGGAAGAGGACCACGCTGTGAGGGTTGATGTTGACGGCGGGCATGTTCGTCCTCAGGCTAGGTCGATCAATTTGACCAGAACCCCATAGGAGAGAATATTGTGGATCTCCTCAACGAATTTTACCCGCTCAGGGCTGGAATCCGCCAGGGCTCCCCGAAAGATGAACGCGTCGTAATCCAGGTCCAGCGCACCGCGCGTTGTTGAGGTGACGCATTGGGTGGCAGCAAATCCTGTCAGGATCAGGGTGTCGACTCCCCGCTTCTGCAGCTGCTGGTGAAGGTCGGTCTTATTGAAAGCATTGCCGTAAGTTTTATGGATCCGGGGATCGCCCGGGTCAAGGTCAATGAGATCTGTGGTCTCAAATCCCTTTGAGCCGGGTACCCTACCCTCGTCCTCTGCAATATCCTCGATGATAAAAATGGGCAGGTCCTTGGCCCGGAAGAGGGCGATGGCCCCATTGATATATTCCACAGCGGATGTCAGCGATTGAGCGATCTGGGGGCTTTCACTGAAAAAAATTTCCTGCATGTCGATCACCAGTAAGGCGGGTATCATGGTCGTTCTCCTTAAGAGAAAATAAAGTAGCGGGGTATGGTCCTTTTATATTCCAGGTAGGCCTCCCCATATTGGGTTTCCAGGGCGCGCTCCTCGCCCAGGATCCGGAAATGGTTCATTGCCAGGCGGACACAGAGCAAAGCCAATATGGTCCAGCTGCCGACCATCAAGCTGAAGCCCAGCACGACCAGCGCAAAAGCCACCCATTGGGGATTACGGGATACCCGGTAAAGACCTTGGGTGACAGGTTGGTCCAGGGGCGTGATGTTGAATGAGTGCAGCGCGGAGAAGAATCCAACCTGACCGATCAGAGCCAGCGCCAATCCAATCCAGAATACGGGCTTGCCAATTGCCAGCGGAGTGAAGACGATCAGAAGCAAGGCCGCCAGGGCGAAAGGCAGGCCGATCCTGGCATAGCGGGCCTGGTCGTCTGTCCAGCCGGAGTTGTCATATAAACGGCTGACCGTTTCGCGTGGGAAGATCTTCAACAGGACCAGGTAGGAAGCGTAGAAGACTACTATCGGGATCCACCCATTCAACCAGCCAATTCTTAGCGGAGGGAAGAGCTGCATATTTCAATCCTTGGGTCTTTCAAATAGTATACCGCCCTTCCCCGGTAAGGGGAAAAAGCGGGGAGTCTGGCGGCAGTAATCTTCGAACTCCGCCCCGAAGAGGTTGTGGAGGTGCTCCTCCTCGGTCTGGACCATCAGGAGGGCGATCGCTCCGTAGAGCACCAGCCAGGCGATCGCCTGCCAGGAAGGATAGAGGATCACACATCCCCCCAGCATCAACCCGTAACTCAGCAACTGGGGATTGCGGGACCAGCGGTAAAGCCCGGTCCGCCGGAGCTGTGGGGGTTTGCTCCCTACTGTGATCCTATAGCTCAGCTGGGCCATGATGGCCAGGGTGGTCAGCAAACCCGCTGTAGCGACGAGAAAACCCAGGATGATCTGGAATCGGTTGTTGGGTAGAGGAGGAAAGAGGGGCCAGGGGGTCTCCAAGTAGAGATACGGCAGGTTGGCGTGGAGCCCGAAGATCAGAAACTCCAGCCCGGTGGAGAGCAGCGACAGGGATCCCCCGCGGAGGTAATCCCGGCGGACGATCACGCGGAAGATCACCCAGGCCAGCAGCAGTGTCGCCATCAACCCGATCCCAAATGGCATATCCTGCCCTCCGCTAGTCCGCCGATGCTTGGAGTATGTGGTTGATGTCCTTGAGGTGCCCAGCGAGGTGCTCCGGCTGGAAGCTGACGACCTCCAGCAATGGCACCAGCTCCTTCTCGCCTGGTTTCCAGCTGATCTCAAGCGCCAGACCTTCGGGGTCCTCGATCGGGCTCAGCAGCGAAACCATGTGTTCCAGACATGCCTGATAGAGGTCCAGGGATGGACGAATGTCTCTGGATGCATAATTCCAGATCTCTGCCCATTCATCCTGCGGTGTGTCCAGATACCAGCGTAAAGGAAATTCTCCAACTTGTCCGGTTAGGGACTGGCGTACAAATTGATCCCAGATGGAGACACTGTCTGCCAGGTGGTGGACGATATGCCGTATGGTCCACCCACCATCCTTGGGAAGTCGATCAAGATCATCGGCTGTCAGTACGCTGACAGTTTTCTCCAGCTGTACACTTAAACGCTGCAGTTCCTCTACCTTCTGGACCCACTCATTCTTTGTGACCATCCCCGCCCTCCCTGATTGCCTTCTTCACCAATCTCCCTAATCCCAGTAAAAAATTGAAACGGGGGACACGGCCCATATAATCCCGGTACGAGTCCCCGAATTTCTCCAGATTCTGCTCCTCCTCAACAACGGCGCTCCACCAATACATCCCCAGAGAGGCGCCCCCCAGGAGTATTACCAGCCAGTGCCAGGTGATCAGCGGCAGGGCAATACAGATCAGCAGACCGGCTAGATATTGGGGGTGGCGGACGACACTGTAGACCCCGCTGTCCACTAAAACGGTGGTATCAACGTAGCTCCGCCCCTGAACCTCACCGCGGGATCGGAAGGTGAAGATCGGCAGCCAGCCGAAGATTCCGGAGATGAAGATCACCAGCCAGCCCAGATTGATCCGGGTGCTGCTGGCAGCAGGATCGTAAAGCAGCCAGGCGGCCAGCATTTGTCCACCTGCGGTCAGGGTCCAGAGAATGGATGTCGCCAGCATCTTGTTTTTCATGGTTGCCTCCTCATACCCAATTGGCCCCAGGACGCTGACTGAAGGGAAGGATTTGATCGAGAGGCTGACAGTCAGTAATGCTGCTGTTAACTGACAGGATTCACGGTTACTCTTTCCCGGAGCATGTTTTAAGTGTAGATGATGGGAAGAGGAGTGTCAATTTAAAAACACAACCTCCGAGGTCGGTCGGAGTTCAGCGCGCGCCCCAGAGAACAAAGACGATGATCATCGCCAAACCGATCAGGAAGCGGGCTATGAAGGATAACCCCCAGCCAGTCAACAAGCCCTTGGTGATCCCCCAGGCAGCCTGGCTGTCACGCAGGCGGGCGTACTACAAAAGGAACAGCAGGGCGGGTGCGGCAATGATCCCTCCCAAAGGTGG
>JBGCVQ010000127.1:0-6889 GCA_045888315.1 Anaerolineales bacterium | reverse complement strand
GAAGATCCCGACCACGGAGAGAGCAACCCCTGAGCCCCTTCCTGGACTCCGGGGTGGATTTCCCCCATTTATATATTAACGACTACAGACCGGATCCGGAATGGATTTTCCGGTCCCCGGTCCTCCGTCCCCGGTCCTGCGCGCAGCGCAGCCCCTAGCTCGCCAGCGAACGCTCCGCTACCTGGCGTAAAAGGGCATCGCCCCACACCACCAGCTGGTAGCCGACCCGCTCCAGCAGCCGGGCGGCGGCTTTCTTGTCGTCGATGGCCTTCTGGCGGCTGAGCATGCGCACCAGGCGCTGCTGCTTGGCCTCCGCCAGGCGCTCCTGGCGGATCTGCTCCTGCACGTAGTAATCCTTCCAGGTGTACATCTCATTCCTCCTTCTTAATAGGGCGCCTCTGACCTCACACCCGCAGTATATAAAAAAGGGCGTTTCCCAAGCGTTTCCAACCTGTTTAAGTGACCCTGAGTAGCTCTTTGAGGTATTGAACCTTCCTGTCCCTTGTGCTATGCTGAGGAAGCAAGCCGCTCGCTGCCCGATCACATTCCGCTAGGGGGTTATTTAAGGAATTAACGTTTTATTGCCTCCTTTGTCCTCCGTTCCGCTTGATAATTCACTATTATTTCAGGTCCATTTGGAGGACATATGGCGAGGCGATACCGATACTCCTTTACAGCAATAATGCTTATTATCTGTATCTTCGGGGGTATGCTTCTTCAAGGCTGCGCGGGCCCCACGGTAACACCAGTGCCAGATGTCCTTGAAGAACCAGCTGGGACCGAAGAAAGAGCCCCGGAAGGTACCCCTCCCACGGATGCTCCAGAACCTACCGAATTACCGATGTTTCTTCCTACCTTGGAAAGCTTGCCGCCCTGGTGTGATAATCCGGATGACCTCAAGGTCCAGCTGGCCTATCT
This sequence comes from Anaerolineales bacterium, assembly GCA_045888315.1. Classification (GTDB taxonomy): domain Bacteria; phylum Chloroflexota; class Anaerolineae; order Anaerolineales; family UBA11858; genus B10-G9. The sequence goes on along the minus strand of JBGCVQ010000127.1, from coordinate 5,971 downwards.
GGACCAGGATCCCCCACTGGATGCCTATGTCGAGGTCTGCCTTACAGGAGGGCTGGGTGTGTACACGGTTGCCACCTCTGATCTGCCTGCGGACCTCAAGGAGGGCGCCCTGGGCGCAGATGGTTTTCCTTCCAGAACCCTGCTGGGGTATTTTGAGGTCTTCAACGGAGATCCTCCCCTGCAAGTATACACTTTTGACCCCCCGCTCCAGCTGCGGATCGTTTACTCCCAGGCTGCTTGGAACCAGGCCCTGGAGGACACGGTTGCCTATGACTTGGGCAGACCCCGGGCTGCTTACCTGGCTCTAAAAGGAGAGGGGTGGCACGGTGTCTGGCTGGAGCTTGAGGATGACACCATCCTCGAGGTCTACTCACCCGATTCGGAGGAATGGACAACCGGGTTTGGCGTGATCATATTCGAGATCTTCGAGCTGCCAGATCCCCTGATCGGCGGCTGCTGAGCTAATCAAGGAGGAAAGTATGGCAAAGAATATTGAACATGTTCTACCCCCGCTGAATAATGGATCCGCGACAGTCAAGGTGACCTATCCGCAAGCTCCTGAAAACCTGGCCATCATCAGCACTGGCCAAAAACTGACAGAGGAAGAACTTGCCGAAGCGGTCAGCCGGCCAACAGATGGCGCATATCGGATCACCAGGTTGTTGGGCGACTTTAAGGGCCAGCAAGCGGGCGTCTTTATCACTTATTTTGAATCCCAGCTGCAGATCGAGGTTAAATATTCCCTTGCCGCTTGGGCGCTAGCCTGTGATTCTGAGAGCGGTTTTCCCCGCGTGGCTTATTTGGCTTATGAAAATGGTGAGTGGGCTGAAACTTGGATTGAATTCAGGGATGGACTGAACGCTGAGATCGAATATGATGCTCCAGGTGGAAATCCGTATGGATATGTACGGATCCTTACAGAAAATCTACCCGATCCGCTGATTGGCGGCTGCTGAAAATGCTAGAGGGCGGGCCTCTGGTTCGCCCCTACCGCTGTATTTTTAGTTTCTCGAATAGCTCTTGGGCTTCGGATGCAAGCTTTTTCCCGTGTTCCTGGTCCCCCTTTTCCGACTCGTGCTCGGCCCAGGCTTTGAGGGTGTGAGCCCGTTCCGCCTCAGCGTTGACTTCTTGGAAGATCGCTGCGCTGCGCTGGAAGCACTCCCGGGCAGAGAGTCTCTCTTCCAGGACTTCGATGTCCTGGCCTACTCGGGAGGCGGATTTTCCCAGCGCCCGCCAGGCTGCTCCTAGAGCCTGCTGGGCACCGGTCTTCTCCGCGGATTCCAGCGCTTGCTGAGCGGCGGACAGGGCATCCTGATCCTTGCCCTGTCCCAGAAGGGATTCCGCCAGGAAGAAATAGGTCAGGGGGATTCCCAGCCAGCCGCTGGATTTGGTCAGTCTCAGAACTTCCCGGAGATCCTTTTCAGCAGCCTGGAACTCCTCCAGGCCGATGCGGGCTGCGCTCTGGTTGACCAGGCACATGATGATCATGTCCTGGTTCTTGGTCAGTCGGAAGACCTGTAAAGCTTTATTGTACAGCCTCACCGCGCGCGGGTAGTCGCCCTGCAAGTTGGCCGTGTTGGCCAGGTTGTTATTGATCGTCCCCACCCATTCCTGGGCCAGGATCCCCTCCAGGTTCTCGAAGATCTCCAGCGCTTGCTGCTTATATTCCTGGGCCATCTGGTATTCGCCCAGGTCGTCCTTGATCAACCCCAGCAAGCTCAGGCAGCGTCCGGTCATGAAGGGATCCTTGCCCTTCACGCACAGCTCCAGGGATTGGATGATGTGCTCTTCGGCTTCCTTGGCCCGTCCCAGCCGGTGGAAGCTCTGGCCAATCAGCAGCACCGCTTCGGCATTTTCGATCTCGCACTCGCTGTTCCGGACCAGGTCCCGGGCTGTTTCCGCGCAGCCCAGGGCTGCCCCGTGCTCCCCCAGGCGGTCCCGGACCTTCCCGAGATCCAGCCAGGCTTGCGCGGTGCGGCAGGCGTCTCCCAGGGACTGGGCAGCCTGGATCATTTTTTGATAGATCTCTAGCGCCTCGCCATAACAAGCCAGGTTGAGCAAAGCGCTGCCCCAGCCGTGGTAGATCTGGATCGCCCGCGGATCTATTTGAGGGGGCAGCAGCTCGGATGCTCTCCGGTAGTACTCGATAGCATCTTCCCCGGCAAACAGGGTCCGGGCCCTGTCCCCGGCCAGCAGCAGATAATCGATGGCTTTCTCCGGGTCGCCGGCCAGCTGATAATGGTGGGCCAGCTGAGAAGCAGCGCGGTCAAGGTCATCGCGAGAGGATTCCTCGATCGCCAGGGCGATCTTCTTATGATAGTTGATCCGCCGGTGGGAGCTCAGCCCCTGGTAGATCACTTCCCGGAATTTATCATGGCTGAAGTTGTATCCCCCGGATCCCTCCTCCCGTATCACCCGACGGCCCCACAGTTCATCCAGGCTCTGCAGGACCTGGTCTTCAGGAGCGCCTGCGGCTGTGAGCAGCAGCTCGTAGTTGAAATCGCGGCCGGTGACAGCGGCGATGGTGGCCAGCTCCCGGGCATCCGCTGACAGCGCGTTCAAGCGGGTTTCGATCACCGCCTGGATTTTGGGAGGAAGGGTCTTCGGTCCGCCAGGTTGATCCACCAGGTAGCCAGAGCGCACGACTTCGGTCACGAACAAAGGGTTGCCCTCGGTTTCCCGGTACAGCCGCTCAGTGATGGACCGGTCCAGGACGTCTCCCCACAGATCAGTTGCTAAAGTGCTGGTTTGCTCCGGATTCAGGGGTTCGAGATCGATCTCTGTCAGGCCGCCCACGCGCCGCAGTTCTCCCAGCAGGACCGGCAGGCGGCCTTCCGTTGAAAGGTCCTCTGTTCGGATCGTTCCCAGCACCAGCAGCTGCCCGGGGGAGGGAAATTTCAGCAGATAAGCCAGCCAGGATAGCGTTTCCCGGTCGCACCACTGCAGGTCATCCAAGAGAATGGCCAGGTTTTGTTCCCCCAGAAATAATGCATGGGCGGCAGCCTCAAAGAGCCGCTGGCGCTGCCAGTTTTCATCCAGGGCTTCCGGTTCTGGCAGATCGGGATGCTCTTTCTTGATCTCCGGCAGCAGCCGGGAGAGCTCGACCAGCCAGTTTTTCTCCAGGGAACCCAATTTAGGGCAGATGCTTTCGCTGCGCAGAAGTTCAGCGACCGGGGTGTAAGCCAGCTCTCCCGCGGTGGGATAGGAGCGGGTCTTGAGGGTCTTGACCCCCTGGCGCCTGGCCCAGCGCAGGAACGTTTCAGCTAGATAGGTCTTGCCGATCCCCGCTTCACCCTGGATCAGAGCCATGTGGGGTTGGTCGCTATGTTCCGTCCAAACCCCCTGCAGGACCTGCCAGGGGCCTTCCCGCCCTACCAGGCGGGCCCCTTTTTCTGTCACTCGGGGAGGTTCCACGGCCTCCTTGTCGCGCTCCAGCAGACCCTGATACAGCTCACGGGTCTGCTGAGTGGGCTCCAGGCCGAGTTCCTTTTCGAGGGTGTCGACACATTGATGGTAGGTCCGCATGGCCCGGGCTTTGTCCCCTAAATTGATAAAGATGGATATCAACAACTGGTAGGAGCTCTCCAGAAGCGGGTCCTGGCGGATCAGCTCCTGGGCATAGGGCAGGGCTTGCTCGGCTTCACCCACCACTTCCAGGGTTTCAACCAGTTCTTCCAGCAGCAGTAGATAGCGCTGGCGCAGGCGCTCCCGTTCGGGCAGTATCCAATCATCATAACAGCTGGGCAGCAGGTCCCCGGGATAGGCTTCCACAGCCGTGGTCAAGGCCTGGATGTGGGCAGCCTGGTCCTTTCCGCTGCCGGTCTGATCGGTCCGGTCTGCGGCTTGGTTGAAGATCTCCAGGTCGAGATCGACGGGGATCTCCGGCTGCCACCACAGGGTCTGGGAGCCGATCTCCAGGCAGCGGTCGGCAGCCGGGAAAGCCTCCCGGAGCTTATAGAGGGTATTGCGGGTATTGGTGCGGGCTTGGGATTCGCTGGAATCGGGCCAGAAGGTGAAGGCCAGTTGGTGGCGCTGCAGGGGGGCTTGGGCGTGGAGGATCAGATATGCCAGGAAGGACTGCAGGCGGGGGGAATCCAGGCCGCTGACCGGTTGGCTGTCATAGACCAGGTGGAAATTGCCCAGCAGGTGGATCTGGAGCGCCTTCCCCGCCACGGGATCTCCTCACAGGAACACTGCCTCGATCGAATACACTTAGTATAGATTAGCGCAGTCAGGGTGTCAATTGAGGCACCAGGGCGTTTGGAGTGGGGACCGGTCTGCGCTGCGCTCGCAATGATAGAAAAAAAACTAGTGACAACACTGAAAACTGGCCGCTGACTCACTGGCCACAGCTTGCTGATTACTCCTTACTCCTCACAAGATCACTCCCCCTGAATACCCCGGACCACCATCCAGACCAGGAAGAGGACCAGGGAGAGGAAACCCAAACCCAGGCTGAGGTATTCCAACAGGATCTCAGGGTTGCTCTCCTGCCAGATGGTTCTCAAGCTGTCCAGCAGCTCCTGGTCGGCGATGCCGGACACCACCAGTCCGATGAAGAGAATGAAGATGATCTGAGCCCAGAGTCCCTTTTTGTTTTTCTCCATGATAACCTTCACAGCAGGCTGTAGATCCCGCAACCTATGACGGGATTATATAACGAAATCGTCCCTACGATTCCTCTGATACCCGAAGCACCTTGGCGCCTTTTCCCCCTCCGCGTTTCAGATCGTTCAAAGCCTGGTTGGCCTCTTCCAGGGGGTACTCCTCCACCTGGGGCTGAATGTCCATGCGGGCTGCCAGGTCCAGGAACTCTCCCACGTCCCGCCGGGTGACATTGGCGACGCTCTTGATCTCCTTCTCCATCCATAAATGCTGGGGATAATCCAGTTTGAGCAGGTAATCCTGGTCGATCTGGAGTTTGCGGATGGCGTTGATCACCAGCCTTCCGCCGGGCTTGAGGACGGCCAGCCCTTCCACGACCGGCTTCCAGACTGGGGTGGTGTCGATCAGGGCGTCCAGGGCTTTAGGGGGCTTTTCGCCGATCTCGCCAGCCCAGACTGCCCCCAGCTGGCGGGCAAAATCGCGCTGCTCCGGGCTCCTGGCAAAGACAACCACCTCGGAATCGGGATAAAGGAACTCGACCATCTTCAAGACCAGATGCCCCGAAGCTCCGAAACCGGTCAACCCCAGGATCCCCCCGTTCCTGAGCTCGGTTAGGTTCAAGGAGCGGTAGCCGATGGCTCCGGCGCACAGCAAAGGTGCCGCCTGGCTGTCAGTGAGTTCTTGGGGTATAGGGTGGGCGAAATCCTCAGGGACGACCATGTACTCGGCGTAGCCGCCGTTCGCGTCCCGGCCAGTAGCCTTAAAGTCCGGGCAGAGGTTTTCCAGCCCCTGGCGGCAGAATTCGCATTTACCGCAGGCGGAGTAGATCCAGGGGACACCTACCCGGTCGCCGGGTTGGAATAGGCCTTCCTCCCCCTTATTCTCGATGACCTCGCCCACCACCTGGTGGCCGAGCACCACTGGCAGGTGGGGTGGCGGGGTGCGGCCTTCGATCTCATCCAGCTCGGTATGGCACACCCCGCAGACCAAGACCCGCATCAGCAGCTCTCCCGGACCCGGGGAAGGGACCGGAAGATCGGCTATCTCCAGGGGAGCGGGATTCTCCTGTAGGCTGGTGATCTTCTTCAAGAGCATGGCTTTCATGGTGGTATTACCTCGTGGTAAACGCTGCAGATTGTTAGCTGTGAACAGGTCCTGCACCTTGGGTTAATTATATACTTGACTGGGAAAAAGAGACCGGGAAAGGCGACCGAAGACCGAGGACGGGGGACGGAGAAAGGAAAGGATGAGATACCTGATGGATTCGCTTCCAGCCAGAGAATTTCAAACCAGGGTGTTCCGGTATGGATTGATGAGGATCAATCGGAGATTGAAACCAGCACAGCCCGGACCATGATCCGGTATT
>JBGCVQ010000126.1:0-51712 GCA_045888315.1 Anaerolineales bacterium | reverse complement strand
ACGACCAAGGGCTTATGAGTCCCCTGCTCTACCACTGAGCTACCTCGCCAGGACGGGAAAAGTGTACTATGCCGGATGTTTTTTGTCAATCTTTGCGGTATAAGATCAGTCCCCTCGAGCAGGGAATCAGCGCTTCGGCATGGCCTGGTAGAGCGGCTTGAGCTGGTGGTACATGCGCTTGTATACCCCGTGGTACAGCTCGTTGTAGATCTCATGGGTGGCCGGGTCCGGCAGGAAGGTCTCCCCGATGCGGGTCATCTCCTGCACCGCGCTGTCAAAGTCAGGGTGGAGTCCGGCGCCGACCGCCGCGTCAATAGCAGCCCCCAGGCCGGAGGTTTCGTAGAGATGGGGCCGGGAGACCGGCAGGCCGAAGATATCCGCAGTCAGCTGCAGGGCGGCGTCGCTCTGGCTCCCGCCGCCGGCTACTCGGAGTTGGGTGATCGCCACTCCGCTGCGCTTGTCCGTCTTCTCAGATGCTTCCCGCAGCGCATAGGCCAGGCCCTCCAGGATAGCCCGGTAGACATGAGCCCTGGTGTGGACATCGCTGAAGCCGATCACGGCTCCGCGGGCTTCCGGGCCAGGAAAGCGCAAGCCCGGGGACCAGTAGGGCTGGAGGACAAGCCCATCTGATCCGGGGGGGACAGCGTGGACCAGGTCGTCGAAAAGGTCTTCGGGCTGGATGCCCTGGTCTTCAGCCAGCTTTTGCTCCCGCAGGCCGAACTCCTGTTTGAACCAGGACACCATCCAGTAACCCCGATAGATCTGGATCTCCAGGCTGTAGGCGCCGGGGATGGCGGCAGGATAGGGAGGTATCAGCGGTATGATCTCGATGTAGTTCTTGTGAGTGGTGTTCAGGGTCGCCGCCGAGCCGTAGCTCAAGCAGCCCAGTTCAGGTGACAGGCAGCCAGCGCCTAAGACTTCCGTAGCTTTATCCGCACCAGCTGCGATCAGCGGCAGACCCGCTGGCAGTCCGCTGGCTTGCGCGGCCTGGGGTGTGATCTCACCCAATAACCCGCCAACAGGCACCAGGTCCGGTAGCATGTGGGGCTCGATGGGCACCGCCTGCCATTTCCAATCCCAGGGTTTTGACCAGGCTTGGCTCTTGTAATCAAAGGGGACATAGCCTACCTGGCAGGCGACTGAGTCAACAAACTGCCCGGTAAGCCGGTGGGTCAGGAATCCAGATAAGAACAGGTATTTGTGGGTCGCAGACCAGATCTCTGGCTGCTGGGTGCGGATCCAGTTGGCTTCTGCTTCTGCCTGCAGATAGGCAACCGTGCCGGCTGCGCCTGCTAGCTTGAAGGCGGCTCCCCATAACCCGCTGACTGGTTTGAGCCCTTCCGTCCGGCGTTGGTCCAGCCAGACGATCGCAGGGCGCAGCGGGGTACCGTTCCTGTCGACGTTGACCACTGTCGCCCGCTGCGTGGTCAATGCGGCAGCAGCCAGGCTGGCCGGGTTGGCGCCATCATTCCACAAACCCTGGCAGGCCTGGCAGACAGCCTTCCAGAACAGCTCTGGATCCTGTTCTGCCCAGCCAGGGGAGGAGGAGTAGTATGGTTCGATGGGGATCTGCTTCAGGTGCAGCAGTTCCCCGCGAGGATTGAAGATCAAGGCCCTGACACTCTGGGTGCCATTGTCTATTGCCAGCAGGTTTTCAGACATTTTCTGTGTTCTTTGACTACCTCTCAGATTATTTCTTTTATTGTACAGCGCTTCCTGCCGGTTGGGGTTGGAGGAGTATGACTGGAGGGGCTGACCCATCAGCCCGGCTGTAGGATCGCTGAATCAAATCTCTATAGTCCGCGGCCTCCTGGTTCCAGCGCTCCATCGACCAGCCCAGCTCGCGTCGGATAATCTCACCTACGCGGTCCAGGTGTACTTCGCCGCCTTTCGGTAAGAGCAGCCCCAGGCGGAGCCTCCGCAGCAGCAGATCGTCGAGATGGACGACTGCTTCCTGGCTAGCAAGCGATCCCAGCTCGCCCCAGGTATAAGGAGTCCCGGGTATCTCTTCCTGGTTCCTTGCGCCATCGGTCAGCATCCTGGAAAGCACCGCCCCACTGTAGCGGCTGAGCAGACGCGTCTGCTGGAATGGTGAGAAGCTTTCTTCCAGTACTAGAGAGGCGACCTCGCTGGGTGGCGGTGTCAAGGCTGGCCTGCGCCGCTGGTAATGGCTGCCCGGAAGGTGTTTGCAGGCTCTTTTCAGCGCATCGCGGGCCATCAAGCGGAAGGTTGTCAGCTTTCCACCAGCCACTGTGATCAAGCAGCTGTCATCCCAAATGGCGTATTCCCTTGATTCCTTGGATGGATCAGCCCTTCCGGTATTGACCACAGGCCGCAATCCTGAAAAGGTTGCCAGGATATCGTCTTCAGTAAGACCCCGGCTTGGAAAGGCGTGCTGCAGGGCACTGAGCAGGTAATCTTGTTCTCCACGACTGATGGCTGGGTTGGATGCCAGCTGCCCTTGGTGATCGATGTCCGTAGTGCCAAACACAATGGCTCCTTCCCAGGGAATGGCAAATACCGGGCGGCCGTCCTGCGGGTGCAGGAAGGTGACTGCCCGATTCAGGGGCAGCCTTTCAAGGGGCAGTACCAGATGGCTGCCGCGCAGGGGGCGCATGCGGGGTGGACGATCCAGCAAACCCCGAAGTTGGTCAACCCATACACCTGTTGCATTGACTATCACTTGGGCCTGGACCTCAATTGTCTGACCGATCTCGCCGGACCTGTCCTCGAGCACCGCGCCACGCACCCGACCGTCGGCGGTCCGCAGCAGGTCTATGACTCGGGTATAGTTGAGTGCCAGTGCCCCCAGATCCACTCCCTCGCGGATCAGTCTGAGAACCAGGCGGGCGTCATCGGTCTGGGCATCAAAATAGCGGTAGCCTCCCTGCAGCGCAGGTGAGTTGAGGGAGGGACAGAGCTCCTGCATGGCCCGCGGGTCGTAGGCGCGGTGCTGCCATTGACGAGCCATGATGTCGTAGGCGCACAACCCCAAACCGAATATCCAGTTGGGCAGGTGATCACCCTTCAGGCTGGCATATAAGAAACCCTGGGGAGTGACCAGCCCCCGTCCCGCGCGCAGCAGATATTCACGCTCCCGGACGGACTCCAGGGTCAAGCGCAGCTGGGCGGTCCTTAAGTACCGCAAGCCCCCATGGACCAGCTTGGAGGATCGGCTGGAGGTTCCCGACGCAAAATCCCCTGCATCCACCAGCAGAGCCTGCAGTCCGGCATCAGCTGCCTGGCGGAAGACTCCGGCGCCAGTGATCCCGCCCCCGATCACCAGCAGGTCCCAGGGTCGATCCAGCTCAGCCCAGGCGCGTTCGCGCCAGCCGCTGGTCCAGGTCATGAGTAACTCACCCATCGGGAAGTGTTCAGCCTCATGTCAATCCTCCTGGTCATCATATAATTTACCGGGATTGAGGATCCGATCAGGATCAAAAGTCTCCATCGAGTTGCGTATAGCCAATATCCCTAACAGACCTTTTTCGGCGGGAAGATAGCGCTTATGGTCCAGGCCAACTCCATGCTGATGGCTGATGGTGCCGCCCAAGGCCTGGATCTGCTGGCTGGCTGCGTCTTTCATCGCGTCCCAGACTTCAAGCAGTCGGTCGGGATCTGCATCACGTCGGAACAGGTAAGTGGTGTAGATGCTGGCTCCATCCGGGTAAATGTGGGAGAGGTGGGTCATTACCAGGACCTGCTCTTGATAATTTTGGGCCGCGTGAGTGATCGATTCTGGGATGGCTTGTGAGGCTTCTTTGACCTGCGACCAGGGCAGGGCGGTTTCCAGGGTATCCACAGCGATTCCTTTTACCCAGAGAGTATTCCGCAGATAAGGGGAAATGAAGCGGCTTTTCTCCCAGGTATGGCCAACGATAGACCCGACCTGCAGGCCGCCGTGGGAGCGGCAGATCTGGGCAGTTTGGCGGCGGATAGAAGTTACCTGGGCGGATCTCCCGGTTGCGCCGAAGATCAGCAGACAGCGCTCTCCTCCCATCCCTATCAAGCGCAGACCACGGTCTGCCAGATCGATCCACGATTTACCAGAGAGGATCAGAGTTGTCTCGGTTTCTTGAGGATTGCTGAGCCGCAGCATGGAAACCGGGATCCCAGATTGAGCGATCTGGCGGACAGCCTGGCAGCCGTCTTCCCAGGAAGGGAAGAACACCCCGTAAAACCCTTCCTGCTGGGGAAGTTTCCTGATGCGGACCGTGGCCTTGGTGATGACTCCCAGGCGGCCTTCAGATCCCAGCACCAGTTGGCGTAGATCCGGCCCAGCTGCCGAGGCTGGATAGACTGGCAGTTCCAGGAATCCCTCCGGCGTCGCTACCTGACCCCCAGCAAAGAGATCCTCGATCCGTCCGTAATAAATGGATTGCTGCCCAGAAGAACGGGTTGCGATCCAGCCTCCCAGAGTGGAGTACTCAAAGGACTGCGGGAAGTGGCCCAGGATGAAGCCCTGGGCTGCAAGCTGCCTTTCCAGGGCAGGTCCTGCCACCCCGGCTTGGAACTCAGCTAGCTTGCTTGTGCGATCGATATCAAGCAGCTGGTCCATTTTTTCCAGGGACAGTGTAATGGTAGGCTTGTCCTGGGAGCGGGGATTGATATGTCCAACTACGCTGGAACCCCCGCCGAAAGGGATCACATGGGCGCCCGATCCGCGGGCGAATTCAAGGAGACCTGCCACTTGATCCTCATTCTCTGGAAAGGCAACTCCATCAGGAAAGGCAGCGATCCGGCCATAATTGAGAGCTACCCAATCGGGAAGGCTTTGACCGCGGGAATGCCTTAGGCGGATTTCCGGATCGACCTGGATCAGGGGGTGGTCCGGCAGGGAAGATTGCGGTACGGTGTTGAGTATGGTTTGCAGCTCCGCGTCCTGCAGGCTGGGCAGGCTTCCCAATCTCAGTCGGAGGTAGTCCTCGGCAGATTCAGGCAGTGGATAATGGGTCTGGGTATTTCCCCAGCCGTTCCATCTTTTCATATCATGAACTCCCCAAGCGAAGCCAGAGATTCAAGCTTCCCTGCATGGTTTTCCGGAGCAGATCCTCTGTACCTGGCAGGTCAGCTGTTTCTGCACAAGTCTTCAGCGCTTGATAGAACTTGCGAGATTCTGCCCTGCATTCTGGAAAGGAGAAATATGTCCGGCCCATGTGGGAATAGATCTCTCGAAAGCCATTCAGCAGCAGCTGAAAAATAGGATTACTGGCGTGTTCAGTCAGGGAGTGGTGCAGCTTCCAGTCAAATAACGCGTATGCCTCAGGGACCTGATCCAGGGATTCCGCGTCCTGGAGCAGGTCCGCGATCTGGCCGTTGGCATTTTCGATAGCCTGCCGCGCATAGGTCGGTGCTAGCAGCAGGCGGATCTCCAGTAAATAGGCAACAAAATCAGGGGATTGATGATGTGGTGAGCTGGCGAGGGCGGAGAGGGTTGCCAGCCGTCCTTCTTTCCAGTAGTCGCGGACTCGAGTTGATTTTCCCTGCTGGATATCCAGCCAGCCGTCCCGGGCTAATCTTTGGAGGGCTTCCCGCAGGGTAGGGCGGGTGATCCCCAGCTGGTCGGCGAGGTCGCGTTCGTTGGGGAGAGTGCTGTTGACTGGGTAGGTGCCATCCAGGATAGCGTCCAGGAGTTGGGATTCCGCGAACTCGGCCGGTTTTCTGGGGGGAGAAGGATCCATGGTAGCCGCCTAAGTGGTAAGAGGTCTGACCACTTAATTGTAGATAATTTTCCACTTCAAGTCAAGCCAGTGGCCTGGTCCGTGCTTTGAGGATGCGGAAATCGGTCGATTCCGGTATAAATATTAGTGATTGGGTCATCCATAAGGCAGTTTGAACGAGGTGTGAGTTGAAAACGATCGTCATCACTGGCAGCACACGGGGTATCGGTTTGGGGTTGGCTGAGAATTTCCTGCGCTTAGGGCAGAAGGTGGTGGTCTGCGGCCGGTCCCAGGAAAGCCTGGACCGAGCCCTGGATTTCCTCCGGGATCAATTTCCCGACGGGTCAGCTGACGGAATTCCCTGTGATATGCAGGATTACAGCGAGGTGCAAGCGCTGTGGGATTTCGCTGTGGTAAAGTTCGGAAGCCTGGATATCTGGATCAATAATGCCGGCATTGCTACCCCCCAGACAAAGTTCTGGGAGCTCGATCAGAAACGCATTGCTGAGCTGGTCGGAACCAATATCACCGGGGCGATGTACGGCGCCCGGGTCGCCCTAGAAGGGTTCATGAAGCAAGGGTGGGGGGCCTTCTATAACATGGAAGGATTGGGAAGTGATGGACGCAGGGTAGAAGGGCTGACCTTATACGGGACCTCGAAAAGTGCTCTGAATTATCTTACAGATAGCCTGGCTGCCGAAGTGGAAGGGACTGGCGTGATCGTTGGAGCGCTCAGTCCGGGAATGGTGCTGACGGACCTGATCCTGAAACAGTACGAAGGCAGGGACCCGGGTGAATGGCAGAGTGCCCGGAGGATTTTCAATATCCTGGCTGATAAAGTCGAGACGGTGACGCCTTTCCTGGCTGAAAAAGTCCTCCAGAATACCCGCAACGGAGCTCGCATCAAGTGGCTGACGCCGGGAAAGGTGATCTGGCGTTTTCTAACAGCCCGTCTGTCGGGGCGTGACCTGTTCGCGGAGATCGATCAGACTTGAGTTTATGGATTACCCATAAAAAAAACCGGCTGGACAGCCGGTTTTACTTGGGCGAGAGACGGGACTTGAACCCGCGACAGCCGCATCCACAGTGCGGTGCTCTGCCAACTGAGCTACTCTCGCCATTCAGTAGAAAATTATATCACGCGGCTGGGGGCTTATCAAGCAACTCCAGGACAGCCTTGCTCACGCTGTCACGGGAGGTAGTTGTCTGCTCTCCGCTGGAGAGATCTTTAACAGCCACTGTCCCGCTTTTGATCTCATCTGGTCCCAAAACCATGGCCAGCCTGGCGCCAATCCGGTCAGCGTGGCGGAACTGCTTCCCCAGTTTATCCGCAGTAGGGTAGCTGACCACATCCAGGCCTGCAGACCTGAGTTCCGCTGCCAGCTGATAGGATGCCAGCAGGGAATCCTCGTCAAAGACGGTGACCAGGACCTTTGCCGGGGAGGTGCCCCGCTTGGCGGGCAGCAAGTCCAGTTCTTCCAGAATTACGATAAGAACCATGTCGCCCATCGCGAAACCAACGCCAGGGAGGGGGTCACCTCCTACGTCTGCCATCAGGTTGTCATATCTGCCGCCGCCAGCGATCGAACGCCTGACATCGGAAGAGATCGCCTGGGCTTCAAAGACCGTTCCCGTGTAATAATCCAAACCGCGAATAATGCGCGGCGCGAAGGACACGTATTCTTCCACACCCAGGGCTTTGACGGCTTCGAAGAAGGGGGGAAGTTCTGCAGATTTCTTCCACAGCTGATCGTTATCCAGGAGTGCTTCAATGCCGGTGAATTGCTTCTCTGTCAACCCCTGATCAAGGGCATAAGCCCGCCAGCCCTTATCATCCAGCTTATCGCGGTGATCGATGACCTTGAACACTGCTCCCTGCAGCTCTTCCGGGATGCCCAATTCCCTCAGTTCTCCTTCCATCAAGCGCCTGTTGTTTACGAAAACCTGCACTTGATCTGGACCCAGGCCAACCTTGCGGAACAGGCTGACCATCAGGGCTGCCATTTCCGCGTCAGCTTCCGGGCTGTCCACGCCGATCAGGTCAGCATTCCATTGGAAGAACTCGCGGCCGCGGCCTTTCTGGGGGCTTTCATAGCGCCAGAACGGGCCAAATGACCACCAGCGCAGTGGATAGTAAAGCTGGCGCTGTTTTTGGGCGATCATGCGCACTAAGGAAGGAGTCAGTTCCGGACGCAGGGCGATCAGGTTCTCGCTTTTATCCGGGAATACGAAGGACTGCTCTTTGACCAGCTCCTCGCCCGATTTCGCTGCGTAGAGGTCAATGGATTCTAGAAAAGGACCGTCAAATTCCTGGTAGCCGAAGGACTCGGAGACTTCCCGGATGGTCTGGTGCAGCCAGGCATTGACCGCCTTGTCCTCTGGGTAGAAATCCCGGGTGCCTTTGACCCCTTGAATGATGTTTTTCATAAGTTCTTTCCCTGTTTCTGTAGATTGTACTTCAAGACCAGTCCGGGCAGAGGGAGCAGGACTCACCCAGTGGGTAATCGACGCCTTCTTCATGCGGGCAGGATAACACCCATTCGCTGGTCAATACTCGGGCCACATCGTGTTCTTTGACGAATTGGCTGATCTCCCTGGCTGCATCCACGTCATCAGCGATGTCCTCGCCGGTCCACTCTCGGATGATTGGCGCTTGGTCATCACCAGCCAGGATCCCGACTACGATCTTGGTCGCTTTCCAGGGAGATGGTCCGTGATAAGTGATGGTAGCGAGGGGATAGGTGGTGTTCTCCGCGACAAGCTGCCGGAACTGTTCTTTCCTTTGTTTTGCAAGTTCTGTTGCGGACGGGGGCGCTCCCATTGAGAATCTGCTCCATGATTGAATGATTTAGCCGAAAGGATTGTAGCATTTGATTAGGAAAGTCGTCAATCCTTGACTGTTTTTCAAGTCAGCGCCGGCTTGTCCGTGGCAAGGAACTTGCACTATTTAAGGAACAGATGCTGATATATGAAGAACTGTAAAGAGAGAGATTATGAAACGTGCTGATTTGATCCTGGTAGCACTCTTGGGTTCGCTGCTGCTTTCCTCCTGTGGGGCGATCCCGACCCTGCCGCCCTTGGATTCTACCGTGACTGTCCGGACCCCACGCTTCACAGGCGGTCCAGACCTGCCCACAGAAACAGGCCAGACTTCTCCTGCCTCACCGACTGAAAAGCCCGCAGAGGCCACCTCAACGCCTCCTGGGGCTGCTACAGCGACTTCAAAGCCTTCTGTGACGGCAATTCCCCCCTCAAAAACACCTGTCAATACGACAGTTCCATCTCCAACCCCTACTAAAACACAGACCCAGACACCCAAACCCACTTCAACCCCCCGGGCTACTGCAACTGGGACCTCGGTTCCCTACAGCCTGCAGAGCATGACTCCCCATTACCTGGCAAATTTCACGCACCCTGACCTGGGATGTGAATGGCTGGGAGTGGCCGGCCAGGTCTTTGACAGTGCCGGTGTGGTGCAGAAGAACATCCTCATCAAATCGGGCGGGACGCTGGCCGGTGCGGCGGTCGTGGGGCAAATGACCATGCCCTTGGCCGAGCCAGAGGTCGATCTGGCATACGGGCCAGGTGGATATGAGGTAACGCTAGCTAACGCTCCAGCCGCCAGTCAGAACAGTGTCTGGATCCAGCTCTTCAATCTGGATGGAAAACCTGTTTCGGACCGAATATACCTGACCACCTACAATGACTGCCAGAAGAACTTGATATTGATGAACTTCATTGAAGAGTAAGTGGAGCATGGTGCGGAAATCAAAGGCGGAGCCGATCAGGCTCCGCCTTTTTGCGTTTACAGCCTCTCGCTTACCTGGACTGGGAGCATTGCCAGTCCGGTGATGATCTTAGGATAGAAATCTGTCGATTTCTGGGGCATCTTTTCACCGGCATCTGTACAGGCTGTGACCTGCTCGATGCGGGTGGGATTGAGAATGAACAAGAAGGCGTTGTCAGAACCCTGCACCTCATCGTACCCGAGGTCTGGCTCGCGCAGGTATTTGATATTCTCCAGATTATCGATCGCTGATTGATCGACCTCCATGATCTTGGTCAGCAGCAGCGAGTGCAGGATGCTGACGTCTAAACTACGCCAGGCTTGGACGCGGTCTGGCTCTAGCTCAGCCATCACCTGGGGATGTACAAGCTTCAAGATATAAAATCCCTGGGAGGAAACAAAGCCGAGCACTCCGCTTACCAGGCCGGTCTCCGCCAGCGCATTTTCGAGCGCAGCGCGGCTGGGGACCTCTTCCACCTGGAAATACTCTTTCGCTTGCTGGAGGATCTCTTGCGAGGTCATTTTCTGGTAGTCGAAGATCAGCCTGTGTGTGGGAAGGATGATCAAGCCCGGGTCGCTCATGCTGACCATCGCGACCATGCGGTGGTTGAAGCCGGCTTCTGGCGGTGCCTCAGGATGCTTCTCCTGCATCTCAGCCTGGTAATTCAGCGCAGTTTCATAGCGGTGGTGTCCGTCAGCGATGATCAGGTTGGTTTTGGGCGCCATTTCCTGACTGACGGCCTTGACGACCTCCGGGTCGCTGACAACCCAGACCTGGTGGAGGACGTCCTTCTCATAGAGTTCCTTGGCTTCGATATCTGGGGCTCTTTGGATGGCCTGGTCAAAGATGGCTGTGATCCGGTTCTCCGGATCAGGATAGAGCATGAAGATGTTACCGAAGTAGGTTTCAGTCGCCCGGGTGAGATTTAGGCGGTCCACCTTGGGTCCGGCGTGGGTCTTTTCATGCGGCAGCACAATGCCCTCGTCGAAATGGGAGAGTTCAAAGGCGCAGATAAAGGCTTTGCGGGTGATAGTTTCTCCGGATGCCAGCGGGAAGGACTGATGGTAGACATAATACGCCGGCTGGTCATCGCGGACCAGAACACCTTCCTGGATCCATTGGTTCAGGAAATCCCTGGCCCTGGTATAGACATTATTGGCGGTATTGTCACCCTCGTTCTCTTTGCCTTTGATGATCCGGGTCACATTGTACGGGCTCAGTTCGTAATACTTCTCCTGCAGTCCGTAGCGGACGCGGTCATACGGCTGGCTGATGACGTTGTTGATGGAGTCGATCTTCTCCTGGTTGTAGCGGATGCCGCGAAAGGGTTTGATTGTCGCCATAGAGATCTATCCTTTCAAGGCCTCAATCACTTTTTGGGCGGCTTCCTGGCCGACGCGTTCCTTGGCTTCCTTGGTGCCAGCTCCGATATGCGGGGAACCGATCACTGCATCCAGTTCAAAGAGCTTGGATTCGCTGGGGGGTTCCTTGGCATACACATCCAGGGCTGCTCCAGCAACCTTTCCGTCCACGATAGCCTGGTAGAGAGCGTCCTCATCGATCGTGCCGCCCCGAGCACAGTTGATGATCCTGACGCCATCCTTCATTTTCTTGAACGCGGCTTGATCAAGGATATTGTGAGTTTCGTCCGTATGGGGGATATGCAGGCTGATGAAATCAGCACGCTCAAGGAGTTCATCCAGGCCTACCAGCTGGACCTGATCCAGTTCTTTGAGATATGGGTCGTAGGCGATCACGGTCATGCCCAGGGCGATAGCTCGGTCAGCCACTGCCCGGCCAATACGGCCGGAGCCTATCAGCCCCAGGGTCTTTCCGGAGACCTCGATTCCCACAAAGCCTTTCTTTTCCCATTTTCCGGCCTTCATAGAAGCGGTCATCTGGGGGATCTGCCGGGCTAGGGCCATCAGATAAGCTAGAGTCAGTTCAGCTACCGACTGGGTCGACGCTGCTGGCGTGTTGAGCACCTGGATGCCCTTTTCTTTGGCATGGGCGACGTCGATATTATCTACCCCGACCCCAGCCCTGACGATAGCTTTCAAGGATGTACCTGCGTCGATCACCTCTTTGGTGACTTTTGTTCGGCTGCGAACAACCATGCAGGGGTAATCCGGGATGGTTTCTAGCAGTTGTTCTGGGGTGATGTCGGGTTGGTTGACAACCTCAATGCCCGCATCTTCAATGATCTTGAGTGCTTTAGGATCCGTTGCATCGCAAATCAGTACTTTCATTTTTCCTCTCAATTGATTAAGAAAGCAGGCGTTCCCTGGGCAGGAACGCCTGCTTTGGATTTACAGGCTTAAGATGTCGTCGATCTGGTCCGTAAGCCACTTGAGATCCGCAAGCTGCAGGTCACCCATGTGGGCGATCCGGAAGCATTTGCCTTTCAAGGCACCATAACCATTGGAGATCATCGCACCTCGCTTTGCTAGCTCCCCATTCAAGGCGGGAACATCGATCTCGCGGGTATTATGAACGTTGGTCACAGTGGGGGAAAGGTAGTTCTCATCACTGTAGAGCGCGAAATTCTTGCGGGTCCAAGCGCGAACGTGTTCAGCCATGTCCAGGTGGCGCTGGAAGCGCTTCTCGGGTCCTTCTACGAAGATGCGGTCCATTTGGACATTGAGGGCGTTCACCAGGCTGATGGCTGGAGTGGCGGGTGTCTGGTTGGTAAGGGCTTTCTTCTCCAGGGCCTCGAAGTTGAAATAGTAGCCCTTGTTCTTGACGGATGTTGAGCGCTCCAGAGCCCGGTCGGAGACGGTCACCACGCATAATCCCGGCGGGAGAGCGAAACACTTCTGAGTGCCCGCCAGGACAACATCCAGCCCCCACTCGTCCACCTTGATGTCGGTACCTGCCATGGAGCTGACCGCGTCCACCACGATCATCACATCGGGATATTTCTCGCGCACCATCCGGCCGATCTCCTGGACGGGATTCATAACACCGGTGGAGGTCTCATTGTGGGTGATGCATACCGCCTCAAAGCCGCCTTTGGAGAGGAACTCATCCACCATCTCTGGCGTGATTGCCTGTCCCATCTCTACCTTGATGACCTCGATCTCCTTGCCGTTGAGCTCTGCGATCTCAGCCCAGCGCTTGGAGAAGGCACCGCAGTCGGTCATCAGGACCTTCTTGTTGACCAGGTTGCGGATCGAGCCTTCCATCATTCCCGTGGAGGACGAAGTGGATAGATAGATATGCCCATCCGTATGGAGGAACTTCTTGAGTTTTCCAACGACCGCTCCGTGCAGATCGGAGTAGAGCGAGTCCCGGTGGCCGATCATGGGAACGGCCATGGCCTCCAGAATTTCGTCATCGACGTGAGTTGGACCAGGGATGAATAGTTTTTTATACACAGAGACCTCCTTGGAGGAAATAAGGGTCTTAAATGATTAATTTTCAGGTGCAGTCAATCTTGATCCTGCCCTTCAAAACTAGTTTATACGAACTGAAAACGCATGTCAATTGACCTGAGCCTGGCTTAATACATTTATCTTGAATTATATGATTTTCTGCTATACCTGCCAACAAAAAACGAAGAGATCCTGCTTGGGATCTCTTCGTCCTCTTGCAGTCTTGTTCTGTTATGCCAGGAGGCCTTTGTTCCTTAACAGAGGCCTGGGATCAACAATATTCTTGTTCAGCGCAGCTGATTTTTCAGGCAAGCCTAAGCCGATTGCCATCAGCTGTGTGAAGTACAGGATGGGGAGTTCATGATCGATTTCCATCTGGAACTGCCTGGCATCCAGATTCATATGGCACAGGGGGCAGGCAACCGCGATGGCATCCGCGCCCTGGTCAATCGCCCCTTGAATGATATCGCCGCTGAGGTCCACGACGATATCCGGCCGTGAGAGCGCATGCCCGGCGCCACAGCAGGAGGTCTTGTAGGACCAATCCAGGACTTCCGCGCCCATCGCTTCCAGCAGCTCATCCATGTCCATGGGGTACTCTGGATGTTCCGATTCAGTCACCTCAGGCGGTCGTGTCAACAGACAGCCGTAATAGCAGACTACTTTCAGGTCCTTCAATGGCTTGCGGGTTTTTTCAGCCACCTTTTTCGGACCGACATGCTTGTAAATGGATTCGATCATCGTGCTGACGTAGACTTCGTCCTGATATTCGTAGTCCAGCAGCTGGTCTGCCAGTTCTTTTCGTTCAGGGTGGTTGCGGATCTCGAATTGGGCAGCCTTGTGGCGGTTGAAGCAAGCTGCGCAAGGCATGGTGACTTCCTTGTAGCCTTCCTTCTCGATCAGGGCCAGGTTTTCCATGGGCAGGTGCAGAGCAGCTTTGGGATCAGCCCGGTGGGCAGCAGAACTGCCGCAGCAGATCCAGCCTTTGGGCTCATCCAGGGCAAAATCCAGCGCTTCACAGACCTCGAGAGTGGAATGGTTGTACTCCGTGGCTGTTGTCTCCAGGGAGCAGCCCGGATAGTAGGCCACCCGTTCGGCTGCCTTCGCTTTCGGTTTGATATTCTTCTTGGAGGGCATTCCTGCCGGGTGGGGCAGTAGCCCCACTTTGCCTTTCTGAAAGAATCGCAGATAAAGCTGGAGATCATCGATCAGCGTTCTCGGGCTCTGCAAGATCAGTTCTGCCATCAACCCGGGCTCATAGGAGCGGCCCCACAGGTTGACCTCGCGCATGAAAGCCTTGTTGAAACGGTTGGTCTCCGGTATTTTAGGCTTAAAACCCCGGGCCAGGCTTTCCCGAGCCAGAAATTCCATGATAGCAGTGATATTCAATCCCTGCGGGCAGCGGGTTGTGCAGGTCAGGCAGGAGGAGCACAGCCAGGGGGTTTTTGATTGGAGGGCGATGTCTTCCTGCCCCAACTGGACCGAGCGCATGATCTGGTTTGGCTGCCAGTCGAAATATTCCGCAACCGGGCATCCGCTGGTGCATTTGACACATTGGTAGCAGAGATAGACGTTCTCGCCTAGCTCTTCCCGGATCCTTTCTGCCAGATTCCCGTCAATGATGATCGTGGGCTGTTCCGTATTATTGAGTGCCTCTGACATGGTACCTATCCTCTTGAAGTACGGATAAAAAACTTCCTATTGGACTTCTGGGCGTGGATATAGACCAGCGCCCTTCACGATCGGAGCAACTGCTTCCTCCCATTCTATGGCCATGATATGGACGCCGGCAACTCCATCGATCTTCTTGATCTCCTTGATGAGGTCAATGCAAACTTGAATGCCCTCGGATTTCCAGGCCTCCGAGCGGGCTTTCTTCTCTTCAGGAGAGAGATCAGCTGCTTTCTTTCCCTCCCACTCTTTTCCAGCTTCTGTCATCCTGCCGATCACATCGTCGGGGACCAGGATGCCGGGGACGTTGTTCTTCATGTATTTGGCCATGCCTGGACTTTTCAGCGGCCCCACGCCAGCCAGGATGAAAGCCTGTTCATGTACGCCAAGTTCCCTGGCCTTTTCCATGTAGGACGCGAACGCATCCACATCGTAGATCAGCTGGGTTTGGATGAAATTAGCGCCTGCGCGGACTTTCTTGGCCAGGCGTAGGGGGCGGAAATCCAGCGGATCAGCAAACGGCGCAGCAGCCGCACCGACCAGGAACTTGGCGGTCTGACCTTTGAACTCATCCCCGCACTGGAAGATAGCTTTGTCGCGCATATCCTTGACCATTTGGACCATCTGGAGTGAGTCCATGTCGTAGACATTCTTAGCTGTGGGATGGTTGCCAAATGTCTGGTGGTCGCCCGTCAGGCACAGCAGGTTGCGGAGACCAAGGGCATATGCCCCCAGCAGGTCCGCCTGAATGGCAAGCCTGTTGCGGTCACGGCAGGTCATCTGGATCACCGGCTCCAGTCCTTCGCGGAGCACCAGTGTGCCGGCGCCTATACTGGACATGCGCACGATGGCGGTCTGGTTGTCCGTGATGTTAACCGCGTCCACATAACCCTTCAGCAGGGCTGCTTTCTCTTTGATCACTTCAGGATCAGCGCTTTGGGGAGGTCCCAGTTCGCCGGTTACGACGAAGTGACCTGCCCGGAGCATTTTTTCAAGATGGGAACCTACCAGGTATCCGTTGTCATTGCCGCTCATCAAGCTATCTCCTCCAAGCTAGGCTTCAAGTTCGTCAGAAATCAGCCGCAGGTCTTCCCGGATGATCTTCCGGGGTCCACCGTCCCTGGATACGCGCCAGTTCTTGGGTGTCTGCAGCTCCAAGAGCACTTCCTGTTTACCCATCGCAGTCAGGCGGTCAAAGATCAGCTGCCAGGCGCAGGGGATGTCAGGATCGACCTCACAGTGGCCGTCCTCGGATCCTCCGCAGGGTCCATTCAGAAGGGATTTGGAACAGCGGGCGATGGGGCAGATTCCCCCAGTCAACCCGAGAATGCAGTCCCCACAAGCCGCGCAGCGCTCTTCCCAGACCCCTTGCTCGACTGGGATCCCCAGGAAAGTCGTGTTAAGCCCGGGTACAACCCAGGTGTTTGGAAAATGCTCGGCAATTGCCTGAACACCGATCCCGCAGGCCAGGGAAAGGACCACATCCGCTTCGCCGATCTCCTTCTCGATCTCGTCCAGGTATTCCCATTCGCATTGGCGCTGGACAGTGACGTCGGTTACTTGCTGGGGATGGTCCTTGATCTTAGAGGCCATCCGCAGGGAGGAGGAGAGGATCTGGGCTTCCCGGGATCCTCCTGCAAAACAGACTGTGACGCAGGTACCGCAGCCGACAACCAGTACTTTTTCGGCATCACCAAGCAGACCTTGGATTTCCTCGAGTGATTTTTGTTCGCCGGTGATCATACTTTTCTCCTCTGCTACTGTTTGTACCAACTGGTAAAGCAGTTTGTTTTGGTGGCTTCAGGAACTCTACTTCAGGGGATTGGGTCCCAACTCCACTAATTTGTCCTGCATCGTTACAGTCAGCCTGGTGAATTCCGAAGCCATGGCTGCGGAAACGTTCACCATCTCTACCCTGTCAGGTTCGACCCCGATACTTTCCAGGATCGATTTAAGGTATTTTACTCTATTTTTCGCGTGGGCATTACCTTCCAGGTAATGGCAGTCCCCAGGCAGTCAACCTGCTACCAGGATCCCATCTGCACCCTGCTCGAAAGCCTCCAGGAGGGTTAGTACGTCCATTCTCCCGGTGCAGGGGAGCTCAATGATCTTTACCGCCGGAGAGTACTGCATCCGAAGTCCCCCGGCTAGATCTGCTGCTGCATAAGCGCAGTGCTTGCAGCAGTAAGCTATGATTTGGGTCTGGTCTGCATTTTTTTCCATTGGATTTATACTCCAATGCCATCAATCCGGCATGCTGACGTTAATCACTTCTTTTCACATCGATTGCAAGGTAATCAACTCTGGATGGAGCAGGGCAGACACCTTGGCTTTCAGCTGGGATTCCGTGTAGTACATAAGATCAATGGCCCGGGCCGGGCACTCCCCAACGCAGATCCCGCATCCCTGGCAGACAGCGGGTTCGATATAGGCTGCTCCCGCCAATCCTCCCACTCCTCGGGCATCAGGCTGAATGATGGGAACTTCAAAGGGGCACACCCGAACGCAGGTCAAACAGCCGGTGCACTTTTCCTGGGAGACGACCGCGACACTGCCTCCTGCTTTCAGGGTTTCCTTGCTGAGCACGATGGAAGCCCTGCCAGCTGCTGCTTGGGCCTGGATGATACTTTCTTCGGCAAGCTTGGGATAGTGTGCCATCCCTGCCAGGTACAGACCTTCCGTGGAGAAATCAACAGGGCGCAGCTTGACGTGGGCTTCCAGGAAAAATCCATCCTGATCCAGGGAGACTTTGAAGAGCTGGGCGACGGATTCCATATCCGGACGGGGAACCACGGGCATTGACAGGACTAGCAGATCCGGGTGGAGGAGGATCTCCCGGCCCAATGATAGATCGCGGGAATGGATGACAAGACCTCCGTTGCTGGACACCTGCGGTTTTGTCTGATCGTCATAGCGGAAGAACAGGACACCTCGCGACCTGGCCTCGGTGTAAAGCTCTTCATTCTGACCGTAAACCCGGATATCCCTGTACAGGACCTGGATCCTGAGTTGGGGGAATTGCTTTTTGAGAGCGACAGCGTTCTTGAGGGCAGTGGTGCAGCAGATCCTGCCGCAGTACTGTTCTGCTGGACCAACGCACTGGATCATCACCAGGGAACCATCAGCCGGCAGGACATCGCCTAAGCTCCCCTCTCTCAGCTTCCTTTCCAGTATCTGCTGGGTGATGATTCCCGGATGGCTCCCATAGCCATATTCTGGTCCCTGATATTCCTGCCCCCCGGTAGCGAGGATGGTCACTCCATGGCGGATGCTGACGATCTCACCTGTTGCAGTCTCCAGCTGGCTGGTGAAATTCCCTTTGAAGCCGCTGGTCCCAACGACCCTCGAACAGGTGTGGACTTTCACCAGCGGCTGCGCTTCAACCCTATCAAGCAGATTGGTCAGTATGACCTGCGGGTCCTGTTCTCCCAGTGGTGTGTAGAGATTCCTGAGCTGCCCTCCCAATTCGGATTCACGTTCGACGAGGTGGACCGGGAATCCCTGGGAAGCCAGGCTGAGAGCCGCTGTCATCCCTGCCGCACCGCCTCCGACGATCAAGGCGTTCTTTTGGACCGGAACGTCAATCGTCCGCTGGGCGGAATGGCGGATGACCTTGGCAACTGCCATTCGCACCAGATCCTTGGCTTTCTGGGTAGCAGCCGGATTGTCTCCTGAGTGGACCCAGGAGCATTGGTTGCGGATATTCGCCATCTCGAACAGGAAGGGATTCAATCCGGCGTCGCGAATGCTGTCCTGGAATAAGGGCTGGTGGGTCAGGGGGGTGCAGCTGGCTACGACAACCCGGTTGATCTCCCGCTCCTTGACCGTTTCTGTGATGTGTTTGATGCTGTCCTGGGAGCAGGTGTATAGGTTCGATTCGGCGTGAATGACCTGCGGCAGCGTAGAGGCATAGTTGGTGACTTCCTCAACATCGAGGTACCCGGCGATGTTGGATCCGCAGTGGCAGATGAAAACACCCACTCGTGGCGGCTGACAGCTGGTGTCCTGCTCTTCAGGATAGGCGCGGGTGCGGGTCTGTGTCCCCCGGACCTGACCCAAGTAGGAGGCAATTGCCCCCGCTGCCCCGCTGGCTTCGATGACCGATTCTGGTATGTCCTTGGGACCGCGGAATGCCCCAGCCGTGAATACACCTTCCAGGCTGGTCTGGAGCGGCTCGCTGGAATCGCACAGGCAGAATCCGGACTCCGATAGAGATATGCCCAACTGCTGTCCCAGGATCTGGACATGGGACGGTATCTCCATCCCGACCGACAGCACGACCATATCGAAGATCTCCTGCTGCATCGACGCAGTTCCTTCCTCGGGAAAATTGAGTATTAATTGATGGCCCTGGGGAGTTTCGGAGATCCCGGAGATCCGGCAGCGATGATAGTGGATGCTGTACTGGTCCCGGGCCCGATGGAAATAATCCAGGTAGCCTTTTGAAAAGGCTCTCAGATCCTGGAGAAAGATATGGATCTCCAGTTCAGGGTGGTGGTCCTTGGCGATCAGCGCTTCCTTGGTAGCCGCCATGCAGCAGATCGAAGAACAGTAGGGATGTTCCTGGTCCCGTGAGCCGATACACTGCAGGAAGGCGATCTTTCGTGGGAGATCCCCATCAGAGGGGCGTTGGATATGGCCCAGGGTCGGTCCCGAGGCAGACAGGAGGCGCTCGAACTGCAAGGATGTGAGGACATTGGGGAAGCGGCCGTAGCCAAATTCCTGCTTCTTCTCCGGCTGATATACCTGATAGCCCGGTGCAAGGATGATCCCCCCGACTTGCAGGGTTCTCTCACTCGCTACCATATCATGGTCGATGGCGTCGGTCCCGCAGGCGAAGACACAGGACATGCACTCGGAGCAGATTCCGCAGGCCAGGCAGCGGGCAGCCTCCTCCTTGGCCCTGGTTTCATCATAACCACCCACGACTTCCTGGAAATTGTCAACCCTAGAAGCGGGATCGATCTCCGGCAGGGGAACCCTCGGTTTGCGCTCGATCTCACCCCTGGCGACCCGTTCCTCGATATCCGCCTGGGATAATTCCACCACTGGCAGGGGAGCCTTCCTGGCAGGTTCCAGGTGCTTTCCCTCCAGGTAGCGGATGATCGAACGAGCCGCGGTATGGCCGCTGGAAATGGCTTCGATCACGAATGCAGTGCCGAAGATGCTGTCTCCAGCCGCGAACACACCTTCCCGGGTGGCAGCGAAAGTATTGGGATTGATGGCGATCGTGTTTTCCCCCGTGATGCCCACACCGGCGTCATCCGGGATGAACGCCAGGCCGGCCCGCTGGCCAACGGCAAAGATCACCGTGTTGCAGGGAAGGAAATATTTGGACTCCGGGATGGGGACGGGCTTTGGACGGCCAGACTTATCGATCACTCCCGGTTCTGTCTCCTCACACCAGATGCCGGACAGGCCGCCGGGGTTTCCAGCTATGATCTCTGTTGGGCTGGTTTGGAAATGGAACTGGATGCCTTCCTCGCGGGCATGGCGGATCTCTTCCTCACCTGCTGAGGCGTCCAGGGCTCGTCTGCGGTATACGACATGGACTTCCGAGCCAAGGCGCCTGGCAGTCCGGGCGACGTCCATGGCCACGTCCCCCGCGCCAACGACCACCACCTTATCTCCCAGGTTCGGAGATTGTCCCAGGCGAACATCCCGCAGGAAATTCGTGCTTACCAGCACCCCATCCAGTTTTGAACCCGGGATAGAAGGCCGGATGCCTTCATGGGCTCCGGCTGCTATCAAGACCGCCCGGAAACCATCCTGGAAGAGCTGATCCAGATCATCGACTCGGTGGTTTAACCTCAAATCGACTCCGAGATCGATGATATCCTGGACCTCCCGATCTACGATCTCTGCCGGCAGTCTATACTCCGGCACACCGACCCGGAGCATTCCTCCGGCGACCGGTAGGGCTTCAAAGACGGTGACTGGATATCCGCCCTGGATGATGTCCTGAGCAGCGGTCAGCCCACAGGGTCCAGCGCCGATGACGGCCACTCCCTGATCCGGGTGGAGGATCTCGGCTGGTGGAATGGTAGGGCGGGGCGACTCGTAGACCTTGTCGGTCACAAATCTCTTCAAAGCCCGGATATTGATCGGTTCATCGAGTTTGCCCCGGTTGCAGGCATCCTCGCAACGGTGGTTGCAGATTCGCCCGCAGATGCCTGGGAAGGGATTGTCCATCTTGATCACCCGCAGGGCATCTTCCCAGCGTCCCTCGCGGATCAAGGCGATATAACCCTGGGCGCGCTGCCCGGTGGGGCAAGCATCCCGGCAGGGAGCGATCCCAGCTTTTTGAATGGCATAGGCATTGGGTATGGCCTGGGGGTACTGCTTATAGACCGCGGTCCTGCTAACCAGGAATTCATTGAACAGGTCCGGGACAAGAACCGGGCAGGCTTCTACGCAATCATTGCAGGCCACACATTTATCGATATCGATATAGCGCGGTTCCTGCCAGATCCTAACCGAAAAATTGCCTTTTTGCCCTGATATTTGATGGATAGTAGCATTGGTAATGATCTCGATATTGGGATGGCGCCCAGTCTCGACCAATTTCGGGCTGATGTTGCACATGGCGCAGTCGTTGGTGGGGAAGGTCTTATCCAGCTGAGCCATTTTCCCCCCGATGGCTGACTGTCTTTCGACAAGATAGACCTTGAATCCTTGGTCTGCCAGGTCGAGAGCTGACTGCATACCAGCAATCCCGCCCCCCACGACAAGAACGGAGCCGATCAGTTCATTTTCCAAACCAGAATGTACGGGATCATTGTTAGGAGCGATGGATGAGCTAGGTATGGAGTTGTTATCCATGGTTGTCACCCGGTCCATCTACTAAATAAAATAGGAGGTCAAATCAGGGCATCCATTCTCTCCTGCGCATTTCAGGTGTGCTGAGGTCAAGTGGGATATAGACGCTGAATCTGCTCCCTTTGATCGCCCCGCTTTCATCCTTGAGATTTTCAACAACGATGTCCCCTTGGTGGGCGTCCATGATCTTCTTCGCGATGGATAAACCTAATCCAGCGCCAGGTACATCTCCGACATTACTGGCTCGGAAGAAATCGGTAAAGATGTAGGGAAGATCAGCGGGTGGTATCCCGGGACCGCTGTCCTCCACGAGGAACACGAGTTGGTCCTTATCGTACCAAGCTTTGAAGAGAACCGAGGATCCCTCCGGGGAGAATTTGATGGCATTGTTGAGCAGGTTGGTGAATACCTGGCGCATTCTCCTGCGGCTGCCGACGATGGGCTTGAACTCTGAAGGTGGTGTGACCTTGATCTGGATGTCCTTCTCAGTGGCTGCCAAACGGGTGTCCTCGATTGATTCCCTGCCGACCTCTCCCGGATCGAACCATTCAAAATCGGATTGGATCTGTTCCGGCCTCATGCGAGCCAGATCGACCACGTCGCTGATCAAGCCCGAAAGATCGGTCACCCGGATGATGCAGCGGTTAAGCATCCGTTTCTGTTTGTCGTTCAGTTCCCCTGCGAAACCTCCCAGGATGGTTTGAAGATAGTTCTCAACCGCTGCCAAAGGTGTTCGCAGTTCGTGGGAAACAATGGAAAGGAAGTAGGTGAGCGTATTTGTAGCGCTTTGATAGCGGCCTCGCACAAGCCTGGTTATGGCGCTGATGACCACTAATCCAACTTCTGGATGATCATCGAGGTACTTCGCCAATTTCGCCCCATCGATGGAGCAGACCCTGGTAGGTTCCACTGCAACAACCGTTCCCGTATGATGATGGGGCGAGGTGATGCTCGAGAATCCAGCTGCTTCATCTGGGTTGACATAGGCGATGGTGGCGTTGCGGGGTGTCGAATGCCGTCCGAGCTGGATTCTCTTCTCGACGGCAAGCTTTCCCCTCTCGACGATCAGCATTTTTGTTGCTGGCTCTCCTTCAACAAAGATCGTCTGTCCATCCTGATAGACCTCTTCTGAACAGAACTTGGCGATCTCCAGCAGATCCGCTTCAGGCAGCCCTTGAAAGACCTGGGATTTTCCAAGGCGCTCTGCCATTAACGTACAGGAGGCATTTATTTCTTCCATGAAGCAAGTTTTTCCACGGAGGCAAGCAGTTCGGTTGGCTTGGCGGGTTTCTCAATATATGCCTGGATATCCATGGCATAACCGGTTTCCAGTTCATACCTGCGCCGGCTGGCATCCTCGATCACTGTGGTCAGGATCATGATCGGCATGTCCTGGTACCTGGAATCCTTCCTGACTTCCCTGATCACTCCCCAGCCGTCCATTCGCGGCATCAGCAGGTCCAGGATGAGCAGGTCCGGGATTTCCTCTTTGAGCAGTTCCAGGCATTGGATCCCGTCCCTGGCAGTCCGGAGCCGATAATCCTGTGATTCCAGGATCATCAGGATGCCGTCAAGGATATCTGGATCGTCATCCACGACAAGAATACTGAGGTTCTCTTTCATCTAACCCTCCAGTGAACCAATCCGGCGACGGCAGCGTAGAGGGGCCAATGTGGGAGCGGTGTTATTTATCCTTGAGAGGATTTGGTCCTAGTCTTCTTATTTCTTCAGTAAACTCTGCTGCTGACCAGGCAAATTGCCCCCCCATTGCAGCAGATACATTGATCATCTGAATGCGCTGACCTTCTAACCCAATTGTACCCAATAAGTCTCGGATGTGCTCTACTCTTCGGCGGGCTTGGAGATTACCTTCCAGGTAATGGCAGTCGCCGGGCAGTCAACCCGCCACCAGCACACCGTCTGCACCTGCTTCCAGGGCGTCCATCACGTAGACGGGATCGACTTTCCCGGTACAGGGCATCTCGATGATCTTGATGGAAGGTGGGTAGCTCAGGCGCATGGACCCTGCCAGATCGGCTGCAGCATAGGCGCAGTAATGGCAGCAGAAGGCGATTATGTCTGGACAAAAGGTATCGTTCATGGATTCCAGTTCTTCCTTAGTCGATGTTCATTAGCAGGGCATTGACTTTATCGATGGTTTGGACGTCAGTACTGTGGCGGACCTGGATCGCCTGTGCCGGGCATTCGGACGCACAGGAACCGCATCCATGGCAGACTGCTGCTTCGATGAATGCGGCACCAATGATCCCACCGACACCTACCAGGTCGTGAGAGATCCGCGGAACGTGATAGGGGCAGATCCGGACACAGGTCAAGCAGCCAACGCATTTTGCGGGATCGACCTGCGCTACCCGGGAATTGGTCAGAATCTTTTCCTGTGAGAGCACCAGAGCTGCCCGGGATGCTGCTGCCTGGGCCTGGGCGATGGTTTCATTCAGGAATTTAGGATAGTGGGCCATCCCAGCCATGAACACCCCATCGGCAGCAAAATCGACAGGGCGCAGTTTGACGTGGGCTTCCATGAAGAATCCATCCATGTCGGTCGAGCATTTCAGCAGGTTGGCAAGATTCTTGGTGCCGGGATCGGGAACCACCGGGTTGGAGAGTACTAGCAAGTCTGTTGGCAGGTGGACTTCACGCTGGAGGACCGGTTCGAAGATCCGCACCAGGAGATTGGGGTCTGCCTGGTTGCCAGCGGGGATCTCTACTTCTGGCTTCCTGTCAAATTCAAAATGGATGAAACGGATGCCTGCTTCACGGGCTTCCGTGTAAACCCGCTCCTTGAATCCGTAGGTCCGGATATCGCGGTAAAGGACAGTGATCTCCGCTTCTGGTTTAAGCTCTTTGAGTTTGAGCGCGTTCTTCAAAGCGGTCGTGCAGCAGATCCTGCTGCAGTATTTTTCAGAAGGTCCCACACACTGGATCATGGTAACCCGGTCTGGCAGATCGCTTGGTGATACCCGGGCAGATGTGTCATCGCTATCCGGTAGGAAGTCGCCCAGGTAGGTCTCAAACTCCTGTTGGGTCTTGATATGAGGGGATTTCCCGTACTGGTACTCTTCCCCTTTATACTCGACACCTCCCGTGGCTATGATGATCACACCATGCTGGATAGTGATCACTTCCTGGCCGTGGTGCACGGTAGAGGTGAAATTGCCTTTGAAACCTTCTGTTTCAAGCAGTTCAGCGTTGAGGTATACAGATATCAACGGGTTCGACTCCACCTGGTCGAGAATGCGCCGGAGGTACTCAGCTGGCCGGGTCTCGACTGGGTCCTGGCGGGTTGTTGGGAAATAGCGCAGTTGGGCCAGGTTTCCACCCAAGCGATCCTTGCGCTCCAAGATATGGACGGGGAATCCCTGTCCGGCCAGATTAAGGGCGGCATTCAATCCCGCTGCCCCGCCGCCGATCACCAATGCTTCCTGGCAAACCGACACCTGGCTGATTTCGACCGGATCCAGTTTTTCAGCCCTAGCGACAGCCATCCTGATCAAGGTCTTTGCCTTTTCAGTGGCTTTGTCCCAATCGGTGGAATGGACCCAGGAACACTGG
This sequence comes from Anaerolineales bacterium, assembly GCA_045888315.1. Lineage (GTDB taxonomy): Bacteria > Chloroflexota > Anaerolineae > Anaerolineales > UBA11858 > B10-G9. The sequence continues at coordinate 26,827 of JBGCVQ010000126.1, read as the reverse complement.
TTTCGGATATTGGCCATCTCGAACAGATAGGGGTTCAAACCCGCCTGGCGGATCGCATCCTGGAAGAGAGGTTCATGAGTGATGGGTGTACAGGAGGCTACCACGACCCGGTTCAGGTTGAGTTCCTTGGTCTTTTCGATGATGCGGGCAACCGTATCCTGGGAGCAGGTATAGAGATTGTTCTCGGCCAGCACTACGTGGGGCAGCGTTCCAGCATATTCTGCTGCATCCGGGACATCCAGATAGCCGCCGATGTTGCTGCCGCAATGGCATACGAAAACTCCAATGCGTGGTTCTTCTCCCGCGACGGATCGTTCCTCGGGGTATTCCTGGGTGACGGCCAGCGTATGCCGGGAAGGAGCAAGGAGTTGAGATGCTTTGGCAGCTGCTCCGCTGCCTTCCATCACAGATTCCGGGATATCCTTGGGTTCGCGGAATGGTCCGGCTACGTAAAGGCCTGCGCGGGATGTCTGCAGGGGATCGAATAATGTCGTGTGGCAGAAGCCGTAATCGTCCAGCGCGATTCCCAGCTGGCGTCCCAGGTCCTTGACAGATTGGGATATCTCCATACCCACGGAGAGTACCACCAGGTCGAATTCCTCTTCAACGGGTTGAGCCTCGCCCTTGTAGACGGGGCTGTAGCGCAGGATCAGGTTCCCGTTCTCCGGGTTCTGATTGACCTGGCTGATGCGGCAGCGGGTATATGCTACGCCATATTTCTCCTCCGCACGGCGGTAGTATTCCTCGTAGCCTTTGCTGTAGGCCCGGGAATCGATGAAGAAAACCTGGCAGTGGACATCCCCGCTGCCGGGGTGGGTGCGCTCCTCTGCCCGGGCATGCTCAATGGTCATGATGGCTTCTTTGGCGGCATACATGCAGCAAACAGCGGAGCAATAGTCATGGTTCTGATCCCGGCTGCCCACGCACTGGATGAAAGCAACGCGCTTAGGGCTGGTCTGGTCAGAAGGCCGGCGAACATGACCCTCCGTGGGTCCGCTAGCCGAGAGCATCCGTTCATATTGGAGGGATGTGACCACGTTCGGGAAGCGGCCAAATCCATATTCCTCGGAAAGCTCCGCCTGGTAGGTTTGGTAACCAGGGGCAAGGATGATCGCACCTACGTTCAAGCTGCGTTCCTCGCCAACCATGTCGTGGTGGATGGCGTCCTTCCCACAAGCAAAGACACACGACATACATTCTGAGCAGATCCCGCAAGCCAGGCAGCGGGCTGCCTCTGCCCGGGCGCTGTCCTCATCATAGCCGACTTCAACTTCGGCAAAGTTGGACACCCGATCCTTTACTTCCAACTCAGGAAGGGGGACTCTTTTTTGATGGTAGATTTCTCCCCGGGCGACCCGATCGTGGAGGTCGGCTTCACTGAGCTCGACAACCGGTAGTTCGGGCATGGGAGGAGGTTCTAGATCCTCGCCGCGCAGATAGCGCATGATCGAGCCGGCCACTTTATGTCCGCTAGCCACGGACTCGATCACAAATGCCGTGCCCGAGACACTGTCGCCGGCAGCGAAGACGCCTTCGCGGGTGGCTGCCAGGGTATTGGGATTGATTGCAATGGTTTGTTTGTTGGTGATGCCGACTCCCGCATCATCTGGAATGAAGGCCAGGCCTGCGCGCTGGCCCACGGAGAAGATCACCGAGTCGCAAGTGATCTCATGTCCGGACTCGGGGACTTTTTCCACGTGCAGGCCGCCAGACTCATTGAAGCTGAAGCTGGCCACTTTCATCAGCTCCATGCCTTTCACGCGATCGTTTTCGTCTCCCAGAATGCGCTCGAAAGTTCGTCCGGGGTAGACATGGACTCCTTCCGCGATAGCCGCCTCGATCTCCCAATCATGGGCTGGCATTTGGTCCCGGCTTTCCAGGCAGGCCAGGTGGACTTCCTTCCCCAGCCGCACTGCGCTGCGAGCGCAGTCGATGGCCACGTTACCACCTCCCAGGACGAGCACCCTTTCCCCCAGGGCAGGAGCGTCCGTAGGTTCCTGGCTTTGATATTTACCAAGCCGCACATCCCTCAAGAAGCGGGTGTTGATGATCACACCATCCAGTTTCGCCCCTGGGATGGGCAGGCGGATGCCCTCGTGAGCGCCGACAGCGATCAGGACCGATTTATAACCTTGGTCGAAGAGATTATCGAGGTCATCTACCCGATGGTTGAGCCGCAGGTCGACGCCAAGATCGACGATATCCTGGACCTCTCGCTCAATGATCTCGGTGGGCAGGCGGTATTCTGGCACACCCAACCGCAGCATACCTCCGGCAACGGGCATGGCCTCGAATACCGTTACAGGATAGCCATTGAGTGCCAGATCCTGGGCTGCGGTCAACCCGCTAGGGCCGGCTCCGATGATGGCCACCCGATCGTCAGGATAGAGGACTTCTATGGGTTCGATGGATTCACGGGGTTTTTCGTATACCTTGTCAGTCACAAACCGCTTTAAAGCCCGGATATTGATCGGCTCATCGAATTTACCGCGGTTGCAGGCGGTTTCACAGCGGTGGTTGCAGATCCTTCCGCAGATCCCAGGGAAGGGGTTGTCCATCTTGATCACCCGGAAGGCGTCATCCCAACGGCCTTCCCGGATCAGGGCAATATAACCCTGAGCGCGCTGGTTGGCAGGGCAGGCATCCCGGCAGGGCGCAATGCCGGCCTTGGTGATGGCATAAGCGTTTGGCACCGCCTGCGGGTACTGTTTAAAGACTGCATGGCGTTGGACAAGATGTTCGTTGAAGATATCGGGAACAACGACCGGGCAGACCTCGACACAGTCATTGCAGGCCACACAGTCATCCAGGCTGATGTAGCGGGGTGCAGTCCAGATCCTGGCATTGAAGTTGCCAGCTTTTCCGGATACGTCCACAACCTCAGACCCGGTGATGATCTCTATATTGGGATGCCGTCCAGCCTCTACAAGCTTAGGAGAGATCGTGCACATGGCACAGTCATTGGTTGGGAAGGTCTTGTCAAGCTGGGCCATTTTCCCACCGATGGCGGTCTCTTTTTCTATCAGATAGACTTTGTATCCCTGATCGGCAAGGTCCAGAGATGCCTGCATTCCTGCGATTCCCCCCCCCACAACCATTACGGCACCAACTGGTTTCCCATTTGAGCTGGACTGAGGCAACGAGGTCGACATTGAGAACTCTCCCTGATTAACACGATTAATCGCTAACCGACCGACGGCGAAAGCTGCAGTGCGAAGCGTTCAACCTGTAACAAGACCCTATAACGCACTATCTGGCTCAGAGGGAGCGGAGAGGATCACGATGGGTGAACCAGATAGATTTCAGGATAAATTCTTCAATTCAGATGAAACAACCGCCCACACTCAAGATCTGAGGGGGCGGATGGGATATCGTTGTTGTTCCCTCAGAACCTGGTTGGAAGGTATTTGGGGCAGCGAAGTGGAGAGCGATGGACTTCCCAGCTCAATAATATTGATGATTAATTGATTTTAACGTGGTGTGAATCACTTGTCAATCAAATCCTGACCTCAGAATTGACCGATCATTGAAATCGGGAAGAATGTCCTGTGTGCCTAAATGCAGCAGAACTGGGGCTGGATTGGCAGGTAGCTTCTTGTGAACCTGCTGCCTGATTTTTCAACAGATGCGGGGAAGCAGCTCTCCTGCCAGGACGTCAACAATGCGGGTTGCGCCCAGCCTGGTCTCCATCAGAAGCTTACCGGAGGGGTCTTTTTCGACCCTGCCGATCACCGCGGCCTCTTCGCCGTAGCGGGTCTGGCGCATCGCCTGGAGTACTTGGTCGGCGTCATTTCCGCTGACGAGCGCCAGCAGCTTTCCTTCATTGGCGATGTAGAGTGGATCGAACCCCAGGATCTCGCAGGCAGCGGATACCTCCGGTTTGACTGGAAGCGCACTTTCCTTGAGCACAATGCCCACCTGGGATTGACTGGCGATCTCATTCAGGGTCGAGGCGACCCCGCCGCGAGTGGGATCGCGGAGGACATGGATGTTGTTGCTGACCGAAAGCATAGCTTCGATCAAATGGTTGAGCGGTGCCAGGTCGCTTTTCAGGTCCGTCGAAAATCCCAAGTCGCCTCTGGCTTCCAGGACTGCGATGCCATGATCGCCGATCGTGCCGGAAACGATGACCATATCCCCCGGCTTTGCCGAGCTTCCACTGATATGGTGCTTGGACTCTACAATGCCAACCCCGGTAGTCGAGATATACAATCCATCTGCCTCGCCGTGGGCTACAACCTTGGTATCCCCGCTGACGATCACTACCCCGGCTTCGTCCGCAGCGGCCTGCATCGACTCAACCACACGCTGGAGGGTTTTCATTTCCAGCCCTTCTTCGAGGATGAAACTGACTGTCAGGAAAAGCGGGACCGCACCCATCATGGCTACATCATTGACTGTGCCGCAGATCGATAATCTGCCGATATCCCCCCCGGGAAAAAAGAGGGGTGAGACAACATGGGCGTCGGTGCTGATTGCCAGGTTCAACCCATCCGTCAATTCCACTACACCGGCGTCATCCCCAGCCAGGAGGACCTCATTCTGGAATGCCGGAAAAAAGACATCGCTGATCAAGTCGGCCATCATCTTTCCTCCACTTCCATGGCCGAGGACGATGTTCTCCTTGTGTCTTCTGGGTACCGGGCAAACGGCTCCCTGCATGGTCGGTGTATCTTGTGTCATGGTTGATCCCATTCCTTCAATCTGTCTATTTCCGATAGCGGAAATAAGCTGCACAGGCGCCTTCATCGGAGACCATGGTCGCTCCCAGGGGATTTTCAGGCGTGCATAATGTTCCAAAGGCTTCGCATTCATCCGGTTTTTTCAGACCTTGGAGTACCAGCCCGGATATGCATAGAGGTGATTCCTCCGACTGGATGGACTCGACCTGGAAGCGTTTTTCAGCGTCAAACTTGGTGTAGGCGGGTCTCAGGCGCCAACCGCTGTTAGGGATGGTGCCGATCCCTCTCCATTTCCGGTCGCAGTTCTCAAAGACCTGATTGATGACTGCCTGGGCGCTTTGATTGCCTTCCTCTGTTACAGTTCTGCTGTAGGCGTTCTTGACCTGGTGGGTGCCGGCTTCCAGGCTTTCAACGGTCGCTAAGATCCCTTGGACAATATCCAGGGGCTCAAACCCCGTCACAGTGATGGGGATATCGAATTTCTCAGCGATGGGGAGGTACTCCCAGTAGCCCATTACCGCACAGACATGTCCGGCAGCTAAAAAGCCCTGCACTCTGTTCTCGGGAGAATTGAGGATGGCCTCTATCGCCGGAGGGACCCGCACATGAGATACCAGGATGCTGTAATTGTCGAGGTTGAGCTTGTCCGCTTGAACGACGCTGATGACATTGGCAGGCGCGGTGGTCTCAAAGCCGATCGCGAAAAAGACCACCTCCCGGTCAGGGTTCTCCTGGGCTAATCGAACAGCGTCAAGGGGTGAATAGACCACCCGGATATCACCGCCAGCTGCCCGAACAGAGAACAGGTCCGCCTGGGAACCAGGCACGCGCAGCATATCCCCGTAGCTGGTGAAGATCACCTCCGGATGGGAGGCGATGGCCAGGGCTTTGTCGATCAATTCCAGGGGTGTTACGCAAACCGGGCAGCCTGGACCGTGAACAAGGTCGATTTCCGGCGGCAGAAGTTGATCCAGGCCGTTCTTGATGATGGAATGAGTCTGGCCACCGCAGATTTCCATCAGGGTCCAGGGTCGGGTAGTGATCTCCCTGATCCTGTTCAGAGCAGCATGGACCAACTCCCCATCGCGATATTCGCTGAGATATTTCATGCCAGCTGCCCGTCCTCCCCTTGCCCGGCTTCAAGGATCTCGCGCAGCAGAGCAATCGACTGCTGGGCTTCCTCTTCGCTGAGGATACTGATCGCGAAGCCGACATGGATGATGACATAATCGCCGATTTCTGCTTCAGGAACAGGCTCAAGGCAGGCTTCCCGGGTTACCCCGCTGAAGTCCACTTTCGCCATGCGCAGTCCCTGCCTGTCATAAATCTCCAGGATCCTTCCTGGAACTCCAAGACACATGGATTCACTCCTCCATCGCTAAATACTTCTGACCGATCACTGCCTGGCCGAGGGCAAGACCTCCATCATTGGGGGGTACTTGGTGGTGATAGAGCACCTGGAACCCATCCTCTGTCAGCAGGCGATAGCATCGAGTCAGCAGGCTGATATTTTGCCACACCCCGCCGCTCAGGGCAACCCTGGAGAGTCCACGGAGTTCCCGGACCCGCTGGGCGGTGATAAGGCTGAGCACAGCCAGGCTGTTGTGAAAGCGGGCTGCTATCCGGGCTGCAGGCAGCCCGTTCCGGAAATCCTGGAGCATGCCTGAGATCAGCGGGGCGGGAGAGAAGATCTGCTCTGAGTTAAGTGAGATAGGGTAGCTGGCGGTCTCGTCGGCATCGGCCAGGGCTTCGAGTTCAATGGCAGCCTGACCTTCGTAGCTGATCACCTGGCGGATCCCCAGCAGCGCTGCGGTAGCATCGAACAGCCGCCCCATTGAGGAAGTCGGTGGGGTGTTGGTACCGGATATGAGCTGGTTCTGCAGCGAGGAGAGGGCCGATACTCCAGGGAGGATTTCCGGGATATTTTGCGCATAGGCAACAGGCAGCAAATCATTTTCCCAGGGGATGCCCAGTGAGTAAAGCAGTGCCAGGGAAGACCTCCAGGGTTGGCGGATCGCCAGATCGCCACCCGGCAAGGGGAAATAGGCTAAATGGCCGAAGCGTTCATATCCCCGGTAATCAGCGATCAGGAATTCTCCTCCCCAGATCGCGCTGTCATCACCGAAACCTGTACCATCAAAAGCCAATCCGATCACAGGTTCGCTGCCCGGATCATGGTTGTCCGCCAGGCAGGAGGCGATATGGGCATGGTGGTGTTGGACAGGCAGGGCAGGGAGACCATCTCGTTCGGATCTTTCCAGGGCGTAGCGGGTAGAGAGATAGTCAGGATGGGCATCATACGCCAGCAGTGCTGGTTGAATTCGGAAAAGGTTCTCATAATGAGTGATGCTTTCCTGAAAATTGACGAGAGATTGGTAGTTCTTCAGATCGCCCATATGCTGGCTTAAGAAGGCGTAGCTGTCCTTGGTGTGGCAGAAGGTGTTCTTCAATTCACCACCCACAGCCAGGACGGGAGCACTGCTCAAGGGAGATGAAAGAGGCTGCGGAGCGTAACCTCGGGACCGCCGAACAGGATAACTGGGATCCCCATCCCTATCATGCGGCAGAAAGTTTGCCAGAACAGAATCGTCGCATTGGATATGGATATCGCGATCATGGAAGAGGAAATAATCAGCGATGCCGCTGAGATCATCCCTGACCTGCTGGTTTCTGGTCAGTATGGGATTTCCGCGGAAATTCGCGCTGGTCATCACCAGTATAGAATAGGGAGAATTCGGGAAGGTCTGCTCTTTTGAAAACAGCAAATAGTGCAGGGGGGTGTAGGGTAGCATGACCCCGATCTTATGCTGGCCGGGTGCGATCCCGTTGGGAAGAGCCTGCTCGTCAAGCTCCTCAAGCAGGAGAATGGGCCGCTGGGGAGAGCTCAATAGCTCTTCCCCATCCTTGGAAAGATGGCAGTACCTTCGGACCGTCTCTACATCTGGCATCATCACCGCCAGGGGTTTGGCGGGGCGGTTCTTTCTCTGGCGCAGGCGGGAGATGGCGCCCTGGTTTTCGGCGTCGCAAGCCAAGTGGAATCCTCCCAGTCCTTTGATAGCGATGATACTACCTTCAGCCAGCAAGTCCTGGACGTTGGTCAAGGCCTGGTCTCCGCGAGCCAGGACCTCTTTGCCTCCCTGGGCGGATTCCAGCCAGATCTCAGGACCGCAGCTGGGACAGGCGACTGGTTGGGCGTGAAAGCGCCGGTTGAGAGGATCCAGGTATTCAGCCTGGCAGGTCGGGCATAGTTCGAATCCCCCCATGGTGGTTTTTGGCCGGTCGTACGGGATATCCTTGATGATGGTAAACCGCGGACCGCAGTTCGTACAGTTGATGAAGGGATAGCGGTAGCGAAAATCGCTGGGATCGAAGAGCTCCCTCAGGCAGTCATCGCAAATGCTGACATCTGGTGAGATGGGCTGGAAGGCGCCTTCGATCACCTGGCTGTGCAGGATCTCGAAGCTTGAGTACCCCGCGGAATCGATCCGCTGATGTTCAATGGTTTCGATGCGGGAAAGGGGAGGTGCTTCTGATGGAATTCCGGTGAGAAAATTCTCAAGATCAGCATCCGCACCGGTGACCTCGATCTCAACTCCGCTGGAGGTATTCCTGACCCATCCGGTGAGCCGATGCTGGAGGGCTAAGTTGTAAATGAACGGGCGAAAGCCCACCCCCTGGACGATCCCATTGATGTGAATCCGATAAGCCGCCTGCTGCTTCATGATTAACGTGACTTCTTGTGGTTGATCTCTTCCCTCAGCCAAGTGATCCAGGCATCGATCCCTTCACCGGTTGTGCAGGAAACCTTGAAGGTTATCAAACCAGGATTGAGCATCTGGACACCTTGCTGGAAGTAATCCATATCAAAGTCGATATACGGGAGGAGATCGATCTTATTGACAATCAAGGCATCCACATCCTGGTACATGGCCGGGTATTTGTAGGGTTTATCGTCACCCTCGGGGATAGAAGCGATCAGTATATTCTTGTCAGTGCCTAATTTGAAGGAAGCAGGACAGATCAGATTTCCCACGTTTTCAACGAGAAGCAGATCGAACTCGGCCAGATCCAATTGGCCAAGGGCATTGCTGAGCATGGGAGCGTCAATATGGCACTGGCCCCCGGTGTTGATCTGGACCGCTGTTGCTCCCGCTTCTGCTGCCCTGTCGGCATCGATGCTGGTGGCAACGTCTCCATCGATCGCTGCGACCGCATGATTGGGGGTGAGTATTCCCAGGGTTTTCTCGATCAAGGATGTTTTACCCGCTCCTGGGGAAGCCATGATATTGATGCTGAAAAGTCGAGCATCATCCAATTTGCGCTGATTGTCCGCAGCCAGCTGGTCATTTGCACTATGGATGTTCTCGACAATGGAAACTTTTCTGGGCATGATGATCCTTCTATATGATGTTGATGCTCTCCAGATGGAACTCCCTCCCTTGAAGGATTTCCATCTTGCTGCTTTGGCAGTGAGGGCAGGGCTGTAATTCTCCATCGACGAGCTGGTACTCCTTACCGCAATCCTGGCAGTGGAAGATGGCGGGTACCCGCTTGAAGTGGAGCTTCGATCCTTCGCAGATGGTGTCGCTGGTGATCAAATCCCAATAAAATTGGACCGAGTCATCGACCACAGTGGATAACTCGCCAATGACCAGGTAAAGGTCAGTGATTTTCTCGGCCTGATTTTCCTGGCCATGACGGATGGCGATATCAGCGATCTGTTCTGTGATGGCTAATTCATGCATGGGTTTTCCGGTTTAATCACCAGGTTCTTCGGTCTGTGAGTTCAACTCTCTGGTTGCCAGCAGGAACAAGGCAGTCATGATCACTGCGGATGACAGGCACCACATGCACGAAGCCCCGATCACAAAAGGTTCCAGGAAAGTGAGGTAGATCGAGAACAGGATTCCAAACAGCGTGAGCGCCCATAAAGCCATCCTGATCAGGCGGTCATAATCCGGGAGGTTCAATTTAGTCAAGAGCCACAGGATCAGGATGGTTATGTATCCCAGGACACCGAGGATACCCACCGGCAGGATCCCGAACAGGGTGGCGTACGAGCTCTGCTGGACAGTGTTGCAGTTGCCCACCGGACCACAGACAGCCTCCACCTGGGTGTATTCAACAAAAGCCATATAACCAGCTACCCCCAGGCCAACCAGGGAGATCACAGGAATCAACCAGCCGGGCAGGACCGTTCCAGATTGTATATCGGATCTCCCAAGGCTGATCCCTGCTGAAACAACAGCAGCGATCATCCCAAGCAGAACGACCACAGAGAGAGTATTTGCGGCCAGATCCGCGGTGAATCGCTCTTTCAGGGTTAACTGTTGGGGCTCTGTTATGGTGGTAGTTTCACCTTGATCGGGATTGGTCTCCTGACCTTGCATAGCTTCCTGCAGGCCTGGGATCTCCGGCCAATCGATGCCTCCGTTCTTAAGCCCTTCATCGATGATCCCTGGGAACATGTCAGGAATGTCCCCGGAGCCGATCAAATACTGATCGCCAACCACCAAAGTGGGTACTGCCTGGAGCTCAGCCGGGATATCAAAAGTTTTGATATAGTTTTGAAATAGTGCGCTCCCGGTTTCTGTATATGTGTTGACGCCGTAGATCAGGAGCTGGGATCCGTACTGGCTGTCAAGGACGGGCAGCACCTCTTCGATCACATAAGCACAGTGACCGCAAGTCGGGGAATAGAACAAAACCGCATGGACAACGGGTTCTTGAGCCTGGACTGTACCGAATACCAGAATAACGCTTAGTAGCAGGGTCAGAAAGATAATACTTAGCTTGCGTCCGCGAATCATACTGTCTCCGTTAGTGTCTTGTCTTTTGGCACTGGAAGATTATAGCCCTATTCCTTCCAATTGTACACAAATCCCTCATTGCTCTCTGCCTGCTCGGGGTGCGAGGCTGTTCCGGATCCGTTGCAGATCATGAGCGGTCTTTTCCTGGTAAGTAGAGTGAAGCAGGCTAAAGATCTCCTGGGCTTTGTCAAGCAGGACAGCTGCCTGTTCCAGCTCTGTCAGACCTTCCAGGGCAAGCCCCTGGTTTGCCAGCGCAATACCCTGTCTGAGCAGATCGCCGGCTTCGCAGGCGGCTAGATAAGCCTGTTGATGGAATTCCACTGCGGATCTCAGATCACCCAGGCGGGACGAGATCATGCCCAGCAAGTCGTAGATGATCATCAAGCCGGGGTGGGGCTGAAGCTCTTGAGCCAGGTCGAGCGCTACCAGGGCAAAGCCCTGGGCCGGACGGTAATCCTTATCCTGCAGGCTGATATCAGCCAGGTTGATCAGCGCACTCAGCCGCAGGTGGTCATCTCCCAGGCGCTCAGCTGCTTCCATAACGGCTTTATGGGCTTGAAAAGCGTGGTTGTAATCCTGCAGGGCGCTGAAAGCCAGGCCGCGGTTTCCCTGGATGGCCGCATTGAGGGCAGCGTCCGGCTCTGGTCCAAGGGCGTCCTGTGCTAGATCGAGGCACTCCAGCGCTTGCTTTGCCTGTCCAGACATGATCAAACAAACGCCGAGATGGTTGAGTGATCTGGCCTGGAGGTCAGTCTGGCCTTCGCGGGCGTAGATGCGGATCGCTTCTTGATAGTAATGGGCTGCTTCTGAATAATGGTTCCTTGTTAGATAGACCTGACCTGCTTTGGTGCAGGCAGCGGCTTTTCCAAGCATATCCCCAGACTGCTCCGACTGCAGAATTTGTTCCAGCAAGATCTCTAAACTAGCCTCAGGTTTCATGGACATACGGTTCTATTTTAACACCCTGGCGGGATGATATTCCTCCTGTCTTGTTATTGGTTTTCTAAGATCCGGAACCACTTTAAAAGAAAACAACCCCGCAGATTTTTGGGCCATTGCGGGGTTGTCAGCGGACAAGGCGGATTGTCTAACTCGTTCGTTCCTCAAGCCACTTGAGGACATCACGGAAAACCATATCCGCTTCTGGCTCGTTATAGACTTCGTGGAAAAGGCCCTGGTAGATGTGCAGTTCCTTATCCGGGGAGGATACCAGGTCGCGGAGGTATTCTGACCAGGCAGGATCGCATAATCGGTCTTCGCTCCCATGGAGGAGCAGCAGCGGAAGTTTGATCTTTGATCCTTCTCTGGCGAGGCGGTCGATCCCGCGATTCATGGCGTCGGAGATCCTGGCTGTCATTTTTCCGGTGTATACCAGGGGATCATCCCGGTATGCCTGTACGACTTCTGGATCCCGGCTGATGCCGTCGATATCAATTCCCAGGATGCGGAATTTCGGCAGCACAGAAGAGAGAGTCCTGCCCAGCCGGATCGTGAAATCATTGACGTAGTCAGGCACCCGGACCAGCGAACCTGACAGGATCGCACCTTGTACTTGGTCTTGGTGGTCCAGTAAGTAAACCGAGGCGATCAATCCACCCAGCGAGTGCCCCATCAGGAAGACTGGCAGAGAGGGATGCCAGCCGTGGACCAAATCCTTAAACGCCTGGAGCGTATCCGTGAAATCATCAAAGCTATCCACGTAGGACCGGATACCGCTGGATTTGCCGTGGCCGGGAAAATCCAAGCCGTATACTGCGTATCCCGCATCAGAAAAGAAACTGCCAACGTGATTGTACCTTCCGCTGTGTTCATGCAGTCCGTGGACGATGATGATCACTCCCCGGGGAGGACCCTCTGGGATCCAGCCCTGATAATAAATTTCCAGTCCTTTGTTATTGACGAAATAATTTTCCTGATGTTCCATTTGAACCTTTCCTGAACTGATTGATTTTGAAGAATATCAGTGTCGTAGAATCAAATTGTATAATATCATAAGCTGGGCAAGCTGGAATATGCTCAGGACTCGGAGGACGGTATGGACCCATTAGTTATGTACTACCCGGAGGGACATCAAAAGCATTTCATTCCGGGTCATCCGGAACGCCCTGACCGGGTTGAGGCGATCAGAGAGGGATTGGAAGAAATGGGGGTCTGGGAAAGCTGCCCTCTGCTTAGTTCGCTCCCTGTCAGTCAGGATCTTCTTTGCAAGGTGCATGATCCGGATTATCTGGCCCTATTAAAAAGGACCAGCCAGCAAGCCCAGATGCTGGACCCCGACACTTATGCTACCAGGGATAGCTGGCAGCTGGCGGTCAACGCGGCTGGAGGCGCGCTGGCTGTAGTTGATCGGGTATGGGACCGGAAAGCTGCAGCCGGCTTTGCTTTGACCCGCCCTCCCGGCCATCATGCAACCAGGTTCCGGGCAATGGGATTTTGCTTGATAAACAACATCGCAGTGGCAGCTGAATACCTTTTGAGGGAGAAAGGCGCAGGTCGGTTGGCGATTGTGGACCTTGACCTCCATCATGGGAACGGAACTCAGGATATTTTCTGGGAGCGGCCGGATGTCAGCTATATATCCATCCATCAGGCTCCTTTTTATCCTGGGACCGGGGCGATTTTTGATGTGGGAGATAAGGCAGGGCTGTACACCACCTTAATCCTGCCGATCCCTGCATTTTCTGGCGATCAGGCCTACCAGACTTTGCTGGAAGAAGTGGTCCTTCCTTATCTGGATCGATCCCTGCCGGAAATGCTGTTGATCAGTTTTGGCTTCGATACGCACTGGCGAGATCCTTTGGGAAGTATGCTGGTCTCCGCAGACTGTGTCTACCGGATGACCCACTCTCTGCGGGCTTGGTGCTTGGATCACTGTTCTGGGAGGATGGCAGTGGTCTTAGAGGGGGGATATGATCTAGATGCTGGCCGGGCTTGCGGACAGGCCATCGCTGCTGCTTTACTGGACCAGCCCTGGCAGGATCCTTTGGGGCCTTCTCCAGATCAGGAGCGCGATATCTGGCGGGAGACGTACCGAGAGGCATTGGATATGCTGCGGCATTGAGTACCAATGCTGGAAAGACTGGAATAATCGAACAGCCCTTACAACTTCTTCCATTTTTTTTCGTATAATTAATTGGTCCTATCTTCCACCTGAAGATAGGATTATTCATCAAGGCCTAGTAGTTATATAAAGAAGGAAGGAAATTATGAAGAAAGATCAAAGCAGGCTGGTTTGGGGTTCACTGCTGGTGTTGGCTGGAATCCTTTTTTTGCTCCAGGAATTCCAAATCCTTGGCAGCGCTTTCCAGTATTTATGGGTGATCCTGATGGCTGCCGGAGCTGGTGTGTTTCTCTGGATCTATCTCACAAAGAAGGATCAGTGGTGGGCGATCATTCCAGGTTTGACCCTGGTTGGGCTGAGCCTGGTTGGTTTAGAGGACCTGGTTCCTGCCATCCCGTCCGGGGATTGGACCGGCGCTATATTCCTGGGGTGTATTGGGCTGGCCTTCTGGCTGGTTTACCTGCGCAGGAGAGAACAATGGTGGGCGATCATTCCTGGGGGTGTATTGCTTACCTTGGCTCTCGTGGCTGGGTTCGAATCCCTTTCGGGTTGGACTGATGTGATGTTTTTCCTTGGGATGGGGGTGACCTTCGCGCTGGTAGCTCTGCTTCCCAACCAGACACATGATACCCGATGGGCTTTCATCCCGGCTGGCATCTTGGCTCTGCTTGGCATCGGGCTGTTTGGGCCTATTCAATCCGCCTTCAATTATATCTGGCCGGTTCTGCTTGTCGGGCTGGGCGTTTATATTCTGTTCCGCAATTGGAAATAACCTATATTCAGGAGCAATCTCATGGAAAATGTACGTTTATACCGCAGCTCAACAGACCGTATGGTAGGTGGTGTCTGCGGCGGACTGGGTACTTTTTTGAATATCGATCCCTTATTCATCAGATTGTTATTCGTCCTGCTGCTGTTCGGCAGTGATTTCGGCTTGATCCTCTATATCTTGCTGTGGATCCTCATCCCGGAAGAGGGCAAAGCCTACGGTTTCAAGGATGAATCCTTTGGAGACAAGGTCAGGTCGATGGGAGATGATCTTCAGGTTGCCGTAACTCAACCGCATCCCCAGGCGGGACTGATCATGGGTATTGGTTTGATCTTGATTGGTGGGTTGCTGTTCATTGACCGTTTGAACCTGGCCTGGTTGGATTGGTTCAATATGGATGTCCTATGGCCCGCCTTGCTGATCGTGGGTGGTATCGCGCTGCTTTTCCGGCAGCGCAAGGAGTAAAACATGGCAGAAGACAATGGGAAATGGAATTGGAGAAAACATCGCAGAAGTTATTTTGGACCGATCCTGCTGATCGCTGTTGGCCTGGTGTTTTTGGCTAAAAATATTGGGTTAATACCAGGAGAGGGATGGGATACAATCTGGAGGTTGTGGCCGATCCTGCTGGTCGTGGCTGGCGTGGATGATCTGTTCAGAGGTGAGGGGATCGCCTGGCCAATCATCATGATCGGGGCTGGCGCATTTTTACTTTACAACTATTTTGGTCCTCAAACACACATCAGCTGGACACAGGTGTTGACACTGTGGCCGATTTTGCTGATTGCCCTTGGCATCGATGTCCTGTTTCGAGGCCGCTCCAGCTGGATGAGTATTGTCGGGGTTGTCCTGGCAGTGCTGCTCCTGGGAGGAGCGGTGCTGCTTTCCGGGCTGCAGGTAGAGGCAGTTGCCAGGTATGATCGGATCAGTGAATTGTTACCCGCTGACGCCGAATCAGCAGAGTTGGACCTGTCACTGGATGTGGGGGAGCTGCTGATCGGAACAGATGCAGCAAGCAATGAATTGATCAGCGGAGCGATCATCCCCGGGGATTTCCGGGATGACCTGGTTTCATCCGGAAGCCGGGCACGATACGAACTGGAGAATATCAGGCCAGCTTTTTTCCCCTATACTGCTCGCTGGGAACTGGATCTAAATCCAGAAGTTCCGGCTGATTTGATGGTCAATAACAGCGTGGGCGAACTCATGGTCGAGATCGCAGGATTGGACCTGGCCTCTTTGACGGCCAACCAGGGTGTTGGCAGAATGGTAGTGGTCCTCCCGCATTCCAGCGCTGACCAGGTGCGTATCAAGCAAGGCGTTGGCTATGTTTTGGTTCAGATCCCTGATGACGTCAGGGTTGCAGTAGACGCCCAGAACGGCCTCTCAAAGGTCGATTTCCCTGCTGGTTTTGAACTTGAAAGCGGCTATTACATCACACCTGGCGCAACCCAATCCAACGCCGATCTCCTGATCACTGTTGAACAGGGTGTCGGGGTAGTCGAGTTTGAATATGCCCGTTAGTTTATAGGGAATAAGCAAGAAAAAAGAGACCTCCACGAAATTGGAGGTCTCTTTTTATTCAGACAGTCCGATTGATACTGTCCTGCTGGTTGAACCCATCCGGGTAGCGTTTGAGAAGTTTGGCGACATTTTCTCTGGCAATCTGTTCTAGGTCTAATCCGGACGCGGTAGCTGCTTCCGCAAGATACCAGAGCACATCACCCAGCTCATCCGCCAGAGCGTCTGGGTCAAAGGGATGCCCATGAGCGGTCATTTTTTTTACCAGGTTGGCAAACTCTCCTGCCTCCCCCGCCAAGCCCAGGGCTGCTACGATCAAGCGCCGGTCACCATCTCCTCCAGCCCCAGCAGAGCGGTTTGCCAGGGATTGATAGTCATGTAAGCTGAGCGGTCCATCGTTCATGAAGCGTTATCCTGAAGGTTTGCCAGGGTGATGATCTCTTCAACCAGGTATCTCAACTCCTGCTTGAGAACCGGATAAGGAGCGGAATCGAAGATGTTGGCAAGCGATTGATAGTACCACAGGGTGCCTGTTTTCCCACCGCTGAACTTCTCCCAGACTGAATCGCCCACGCGCTGCAGGTCATGCAGGATGGAGCGGGCGTTATGCACTTTATCTGATAATGAGATCAAGACCACGGAATCCGGGGCCGAACGGAGTTTTTCGAGATAGGATACCTTTCTTTCCTTCCAGGGCGGTTTTGGATGCGTGTAGGCATCCGTGCAGCCATCCACCAGGTCGGCCACTTCATCACCAAATTTATCCTTGATCTCTCTCAGCGTATCCCAACCCCCTTGGTCTTCGACCGCGTCGTGCAGCAGGGCAGCGATCGCTTGGTTCTCATTGCCGCCATTTTCTAGAACCAGGGCTGAAACAGCCATCAGGTGAGAGACGTAGGGTGTATTGGAACCCTTGCGAGTTTGTTGATTGTGAAGCCTGTACGCCATCGTAAAAGCTTCCAAAAACCGTTCAGATAGTAGACCCTCTTTACTCATGTGATCTGCCTAGGATTATGATTTACAGGGACTGGAAACGTAGGCGCTATTATACTCCTAAACCTGCTTAAAAGGTTCAGGATCGCCGCTGTTCTGATCAGAGACCTTTCCCCAGGTGAAGAAAGTAGGTACATAGACAAGGCGGGTGCCCTTTTGGCGGGAGCTGAGCTCATGCTGCTGAAATTCCTCGAGCTCTTTATCGCTCAGGAAGTCAGCTAGATCGGCAGCGAGAACCTTCCATTCGGATTCGATCTCTTCCTGGGTGGTTTCCCTGGATAAGGAGCCCTGGTACACACCGGCTTCGATGTCAGTGAAACCTGCTTCCCAAAACATCCCTCTCAGTTTTCGCCCCAGCAGGGGATCTGCCCCGGCTTTTTGCAAGGCTGCTATTTGAAGGTCCCGGATGGGAGTGAACTGTGGTGGGTGATCGATCCTGCCGCCATAATCCGGTTCGGCGAAAGCCACCACCGTCCCGCCTGGCCTGGTGATACGGCCCATCTCCTGGAGAGCATGCTGAGCATCTCCTGCCCACATCAAGAAATAATGGCAGAGCACGATATCAAAGCTGTTCTCTGGAAATGGCAGACGGTGGACATTTGCTCCCAGCAGGTCGGCATCCGGCGAATGGGTTGACGCGAGAAGAAGATGTTCCAGATCGATGTCTGCCCCAATGATCTTGCCGGGTGAGAGCGCTTCCAGATCGGGAAGCAGTGCACCTGTCCCGCAGCCAATATCCAGCACCCGGGTGATGTGATCTTTATTGATCAGGTTAAAAAAATACAAGCGCAAGCCTTCTGTCCATTGCGCTTGTATTTTAAATCTCTCGTGCCAATCAGCTTGTGAAAGAGGCATGCCTGTTACTGATCGGCCTTCTGTTGGCTCCAGATCTGATCCCAATCGTCATCCAGCATATTTCCGAGGACGTGATTAATTCCCTGACCCGGGAGCACATCTCCGTCTGGCTCGATGTAGAACCAGGCTTTTCCTGTCCCGTGGGGAGCTTCCTGGTTCTTCTTCAATTCAATGGCGATCGGATTATGAGCTGAATAGGGGACCGGCAGATCCCATTTCAGCGGCAGATCGGCCTCTGCTACCAGTGTCTGTGCATCGAGGAGTGCCTGGCCCAGGGCATCGTCATCGGGATCGGTGGTAGATAATGAGATGGCGTTAGCGCCTAATTCCTGGCAGCGAACTATGATATCACGCAGTTGGGATGAGTTCCTGGGGTTGATAGTGATGTGCACCGTTGTAAAAAGGTCTTCGTTCAAGATTGCTTCAAGTGCTTTCCAGGAAATATCCAGATCGTCCGAGAGCAGGAAAAGCAGATGATCCAAGCCGCTCTGCAGGATCTCCTGCCGATAGTTGGCATCGCTGAACTTCAAGCCGTCGCTCAGCAGTCCTGTCACCTGGCCGTTATCCTCTGCTTTATTGACGATCTGCACCAGATCGTCTCGCAAGGTTGGCTCTCCTCCAGTGAAGATCAAGTGAGGTATCCCAAGTTCCCAGGCCCGATCGACGACCCTGAACCACTCCTCGGTGGTCAGCTCCTTGTCGACCCTTTTAGTTGGAGCGAATTGGGGATTACTGCCTTCAGGTAGGCGGTAAGTCAAAGCGCAGTCTAAACGATACGGAGCGTTGAAGGTCCCGGTGTAAGGGTCCTCCCGGGAAAACTCTAGAAAGCTGACCGGGTCAAGATCGGGGATTTTCAGCAGTGAAAGGATCCGGTCCTTGGTATCCAGAAAATCGGTCCGGGCTTGATCCCGGCTGATCAGATAGCGGGAAGCGATGATCGAGGAAGTGTCCTCTTCGCTGGTTCCCTGGATGAGATGGTACACATATTCGGTGGCTGTCTGATTGAGGTGCAGGATGGTTGAAGCGTTGATGATCAGCAAGCCGCTCCCGTCCTCGTTTACCCGCAGGTGCATACGGTAGGGGGGAACTTCCTGTGGGGGGGATTGATAATGATACAAACCTGCGGGGATTGATACAGCTGGTCTAAAGAGGCTGGTGATCCGATCGAGAATTCTATTCATGGAGTGCTCCTGTTGGGGTTTCGTTCCCTCCCCTCAACCTAATTGTACCTTACCAGGTGTCGTAGCGAATGAGTTCCTCAACCGTCTTTCTGGTCTTCTCTCTCACCTGGTCCAGAGGGTAACCAAGCGGTGTGAACGCCACCGGTTCGACATCTGCGGGAAGCCGCAGATACTCCCGGGCAGCCTCGGGGTTGAAATCACCGATCCAGCAGGTGCCTACACCCAGGTCGGCAGCTTGCAAGGTGATGTGATCGAGGACGATGGCGGCATCGACGACAGCATAGCTCTTATTATCATATTTCTTACGCCGCCAACCCTCCTCGGGGATACAGCAGACGCAGAGTACCAGGGGCGGCTGGACGAACCAATCCCTGGGGTAGATCCCCAGAAGTTCCTCCTGGTTGTTCTCGGTCCTGATGATGATGATCCGGAACGGCTGGCGATTGGCTGCTGTTGGTGCCAATCGAGCTGCTTCAAGGATCTTGTTCAGATGGTCTTCTTTGAGAGGGTCAGCTGCGTATTGCCGGCAGCTGTAGCGTTTTCGAATGAGTTCTTGAAAATCCATATATCTCTCCTTAACCAATTGATTGGAACATATGCCAGAGCCAGATAGTGAAACCGGCTGCGGTTATTCCCAGGCCGGCTCCACCGATGACATCCGAGAGGTAATGCACACCCATGACCAATCGGCCCAGTGATACAACCAAGGCCAGGATGACTGCGGCAGCCCAGAATGCTGGACTGCCCAGCAGGGTTGAGATGATCAGTGCCAGGTACCAGATCCGGAGAACGTCACCGCTCGGATAGGATGGATCGTGGGGCTCTCGGGGCTGGAGCATGGCGATCTGGGGAATCTCCTGAAAAGGACGCTGCCGGTTGAAGGCTGCTTTTACAAGCCTCTCGATCCCAACCGTGATACTGAAGACGGAAAGAGCGACCAGCCCGATCTTCCAGTTCACAGCTGTCAAAAGCGCCAGGGCGGTAAGGGCAAAGGTCGTCAGACCGAATAGCCATATCTCCTGGAAGATTCGCTGGAACGGCTTGCCAGAAAGATGTATTTGTACAGAGTGCACGATCTTGATTTCCCACCGATCCGAAGGGAGCAGTGGGTGAGCGCAGCCTAGCAGGAATAGGAATAGACCGATCAGAAGGTAGGTCATAATTCCTCACCCAACAGATCCGGCCAAACAGGATAGTACATCAACCATTGAGAGGGTGCCATCTTGATGAATTCCTCGATTTTCAGAAGGACGCGTTCTGCGTTCAGGAACAGTGTGTCCATCTTGTCATGGTATTTCTGGAGCTCGATAGGCTCAGCCACCCTAAAGCCGTAGTTCCCATTTTCTTCCATGATCGCGGTGACCGGGAGGATCGGCACATCGGCTGCTAGAGCAGTAGTGATATACCCCACCGGGACCGGGCTGGGGCGTCCGAAGAATTTGACATAGTGGCGCTTCTTGCGATCCGGCACAGGGCGGTCCACGGCGGTTGCTGCCACACCGCCTTTTTTCAGGAAATCGATCGTCTTAGGACCCGCATCAGGATCGCTGAGTGGAGTGAGATCCAGCCCATAGGAAGCCCGGATATCGTTCTGGAGCTGATATCCACTGCCAGGATTGGCGTAGCTGAGTACTTTGCCCCTGAATCCTTCGCTGACCAGCCGGGACACTACCAGGTCAAAGTTGCTCAGATGAGGTGCTACCACTAAATAGCCCCGTTTTGTCTGAGACAGGCGGATGAATTCCCGCATAGGTGCTGTCAGTGGAACCAATTCCTCCAGTTGTTCTTCCTTGTCGATATAGTGATACAGGTCGTAATAGCACTGCCCTGCATGGTAGAGAACAGCCTTTGAGAGCC
Organism: Anaerolineales bacterium; assembly: GCA_045888315.1. GTDB lineage: Bacteria > Chloroflexota > Anaerolineae > Anaerolineales > UBA11858 > B10-G9. Next base: position 6,098 of record JBGCVQ010000126.1, on the reverse strand, counting down.
GGGTCAATTCACCCTTGGTGCTGACCTCTCCATTGGCGATATATTGATTGACGCGGATATTACGGTTGATTTCCAGGTTCTTGAATGATCCGATCAGGCCAGCAAGTTTTAGGACAAACCAATGACCGGTCCTCTTCGGCAAATATCTGCCGATCAGGATTGAAAACTGCACCGAGAATTTACTGTTAAGGAAGTTCTGTGTGGACATAGCTGGAAAAGTGGTCGATCAAATTCCCTCAGGATCTCTTGCGAGGGTCTTGGTCCCTTCGATCAGGACTGGAAGACCCCTGATGACACAAAGCAGAACGCTCAACCAGGTGAATGCCAGGCCTGTATTGTAAACCAGAAGATACCAACTGCCCTGGGCGCTCTGGAGGGCATAAGCCAGGGTGAGCAGGGCAGCAGCAGCGCCTTTGGAAAAGCCGTAAATGGCCCGCATAAAGCGTGAGCTGACTAAAAAGCGATTGATCGGCGATCGAATCTGTTCGAATGCACTCCGCCCGCTCTTCATTCCCACAGCTCGAACTGCGTCGACGGTCGTTCCCCTGATGAGAACGACAAGAGGAACAACTACCGAGATCAAACCCAGGTGGGCAAAGACGACCCACAGCACATATTCAAGGGAGCGGTCGGTGGCTATGTCGAGTACAGAACCCAGGAGGGATGATTCACCCCTTTTCCTGGCCACCCAGCCATCGAGGCTGTCGAGGCTGAAGATGAGAATGATAAAAGCAACGTTGAAGTAAAGCAGATCTTGATTGCCGTAGTAAAGGAATGCGAGATAGGTGAACAGCAGGGGGAAGCGGGCGATGGTGATCAAGTTTGCCATATTCATTCCTGGTCCTTTCTCCGGTCAATTGGCTGGGGGGATGATGGGATCGAGCTTTCGCGGCTGCTCAGCGTAAGCCAGCGGACAGCCAGCACCGCACTCTTCCAGCAAACTGCAGGTCTGGCATTCATCAGGGACGTAGGATCTTTCTCGCAGCTTCAGGGCAAGATCGTGCTCCCAGATGGACTTCCAGCTGTCATGGATAAGATTTCCCAGCTGATGATAATAAGATTGACAGGGAATGACGCCTCCATCAGGTTCGACACACATGTTATATAAAGCAGCCGTGCAGCCCTTGATCCCCAGGTCCATTTCCAGGGGGTTGAAATGGCAGTACAGCGTTGGGGTATACCAGATCAGCTTCTGTCCCAGATCCTGTGTCTTCTGCTTTGCGAGGGTCAGCAGAGGTTTTAGCTCGTCTTCAGATAGACCAGTTCCGACATCTTTCCCTCTCCCAGAGTAGATCAGCGCATTCAACCCTACGGTGGGCACTCCCAGCTCTCCGAGAAAGTCCAGGGTCTTGCCAATGGTGCGGAAATTGTCCTTGAGCATGGTGGTGTTAGTCATCACGTAGAGAGGGCTGTTCAGTGCGTTTTGAAGGCCGGCAACCGTCTGGACCCAAGCGCCTGGCAGATTAACCATTTGGTCGTGGATCTCCTCCAGGTGGGACTCCAACGTGATCTGGACATGGTCCAGTCCGGCGTCTACCAGCTCCTTGACGTAATTCTCATCTCGTAGGCGGCGGCCGTTCGTGTTCAAGCCCGTGATCTGACCGTTATTTTCAGCATAACGGATCAGCTCTGCCAGGTCTTCGCGGAGTGTCGGCTCGCCACCAGTGAAGATAAGATGAGGGATGCTCAACTCCCAGCAGCGGTCGATGACCTTTTTCCATTCCTGTGTGGACAGCTCTGGGTAGGTTCGCAGGCGGGCATTATAACAGTGCCGGCAGTCATTGTTGCAGCGGTAGGTCAGGGCCAGGTCCATGCGGTACGGGGCGCTGGGGTGGTGGCTGTAGGGAGCGTTGATCTCCACCCCGGAATAGGTATTGACCGGATTTCCATCGGCCGTGATGAAGCTTTCAAGGTCTGTGATGATCAGTCGGATGTGTTCACCTGTGTCATCCGGCGGGAGCTCAAAGGTCTGGTGGATGATGTTTTTGATCTGGTCTGGCGCTGTGCCGTTGAGATGATGATAGGCAATCAGGCTGGCGGTTTGATTGAGGTGCAGGATGGAACTGGCGTTGATCACTAACGTGCCGCTGCCATCCGGATCGATCCGCAGGTGGAGCCTGGTCTTTTCTGATCCAGCGCTTCGAAGAAAATGGTGCAGGCCTGCAGGTATGCTGGGTGAGTGCCGGGCAGGTTTCAGCCTCCGCAGCCAGTGCGGAACTCCCCGGGATTTTCCGTTATCCATCGCTATCTATCGTCCACCGCCAGCGCAAGCACAGGCACAGCCAGCGCAGGCGCAGGCGCAGGCGCATGAACTTCCTCCGCCGCTGCTCCAGCCTCCACCGCGGCTGGAAGAGGATGTACTTGGTTTAGGAATCGGGTTGGTCTTCTGAGTGATCCTGCTGGTGAAGTCGGTGATGTTGCCAACGGCGTTGCTGGAAAAGGTTGAGATGCCCTGGACCATCGAAGCCGCAAAATCACCACCAGGAAGCTGCGGTAAGCTTCTCCCTGAACCGCTGGGAGCAGCTGTCTTTGGGCTGCCAAATGATCCGCCTCCGGTGTAGGTTGGGTCGTAGCGGTTCCACCATACTGGAACGTAGACTGGACCCCGCCGGAAAACGTCCTGGGTTTTGTCTTCAAAGTCCTTATCCAGCATCGTCCACCCCATATGGTCGTTGAATTTCTCGCTTTTTACCTCGGGGGTATCCGCGTCCACCACCTGCTGCCAGGCTCGTTTGATGATGTCCTCATAATAACGGACAGTTTCCTTGTGGCTGAAGCCTTCCATCTTCTTCCCCACGCTCTTGATAAGATCGATCATCAAATCCTGCAGCGCAGTCTTCCGCACCCTGGCGGCATCGTTCTTGTAGGCTTCAATGAATTGGGTCTCGTATTTGCGCAGATCATCCGGCAGGGGTTCGCTGAACTCGAGCTTCAGTGGATCCTGGCTGATAACCCGGGCGGCCTCCTTCTGGATCAAGGAGAATAAGATCATGGTCAGGATCTTGTCCGCTGGCCTCTCCAATAATATAGCGGCTTCGATCGCTGTCAGTCCGCGCTTGATGCCGTGGCCTTCAATGCGGATCTTGGGAGGGAGGTATTTGAGTTTCCGCTTCTGGGTTGTGGACACCGAGATAGCGATGATGAAAATGAAGAAACCCAGGAACCCGACACCGCAGAGTATGCCAGTGACGGCTTCTTGTGAGATGCCCAGCCTCTGCCAGATCGTGGGCGTGTTGATGGCTGAGGCAGGCACGTAGTTGGCAGGGAATGAGGCCCCAAATTTATAGACCTTGGAGATGTCGGCTTGCGTATTGCGCCAGGTGTAGGTGACCCTTCCGGAAGTGTCCATCCCGGTGATGGGCGTTGATGAAAATCCACTGGGTGCTTCATGCCAGCGGGGTTCATCCGGCTGGACCCCAGGGGGCAAGTGATAGGTTACGGTCATATCCGTTGAGCCGGTCACATACTGGGACCCAAAATTGGTGGGGGTGAAGACAGCGCTCCCGTAATTGTCCCCTTCCGTATCCGGGAAAAGCACATCTTCAATCCCAGCGATATAGACCTGAACGGTGCCGCGCCCTCCAGGGGGAATGGAATAGGATCCCAGCCCTACAGCGACGCCCGAACCAGAGCCCTCATAATTGGAGCTAGAGATATCGTATAAGGGTTGGCCGTCCACGTTGGCAGTGATATCACTGTCATAGTAGTTGTTATTCGGCAGACCAACGTCGACATACTCGATCGAATGGCCGCTGAGCTCGTTGTGGAAGACGAACTCGTAAGCCAGGTCCAGGGTGCCGTCATCCTGCCAGTAGGCGTCCACGGTCATGCTTGGTACCGCGAAAAAATAACTCTGCGCCAGGGCAGTGCCAGGAATAACCAGACACAGGATCAAAACCAGAAAGACCAGCGTTCTTTTCATGGAAAACCTCTTTGCAGCTACCATTTTGGTTCTTCTGTCAACTGATAACTCGTCCCGCAAAATGGGCAGGAGACCATGGGTGCGCCCGCTACCATGGATATGTTGTCTGCGCTTAATTGGCCTCCGCACTTCTGGCAGGTCAAGGTATCGAGATTCACATCACCCGAGAGGTCGATATTCAATGTAACTTCCTCTTGTTCTCCAGGTTTCTTCCGGCCAGCGACAAAGATCAGCCCGAAACCAATTACCACCGAGATGATACCAACTATGATGTACTCAGGATGGGGCACAGAACCAAAAGCACCCCAGATAAATAAAATACCGAAGAAGATAAAGATTGCAGCTGCAATATAAGCGATGATTTTTCCAGCGGACATGGAGACTCCTGTATCTTCACTGAGGATTGAGTGTTCGAATGGATCCAGTCCGGCAGTGCCTTACAGGATTACAGAGTCACTGCACGGCAGGATCAACCCTATTATACCAATATCCCTGCGCTCGCCGCCAGATAAACTAGACTCGTCTTCCTGGCGCAGATCTTCCTTCCCAGGGATATAAGCTATAATGGTCGGTATGGACGAAAACACCGACCAGGACCGCATTCGAGAGCTTCAGGAACAGCTTCGCCATCATAATTACCGCTACTACATCCTCAATGATCCGTTGATCAGTGATGCGGAATGGGACCGCCTATATCGGGAGCTGCTGGACCTCGAGGCCAAGCATCCTGAGCTGAAAACGCCGGATTCACCGACTCAGCGAGCTGGGACCGAGCCTTCCGAGGCGTTCGTCAGGGTGGAGCACCCGGCCCCGATCTTGAGCCTCGATAACGCGTTCTCGGCAGACGAGCTGTTGGCCTGGCAGGAGCGCATCAGCAAGATCGATCCCCGGGTGATGGACAGCTCTTATTCCTTGGAGCCCAAGTTGGATGGACTGACCGTAGTCCTTCATTATCAGGAAGGTCTGTTCGTTCTGGGAGCAACCCGGGGAAACAGTGAGGTTGGAGAAGAGATCACCGAGAACCTGCGCACGATCCGATCTCTTCCACTCAGGATTCCTGCAAATCCAGATAGCGGGGCGGCGCCAGAGAGATTGGTAGTCCGGGGAGAGGCGTTCATCAAGCTTTCTGATTTCCAGAAGCTGAACCAAAAGCTGGAGGAAGAAGGTGAAAGAACCTATGTCAACCCCCGGAATACGGCTGCAGGATCCTTGCGCCAACTGGATTCCGCGTTGACTGCCCAGCGCCCGTTAACGCTGCTGGTGTACCAGATCGTTGATTCATCGGAACCAACGCCGCCTACCCAGGTTGATACTCTGGAATATCTGCGGGGTTTGGGATTCCCGGTGCCGATTTACGACCACTGCCAAACTCTCCAGGAGGTTATTTCCAGATTGGATGACTGGGATGAACGCCGGAAGAAGCTGGATTACGAGATTGATGGGGTCGTCATCAAATTGAATGACCTTGCAGTCGCGAACGATCTGGGCGTGGTCGGCAAAGCCCCCAGGGGTGCGATCGCCTACAAGTTTCCAGCCCAGGTTGTGACCACCAGGTTGGAGGAGATCAAGACCAATGTGGGACGAACTGGTGTGCTGACTCCCTACGCTGTGTTATCACCGGTCGAGATTGGAGGCGTTACTGTCCGCCAGGCAACGCTTCATAATTTTGATTTCATAGCCGAGAAGGATATCCGGGAAGGGGACCGCGTGATGGTTAAGCGGGCGGGCGAGGTGATCCCTTATGTGATGGGTCCGGTCGTGGATGCCCGGGATGGGGACGAGAAGGTCTATACGCCGCCTGAACGCTGCCCGGTCTGCCACGAGCCGGTGGAACATTTCCAGGGGGAAGTAGCCTGGTATTGTGTCAACGCCAACTGCGAAGCGCAGCTGATCAGAAATATTGAGCATTTTGTCTCACGTCCCGCGATGGATATCGTTGGAATGGGGATCAAGATCGTTGAGCAATTGGCCCAGGCCGGGTTGGTACGAAATGTCAGCGATCTGTATCAGCTGGACAAAGAGGATCTGCTCAAACTGGAGGGTTTTGCAGATAAGAAAGCTGAGAACCTGCTCGAAGCCATCCAGAAATCCAAGACCCAGCCCCTGGATCGACTGATCAATGCTTTGGGGATCCGAGGTGTGGGCGAGGTTGTCGCCGGGATATTAGCGGCAGAAT
>JBGCVQ010000125.1:13158-88015 GCA_045888315.1 Anaerolineales bacterium | reverse complement strand
GGTCTGGACCGCGCCCCGCGCCAGCCAGTGGTGGCAGCGGTTCTCCAGGAAGGCCGGATTGGGTGCCGACCAGCCCAGGTATTCCCAGTCAGTGCTGGTGTAGCCGGTCTCTTCTACTAATTCGCGGGCCGCGGCCATCTGGGACTCCTCCCCCTTTTCGACGATCCCGGCCGGGATCTCGGTCGTCATCTTTCCCAGCCCGAAGCGGTACTGGCGGACCACCACCAGCTTGCCTTCAGGCGTCAGGGCTACCACGTTGACCCAGTCGGGCGCCTCCAGCACGGTGGCTTTGACCACTTCCCCGTTCCTGGGGTTCTCCATCCAATCATAACGAGCACGGAACAGGGTCAGGTCGGGGCCGGGTTCGGTCTTGAGGAGCTTCCATTCTTGGGTTGGGGGAATTTCGCTCATGGCAATTTCCTGTATGGTGGGTTCGTAAATCGTAAGTCGTATGCCGATGGGCGATCAATGGGTTCGGTAATTCTTCCCCTCACTGGAGCCGGATCGATCTACCATTTACGATTGACGACTTACGGTGGCTGGCAAAGGTGGGAGAAATGCCCCCGTCTTAGTCCACGGTCAGCGTCTTGCTCAGGTTCCTTGGGAAGTCCGGGTCAAACCCGCGGGCCAGGCTGACCTGGTAGGAAAGCAGCTGCAGGGGCAGCGCGCTCAGCAGGGCGACGGCAGCCGGCACCAGCGCCTCCGGTAGGTCAAGATCGGGGATCACCAGGGTCTGCTGGGCGTTGGCTTTCAGCCGGGCGTCCTCCAGCCCGATGGCGATGGCCTGGCCGCCCCGGCAGGTGACCTCGTTGATGCCGCTGACGATCAAGGGGATGTCCTCCGGCCCGGCTGTGAACAGCACCGGGTAGCCGTCATAGACGGCAGACAGCGGACCGTGCTTGAACTCGGTGGAGAGGATGCCCTCGCAATGGGCGTAAGTGATCTCCTTGAACTTCAAGGCACCTTCCAAAGCCACCGGGTATGTCAGCCCGTAGCCCAGGCTGTAGAGGCTTTCCCAGTCCTTGACCTTCTCGACGATGGCCCCCAACTGTGCTTCGGAAGCTTCCAGGGTGCGGTCGATCAGCCCGGGGATCTTCGCCAGGGAGCTGGTATCGTGCCCGCCCCAGCGCAGCGCCAGGTAGAGCAGGGCCAGCACCTGGTTGAGGTAGGTCTTGGTGGCTGGAACGCTGATCTCGTAGCCGCAGGCCAGGGGCAGGTGGACGTCGCTGATCAGGGTCAGGGTCGAGCCCACCACGTTGACCAGGTCCAGGACCCCCATGCCCCGCTCCCGGGCGGCTTCCACGGCGTTGAGCACGTCCTTGGTCTCGCCGCTCTGGGTGATGAAGATCCCCACATCCTGGGGTCCGACCGAGGCCCCATATTGGGGGGCGAACTGCGGCGCCAGCACCGGGATGGCCGCCCTGCCGGCGAAGCGGTTGAAATACAGCGATCCCAGCAGGCCGGCGTGGTAGCTGGTTCCGCAGGCGATGAGGTAGATGTTCCTGGCAGAATCCAGTTTATCGATAAAGCGCTCCAGGTCGGGGGAGCTGTCCAGGATGTGGAGCAGCTCTTCTGCGACTTTGCTCTGCTCGTGGATCTCCTTGAGCATGAAATGGGGATAGCCGCCTTTCTGGGCTGCTTCCATGCTTTCCAGCACAGTTTCTGGCTGGCGCTCGATGACCGAGCCGTCCTCGGCCCGGATGATCTGGTAGCCCTCGGCCCAGAAACTGATGATCTCGCCATCATAGAGGCGGACAATCTTGCGGGTGATGGGCAGGATGGAAGGCAGGTCGGACCCGATGCAGACCAGGTCGTCGGTCACCCCGGCTACCAGGCCGGAGCCGTTCTTGATGGCATACAGCCGGTCCTCGCCCACCCGGCCGATCACGAAGGAATAATCCCCTTCCAGGTCGCCGGTGGCGAGGCGGATGGCTTTCACCATGTCGTAGCCCTGGTCCACGTAGCGCTCGACGGCGTGCACACAGCTCTCCCCGTCATTCTCCGATCGCACAACCATGCCTTCGGCCCGGAATTCTGCCATGAGCTCGACATTGTTGACCACGTTGCCGTTGTGGGCGCCCACCAGGTCGCCGTCCGAATCCAAGTGGGGCTGGGAATTGGTCTTGGAAGGGGCCCCAAAAGTGGCCCAGCGCAGCTGGAGGATGCCCCGGTCCCCGGTCATCTCCGCGAAATTATATCTCTCGGCCACTTCCTGGACCTTGCCGGCGTCCTTGCGGAGGTCGATCTCCCCTTCCTGGGGAAGGGTGGCCGCGCCCACCGTGTCATAGCCGCGGTAGGACAGGCGCTCGCCCGCTCCGATCAGGATCGGCCCCAGTTCGGTTACCTCTTTGGTGACAATTCCAAATATCCCGCACATAGACTTCCTTCCTTCCCGCTGGGATGCTGTTTTCGAGGGAATATTCTACCACCTGGAGACTTTCAAGGCAGATATAGAAAGACACTATTTTTCCGGGATGAAGGCCAGCAGATCAAGAGCTCTTTGCCCTGGCGGCCATTCTTTCAATGATAAAATAGGGGTATCTTTGATTCTGATCCAGAGAAGGATATCACCATGACTGAGAGAATTTCCCGGGAAGATTTCCAAAAGCTGGCGGACCTGGCGTCGTTGGAGCTGCCAGGGGAGGAAGCCGAATACCTCCGCAAGGAGCTCAACAACCAGATGATTTCCATCGAGGTCCTGGAATCCATCCCCATCGATGCCGAAACCGGCTCGGCAGCTCACGGATTGCCCTACACGGAATTGAACAGCCCTGCTCCCCGCCCGGACGAGACCCGGCAGGATCCCCACCGGGACGAGATCCTGGCCCAGGCCCCGGAGCTGGAAGACGGCTATATCGTGGTCCCGGATATCGCCCAAGAGGAGCTGGAGTAGACCATGAGACCCTGTGATTTACCAGCCTATACCATTGCTGACCTGGTCCGCACCAAGCAGCTCTCGGCAGTCGAGGTCCTGGAAGATGCCTTGGAGCGGGTTCGCGAAGTGGACGGCCGTCCCGGCCAGGTGGATGCCCCGGAAGCCCAATCTGAAGAAGATCTTTCCACGGTACATGCCTTCACCAAGGTCACCGAGGACTATGCCCGCCAGCAGGCAGAAAGGATCGACAGCCTGATCAAGAAGGGGGAGAACCCCGGTCCGCTGGCAGGCGTGCCCTATACTGCCAAGGATATCTTTACGGTCAAGGGCATCCAGGCCACGGCAGGATCGAAGATCCTGTCCAATTACATCTCTCCTTATTCCGCCACCGTGGTCGAGCGCATGGAAGAGGCCGGTGCCGTGCTGCTGGGAAAGGTCAACCTGGATGAGTTCACCTATGGCTCCTCCAGCGAATCCTCAGCCTATAAACCGGTGCCCCGCAATCCCTGGGACACCAGCCGGGTGACCGGCGGCTCCTCAGGGGGCAGCGCCGCCGCGGTGGCTGCCGGCGAGGGCGCCATCTCGCTGGGCACGGACACGGGCGGCTCCATCCGCCACCCGGCCGCTTTCTGCGGCACGGTGGGACTCAAACCCACCTACGGCCGGGTCTCGCGCTATGGGCTGATCGCTTTCGGCTCTTCCCTGGACTGCCCGGGACCGCTGGCACGAACTGTGACCGATGCGGCCCAAACCTTGCAGGCCATTGCCGGGCATGACCCCCGCGACGCCACCTCGGCTACCGTTCCTGTGCCTGATTACCTGCGGGAAATGGAAAAGGATATCCGGGGCATGCGCATTGGCCTCTCGGAGGAGTTCTTCCGGGTGACCTATTTTGACGCTGAATCGATGGAGCTGGTAGTGAATCCCATCGATCCCCAGATCCAGGAAGCCGTGCTCAGCGCGGCCGGATTCCTGGCCCAGCTGGGAGCGGATATCGTCACCGATGTCCCCCTGCCGCACACCAAGTACGGCGTGCCAACCTATTTTGTGATTTCCCGGGTGGAGGCCTCCTCCAACCTCCTGCGCTATGATGGCGTGAAATACGGCTACCGCACGGACCAGGAATTCGCGGACCTGCGGGATCTGTACCGCAAGACCCGGGGCGAAGCCTTCGGGGTGGAGCCCAAGCTGCGCATGCTGATGGGCATCTACCTCAGCGCCGCCCAATTCGACAAGGGTTACTACCAGCTGGCCCTCAAAGCCCGGGCCCTGATGCGCCAGGATTTCGAGCAGATCTTCGACCCCCAGGGTAAATATCGTTTGGATGCCCTGCTGACCCCCACCGCGCCTTCCACGGCCTTCCCGATCGGCGCGGTCTACGGGGACTCGGTGCTGATGCAGTATTCCGATCAGCTCACCGCCACCACCAACCACGCTGGCATCCCGGGCCTGTCCTTCCCGGTCGGGTTCGACCGCGAGGAGCTGCCTATTGGCGCCCAGCTGCTGGGTCCCGATTATTCTGAGGGCAGCTTGCTGCGGGTGGCTCGGACCTACGAGAAAGTGACCGAAAATGAAGCCTGGAGAACCAAGCGACCCCCTATCCTGGCAAAGAATGGCAGCTGAACCTGGACCGATCGCGATCTTCGGCAATGTAACCCTGGATATCATCTGCAAGACGGTGGATGATGTCCCCCGCCGGGACTCGATCGCTTTCCAGGAAGCGGCTGTCACACCAGGCGGATGTGCTTCCAATACCGCCCTCCAGCTGGCCCGGCTGAACCAGCCGGTCTGCCTGATCGCCTGCACCGGGGATGACCAGCCGGCTTCTTTTCTGCGGGAAACCTGGCAGTCGCAGGGAGTGGATATTTCCTTTGTACGGAAAATTGACGGGATGGGCAGCGGGGTCTCGGTGGGCCTGGTCGACAGCGATCTGCAGCCCCGCTTCATCCATACCCCGGGCGCCAACGCGTCCCTTGCCCCAGAATGCCTGGAGCCTGCAGCGCTGATAGCCCGGGATATCAGCTTCCTGCATGTAGCGGGCTATTTTGTGCTTCCCGGGCTGCTGACGGAAGGCTTTGCGGAGCCGCTGGCCCAGCTGCGGGAGGGAGGCGTCCACACCTCGCTCGATGTGGTGACCTCACCCGCTATGCGGGACCCTGAGGAGCTCTGGCCGCTGCTGCCCCACCTGGACATCTTCACCTGCAACCGCTCTGAGGCGGAGCTGATCACCGGCTCATCCGATCATCAGGAAGCGGCCCGCATCCTGGGGGAGCGGGGAGCTGGGGCGGTGATCATCAAGCTTGGTTCGGTGGGCTGTTATCTCTCCCAGGGAGGAGAAGGCACAGTCATTCGCGGGGTCGAAGTGGATAACCCACTGGATACCACCGGGGCAGGAGACGCCTTTGCTGCCGGCTTGCTATCCGGTTTGCGCCAGGGCTTGGCTTTGGAAGCTGCCTGCCAAAGAGGGAATGAAGTTGGCGCGCAGGCCACAACCTACCTGGGCGCGGTGCGCCTGGAATGAGTAAGGATGAGCTATGTTAGATTGGATCGCATTTGACGCGGATGACACCTTGTGGAAGAACGAGGAATACTACCTGCAGGGCAGGGCGGAGTTCCTGGAGATTCTCATGGAATACGGCCTGGAGGCGGACGATATCCACAAGTTCGACCGCTTTGAGGTGGAGAACATCCGCTATTTCGGCTATGGGGTGATGAGCTTCATCCTGTCAATGATCGAGATCGCCATCAAGCTTACGAATGAGACCATCCACCCCCGGGATATCCAGCGCATCATCCAGCTCGGCAAGGAAATGCTCACCCACGAGGTTGAAGTCTATCCCGGTGTCCGGGAGCTGCTGGATGAGCTGGTGGGGAAGATCCCCCTGATGCTGATCACCAAGGGAGACCTCCAGCACCAGCGCAATAAAGTGCGCGATTCTGGGCTGGGCGGATATTTTCAGGTCCTGGAAGTGGTCAGCGATAAAAACCCCCGGGTCTACCAGGAGGTTTTGGAGCGCCACCAGGTCCAGCCGGCGCGCTTCTTGATGATCGGCAACTCGCTGCGCTCCGATGTCCTGCCGGTCCTGGAATTGGGCTGCTGGGGACTGCACCTGGCGGACCATCCTACCTGGTCCCATGAGGATGATCAGCTGGCGGAGGGAGCTTTTCCTCGCTACCTGGAAGCAGCGGAGATTACGGATGTCCTGGGAGTCCTGGAAAGCAGAGGTCTGCTGGGAGACAGCAGTAGCTAATATCCGCTGCCTGGAATCGAAGGGAGAGAAGGCTTATGGTCTACTGGATTCTCTGGTTCGCCTTCAGCGTCGCCCTGCTGGGCTTCACCCTGGCCCGGCCGCATCCCTACCGGTTCACGCGTTTCTTAGCCTTTGAGAGCATTCTCAGCCTGCTGTTCCTCAATGCCCGGGGCTGGTTTACTGACCCTTTCGCGATCCACCAGGTCATCTCCTGGGTCCTGCTGTGCGGCTCGGCTGTCCTGGCTGGCCACGGTTTCTGGCTGATCAAATCCCAGGGCCAGCCCGCGGGCGACCTGGAGGATACCACCGAGCTGATCACCAGCGGGGCGTACCGCTACATCCGCCATCCCCTGTATGCCTCCTTGATCCTGCTGGCACTGGGAGCTTATTTCAAAGATCCTTCGGCACTGGGCGCCTTTCTGGCGTCCACAGCGGGATTGGGTGCATTTCTGACTGCCCGAACCGAGGAGCGCTTCAACCTGGAACGCTTCGGGGATCCCTACCGGGAGTATATGGGAAGGACCAAACGCTTCATTCCGTTCATCTTTTAGAAGTCCAGTGGTTCGTGTGGAATTGTGATACGTAAATCGTAAGTTGTAAATCGATTTGACAGAAGATTTCCTCCCCAAAGGCAATCGTATTACCATTTACGATTTACGGTTTCTGGATCGGATACAGAGGAATTAATGAAGATATTACATAAACAGGGCTGGCACTTATTATCAGCTGTCCTGCTGGCCGGCCTGGTCTGGGCCGCGGCTCGCGGGAATGCCCTGTCCGGTTCTTTTTGGGGTTTATCCACCGGGACCTGGCTGGTTCTGGCTGTGCTGTTCCCGGTCCTGCACCAACTCTACGTGGTGGTCTGCTGGCGGGGGGAGTTGTACTACGGCTGGCTTAGCAAAGCTCTGGGTGAGAAAGCCTTCACTGCCTGGGGCGTCGGGTTCATGATTCTCTTCCTGGCCCGGCCGCTGACGGTCCTGGCGCTGGGGATCGCCAACCAGGGCAGCCTGCCTGTCCCGCCCTGGCTGAACATCCCCTTGATCGCTATCTGCTTGGGTGTGACGGCCTACATGGCTTATTCCTTTGTGAAGTACTTTGGCGTGGAGAGAGCCCTGGGCATGGACCACTTCGAGCCCCAACGCTATCAGGGCCAGCCCCTGGTCCGGGAGGGGATCTTTGCCTGGTCAGCCAATGCCATGTACACCTACGCCTTCCTGGCCTTATGGATGATCGGCTTGATCTTCCAATCCGAAGCGGCCCTCCTGGCGGCCGGATTCAACCACCTCTTTGTCTGGGCCCATTATTTCTTCACGGAATATCCTGACATGCAGACCATCTACGGGGTGGATCCACCTTCCGGGAACTAAAATCCCTCCCCGACCGTCCTCCTTGTATCACAAGCCCCGTTAAGGAGGAGGATCATGTACCCCCGCATTCAAAACCAGTTCAAGTTCTTTATCAGCGCTGCCCTGGCGCTGATCGTTTGCCTGGGTTTCGTGAGTCCAGCTCTGGCAGACGGCATCATCATCCCTGATCCGCCCCCCGGGCTGGACCCCGTATTCCTGGAGGATAGCTGGCTGACCATCCGCTACCATCGGGTCTCGGTGGAGATCAAGGACCAGATCGCTGTGACCCGGGTGGAGCAGGAATTCCTCAACGAGAATGATTGGGAGGTAGAGGGCACCTATATCTTCCCCCTCCCTGAAGGGGCGACAGTCTCGAAATTCGTGATCTGGGTTGACGGTGTGCCCCTGGAGAGCGAGATCCTGCCCGCAGATCAGGCCCGCAAGATCTATGAGGATATCGTTCGTGAGCGTCGGGATCCTGCCCTGCTGGAGTACATCGGCAAGGACGCCGTCCGGGCCAGGATCTTCCCCATCCCGTCCGGCGCCAGCCGGGTGGTAGAGCTGGAATACAGCCAGGTCCTGGAGATGGACCAGGGGCTGGTGCGCTATATCTATCCGCTCAACACCGAAAAGTTCTCTGCCAGGCCCCTGGAAGAATGCTCCGTCCGGGTCGAGCTGGAATCCCGCCAGCCGCTGCGGTCCGTGTATTCTCCCACGCACCAGGACCGGGTCGAGATTCTGCGCCAGGGAGATACCCAGGCTGTTGTGGGCTACGAGGAATACGACGTCCTTCCGGACCAGGATTTCGAGCTGATCTACACCGTCAGCCAGGAAGACGTGGGGTTGAACCTGCTGACCTATCCGGATCCAGACGGCAGCTCCCTGTTCGGGGAAGAGGGTTATTTCCTGCTTTTGGCGGCGCCTGCGGTGGAAGTCGACCGGATCGTGCCCCGGGACATCATCCTGGTCCTGGACACCTCGGGATCGATGGAGGGCGGCAAGCTGGAGCAGGCCAAGGCTGCCGCTGAATATGTCCTGGAGCACCTCAACCAGGAGGACCGCTTCAATGTCACTGCCTTCTCGACCGGTGTCAAGCATTTCGCCTATGACCTGCAGCCAGCCAGCGAAGCCCGGCGAGCAGTGGAATGGATCAGCCGCATGCAGGCCCTGGGCGGGACGAATATCAACGAAGCCCTGCTGCAGGCTCTGACCCTCAACAGCCAGGAAGCGGGTTCTTCCCGGCCCAAAGTTGTGCTGTTCCTGACAGACGGCCTACCGACAGAGGGTGTTACTGAGGTGTCGCAGATCCTGGCTAATGTGCGGTCCAGTGCCAGATCCAGTCTGCGCCTGTTCTCTTTTGGTGTGGGAGATGACGTCAATACCGTCCTGCTGGACAGCCTGGCAGAAGAGAACCGGGGGCTGGTCAGCTATGTGCGCTCGGGAGAGCGGATCGATGAGGAAGTCTCCAGCCTGTTCGTCAAGATCCAGACCCCGGTGCTGACTGACCTGGAGCTGGACTTCGGCGACGTCCTGGTGGAGGAACTCTATCCTCTCCAGCTTCCGGACCTGTTCGCTGGATCACAGCTACTGGTGGTCGGGCGCTATCGGCTGCCAGCTGGCTCATCCGGCCGAACCCTGGTTCAGCTGAGCGGGTCCGTGGATTCCCGGCGGGAGGTCTACAGCTCTCAGGTAGATTTCACCCCGGAGGGGAAGACCCCGGGCCAGTACAGCTTCATCCCCCGCTTGTGGGCTGCCCGCAAGATCGGCTACCTCTTGAACCAGATCCGCATCAGCGGGGAGAACCAGGAGTGGGTAGATGCTGTGATCGGGCTCAGCCTGAAATATGGGATCATCACCCCTTACACGTCCTTCTTGATGGTGGAGGAAGAAATCTTCTCCGGGGAGGGAAGGGACGAGGCTGCCCAGCAGCTGCAGGAATCCTACAGCGGACCTGCCAGCGGCGCGGAAGCAGTGGATAAAGCGGATGCCGAATCCAACCTTCGAGCAGCGGAATCCGTTCCCCAGGCTCTCCCGGGAGCTGACTATGGGTATGGAACCGAAGTTGAACCGGCCCTGAAGATCGCTGGCGGGAAGAGTTTCTTCCTGCAGGGAGGGGTGTGGATCGACAGCGGTTTCGATCCCGGGATGGAGGTCCTGCAGATCAGCTTTGGCTCGGAAGCCTACTTCGAGCTCCTGGATGCCCGGCCTGATTGGGGACAGTACCTGGCCCTGGGCGAGTCAGTGATCTTTATCGAGGATGGCAAAGCCTATCAGATCATCCCTGGGGAGGGAGGCATCAGCTCGCTGCCTGAGGATCTGCCGACGGCAGGGGAAGAGTCCGCGCCTACTTCCTCGGAAGTACCGACAAGGTTTCCCGCTTGGCGGACCGTATGCGCCTCTCCGCTGCTGGTGGGCATGCTGTTGATCGGGTTGCGAGTCTATAAGTTCAGCTGATTGTGCGAGGTTTATCAATACCAAAAGCCGGCTAGTGTTCTGGCCGGCTTTTAGATCTGTGAGGGATGGTAGAGGGGTCAATCTTCCTTGCCACTGGACCTCAGCCGGGGAGCGATCCAGTTGTAGAGCACGGCGACCAGCAGGCCGAGCATGAATCCGTCGATCAGTCCGTAGCCCAGGGCGACCAGGCTGCCCAGCGGGCTGAGATTGAATCCCCGGTACATCAGGCCCAGGAAGGTGGGCTCGTGGGTGGCGCCGTCAAAAGCCATCATCCACCAGGCAACGAAGAACCAGTTCACACCCCACACCGCGCCGCAGGCAAGCGCAAACGCTTTGACATTCAGTTTCATGGCAGCCTCCCCGCCTAAGATGGTCACATACTACCTCATTATACAGAAATCCGCACCTTCCGGCTGGATTTCGTCCCGTTTTGGAAGGTATGCGAGCGCCCTTTGTCTTCCTGACCGGGGAGGATCAGGACCTGAATATCAGATCGTTCTCGTATCCGGTGGTAAACAAAAAGCCCCGGGTGAATCCCGGGGCTCAGTGTTGGCTCCTGATGGGAGGTTAATCCTCGCTCTCTTCGACTGGGTCAGTTTCCGTTTTCCCTGAAGCCAGGTGGTATTTGCTGGGACTTTCCCCGGCTTTGAATCCACAGATCATGATCAGGGCATTGGTGACCTTGGTCCCGGGATTGTGCCACTTATGCTCCAGTGATGCCGCAAACAACAGGGCGTCTCCAGCTTCCAGGGTAAAGGTCTTATCGCCCACCTCGTATACCAATTCACCCCGCAGGCAGAAGACGAATTCATTGCCGGAATGCGCCATAGGGAAACGGCCGCTGCTGGATCCTGCTTCCAGGGTGATCATGAACGGTTCCACCAAACCTTCGTAATGCTCTCCTCCCAGACCCTCCCATAATCCACGGTAGAGCGGGATGCGGTTGCGTTCCGAGGATTTGATGAGTACCACGTCCTGTTTTGGGGGAGTCTCTTCAAAGAAAGCTGTGACCGGGATCTCCAGCGCGGTAGCTATTTTGAAGAGAGTGCTCACGGATGGGGAAGACATTCCCCTTTCGATCACGCTTAGCGCGTTAGCGGATAGCCCGCTCAAACGTCCCAGGGCTCGGATGGATAGGTCCCGCTCTTCTCTGAGCTCTCGTAAGCGTTCACTGATATTAACTGAAAGGGCTTCCTGGTCAAAAATATCCATATGTCCTCTTTTAGTGATAACTGACCTGATTATATCAAAAAACCCCATACTACCAGCAGAGATGCGGGATTCTGCCCAGTTATACAACTTTTTGCGGCAAATCCCGTATATGTAAACAGAAGAAATAGGAAAATTCTAGGAGATTTGGATATGGCTACTGAATATAAACGTTTGTATCGTTCCAGAGATGATAGGATGATCGCCGGCGTGTGCGGCGGCATCGCTGAATATTTCAATATTGATCCCACCCTGGTCCGCCTGCTGTTCGTGTTTGGCGCCCTGGGCACCGTGAGCGGCCTGTTCTGGGCCTATTTGGTGATGATGTTCATCGTCCCGGAAGAAGTGCCTGCATCCCGCGATGTGGTTGCTGGCAGCGCTGAAGACGTTCAACAAGACTGATTCTCCCTGCTGACCCTGCTTCAATAAAAAAGCCCGGATATCCGGGCTTTTTTGGTTTCTGGTCAACGTCCAGGGGCTGTCAGTCGATGAAGATCTCGACGTGTTCGCCATCTTCCTCGTCGATGACATCAACGATCTTGCCGGTGACGTTCTCGGACAGGGCTTCTTTGACCGCTTCCATCATCTGCCCGTCTTCCATCTCTGGGGTGAACTGGGCGGCGATGTTCAGTCCTGCATCGACCAGCCGCATGGGCAGGTTGACATGGACCTTGGTCTTGCCGCTGGCCATATCAGTGACCCTGATCCGGAGCATCTGGCCGGCGAGGCTGCGTTTCGGGCCCGGGCGGGGTTTGTCGCTGTGTTTGGTCAATACGGAAAGCAGCTGGGCTCCTTGTTCCGCGGTGATCTTGTCCTCACTGATCATTTTCAGAATCTTCATTCTTTCTTCGCTGGTAACCATGTTCCTGCTCCTTGTTAGGAAATCGCCTAACCGATATAGATAATGACTTTTTGGCCTTCCTCTTCGTCATCGACGTTGATGCTCAAAGGCGCATCTCCCGGGGCATACCTGCTTAAGGCCAGGATGACCTCGTCCACGCCGCCGGGAATATCCGGGATCCAGCGCCCGAAGGTGCGGATGGTCCAGGCAAAGAAACGCACAGGCAGAGGCAGGCTGATGGTGATCCTCTCCGGGGAATCGCCTGTTTTTTGGTGGACTCGAATATGGATCCAGGGACCACTGCGGCTGTTCCAGCCCAGGACCATGATACCCAGGCCGATCAGGAAGGGGATCCAGGCTGCGATAAAGCCCAACCCGATCCCGTGAGCCGCCCAGGCCCAGTACATCAAGGAACCTCCCAATACCGTGATCCCGACTCCGATCCAGAAGGGGATCACCCACCAGCGGCGCCAACTGTCCATTTCGTCCTGGTCGATACCCGGTTCTTGAATCTCCGGGGATTCAAGAGGTTCCTGTCCTTCCACGGGAGGATAAAGCATCTCTTCCCGGGCCTGGAGGTATTCTTGTTCCTCTTGTTCCTGACTCTCCTGGAGGGCATTGATGAGTTTCAGCCCATCCTCCGGGCTGATCTTCCCTTGCTGGATCATCTCGAGGATCTCCAACCGTTCTTTGGATTCTGAAGAGGTCATCTTATTTGCCCTCCAATGCTTTCAAGAGCTTGTCCGCTTCCTCTGCGCTGATCTTCTTTTCCTGGAGCATTTGCAGGATCAGCATCCTTTCCTTTTCGGTCACAGAACCCCTGGACGATTTGGAAGCCAGGAACTCATTGATATCGAATTGTTTGGCTTTTTCCCGGGCTTTGATGGCTTTCTTTCTGGCTTTGGCGATCTCTTTCTCTGCCCCGGCCTGGGCTTTGATGGCCGCGATCTGGGCTTTCTCTGCTGCCTTGCGGCTGGTTTCTTCGATCTGCACTCCCAGGTCCCGGAGGGATTCCTCGGAGAGGCCGATGTCCTCCAGGGATTCTGCCAGGCCGGAGAGGGATTCCCTCAATTCCTCTTCCAGGTTCCCCATGCTGGCCTTGATCTGTTCAGCGGACTCCAGCGAGAAATCAGCAGTTAACCGGCCAAATTCCTCCAGGTTGACCTTGAATCCGGCCAGCAGGTCGAATTCGTTATCGCTGATGAAGACGCTGCCCGCCGCGCTCAAGTGGATTGCCGTACCCCCTTCCCCCAGCTTGTGTTCAAATTCCTTTACCTTGCTGTGGATATTCAGTTTTCCTGGGAAGATCCGGATGTCCTCTTCACCGCTGCTGATGGAGAGGTCCGCATCGATATCTGCGGGCATGATGACCGCGAGATCGCCGCTGACCTTGATACGGTAGGCCTGCCAGGGTACCGGATGGAAATCGACCATGCCGTCACCCGCAGCCTTGGCGTCAATGCCGCCGTCAATCTTCTGGATTTGGAGGTCACCAGCGACATCCTTGAGCTCAACCTGCCCCTGGACGTCGTTAACCAGGCAGTCGCCGCTGATCGAGTCGCCTCGTAAATCTCCCTGGACCCGGGATGCGGTCAGATTGCCCGCGCAGGTTTTGATCCTGGCGGAGCGCACTTCTCTCAAGTTCAGATCGCCAGCGACAGAATCCAGGTCCAGGTCTCCGCCGATTCCCTTGATATGGGCGTCCCCGCTGACATTTTTAATGGACACCGCCAGGCTGTGGGGAATGTGGATGAAAAGATCACCCGGGCTGCTGACCTGGAAAGTCGTTTTCTTTTTCTGGGTCTTTGCATCTCCGTCCGCATCGTTGATGCGGATCTCGTCCCGGCTCCAGCCGCTGAGATGCAGGTCACCGCCGATCGAACTGAACTCTAGGCTGACGAGGTCTTCTCGAGGGAAGTTTTGTTCTGCCATGATCAGCTCTCCTCATCCTGCAGCTTCTTGAGGGCGTCTTCCAGGCTGATCTCCCCGCTGTCGAGTTCGTTGAGGATCTTCTGACGATCCTCTTCCGAAAGCTCTGCCAGCTCTTCTTCGCCGCCCGGCTCGTAGCCCAGGGCGCGGATGACATCATGAAGCAGCTTGCGAATGGTCGGATAAGAGAGGTTGAGCTCTTTCTCCATGTGGGTGATCTTGCCTTCCAGGCGGATGAATGTCTCCACGAACTCCATCTGCTTGGGAGTCAGCTGTGAAAATGTCCTGGAGTAGAACTGGCCTTCGATCTTGGTGTTGCAGTCCCTGCATTGGATTTCAGTGACTATGATTTCACCGCCGCAGATCGGGCATTGAGATGGAATGGGATGCATGATTATCTCCTTGTTTGAATGGACCCTCAGTGAGCTGCCCGGGGCTGGTTGGCCAAGAACCGCAGGGGAGCTGCCGGTTGGCGGCCCGATCGGGATGAGCCAATGCTCTTCCGAGCCTGGGTGTTTGCTAGTGATCTGACCAGACGGTAGCGGGCCGCCTGCCGGTGCAGTTCTAGCTGCTGGGTTTTGAATTCAATTAAGTTCGCTGTGAACATATGATCCTTCCGTTAGCAAAAAGGTCGATCCCTAATGGGCTGCCTGGGTGCGCTTGAGCAGACTCTGTCCGAGTACGATCAGGGCATTGCCAAGGACTGCGTAAACGCCAATCATCGGCGAAGTGTTCTTCTCGAGGGACCGGACCAGGTGATAATGGGCCGCCCGGCGGTGCAGTTCCTGCTGTTGGGTTTTGAAGACTTCTAGATCTACGGTAATCATCTCTGCCTCCCGTTGATACTACCGGGGACTCCGGCCGCTGCCTAAAGCGTGGACCGGGATTCCTTGATAAGTTCCTGTCCGGACACGATCAAAGTCTGTCCAAGCGTCCGGGCGATTCTGGCTGTCAGGGGAGCCGGCTTGGCCAGGGATTTGATCAACCGATATTCCGCTGCCTGGCGGTGAAGCTCCTGCTGCTGTGTTTTGAAGACATCTAACTGGGTTGTATACATCTCAACCTCCTTATTTTTTCCTAAACTATGATTACAGTATATCAATAAATTTTAGTTTGTCAAGAGGAAAAATAAGAAAAATTGAAATATATATTAAATTTATTGAACCTCAGCTGATTTTTGGGCGTTTTTAAGCTGTTTTGGGGGATTAACAGGGAGAATCAGACCTTTCCTGGCCTGGAGCAGGGTTCTCGACTATCTGGAAATCTGGAAAAAGGGAATTATTGGCCGTCAGCAGGGGCGCTGATCAGGCTTTTCTCTTCTGCCTCAACGCTGGCGATGATGACTTTCCCGAAGCGCGTCAGGGTACCCTGATACTCGGACCCACCCTGCTGGGCGATCCAACCGCTGAGATTGAAGGGCAGCACGCCGTAGGCGGGAATCCACTCCCCATTGTATTTGCGGGCGATGTGGATGTGCGATCCTGTGCTTTCGCCGCCTTCACAGGAGGGATGCCCCAGCTGGTCCCCGGCTGCAACTGTGGAACCTGGAGCGATCTTGTCCTGGGTGCCGAGATGAAGGTAGAGTACCACCCACCCGGTGCGGTGATCGCCATCGCCGTCCAGGTCGAGCTCGATCAAGCCGAGCTCGCTGCGTGCGATCACTCCGGGCGCGACAGCTACAGCCCACTCGCCGGTGATCTCGCACCCGCCGACGTTGCTGGGAGGGGCAAAGTCCAATGCGGCCCAGGGGTCCCCCTGGCCCCAACCGGTATGGGGTCCACCGGTAAAAGCCCAGGTCTTACCCTGTTTGAAGGGCAGGATCATGGCGGGCTGGCGCAGGCTGCCGGGAATGAGGGGTTCGCAGGTCCAGGGATCCCCGAATAATTTCTGGTAGGTCGCGGCGAACCCCGCCGGGCCGATGGATTGATAGTAGTCCCCCTTGCTTTCCAGCCGGGAGAAATAATACTGGAGGGCGACCGTGGCTGCATTCTGCCAGGGATCGGGATGCTCAATGGTCTCATCCGAGAATTCCAGGGTATCAAGGCGGCCTTCCAGCCAGCCGTAGTAGCCCTGGTTGAGGCGGTTGGCTGCCCAAACCAGCTGGATATACAGACCATGATAGCCGCTTGCCTGGTACCCCAGGGGATAGCCGGTCAGTAAACCATCCGGTGGGTTGGGATCGCTGAGTGCCCCCAGCTGGTATTCCAGCAAGGCCAGCAGGATGCGGGGGCTGATGCTGAAGTGGGTGGAGATATAGTCTATGATCTCTGCCCCGCTGCGCTGCTGGTCAGCTGCGTACTGTTCGTAGTCCTTGAACCATCCTGGTTGGGATTGGACGAATTCTTCCAGGTTGAACTCGATCTGGGCCGGTCCGTTGACATAGGAGCAATTTGGCAGGATCTGGTACTGGGGACCCCACAGGGATTCATAGTAGATGGGGATCTGCATGGGCAGCCCTGGTGGCAGGGTGGTGGCGTCCTCCGGGATGACCGGGTTCTCTTCCAGGATCTCCTGGATCGTGGTGTTGAATCGGAAAGCCAGGTTGGAGAGGGTATCTCCGCTCTGGACAGTGTAATCAACCAGCTCTCCCGGTGCGTAAACGGGTCTCTCCGTGATGGGGATGGGGATGCTGGTAGCCGGGATCGTTTCAACCGGAACCTGGGGGAACTGCGGACCGCTGGTTGGCAGGCATGCTGACAGCAGGATTCCCAGCAGCAGAACGCTGCCCAGGATCTTGGCTAAACCCGGGGATGAAGTTGATCGCTGGTGCATGGCAACCAATTTTACCGCGTTATCTGGCTTCCGGGAGCGCTGTAAGAGCTGGCAGTGACCGTGGTCTCGCCTGGTTTGGTGAGGGTGCCTTTATAGGGTCCGGATCCATTGTGAGCTGTCCAGCCGCTGAGGACGAACGGGATCGGTCCATCGGCGGTCATCCATTCCCCGTTGTATTTCCTGGCTATGTGTACGTGGGTGCCGGTGGCAATGCCTCCCTCGCAGGAGGGATTGCCGAGTCTGTCGCCAGCATTGACCTCATCTCCGGCGTTGACCAGGCGCCCTTCTGTGGCAATGTGTAGATACAGCAGCACCCAGCCGGTATGCTCGTTATCATTGTAGTCGAGGTTGATCACCACCGCTCCATCTTCAGCCCGGACAACCAGGCCGGACGCGGCTGCAGTGACATAGGAGTAGGAACGGGAGCACTCTCCCCTGAAACCAGAGGGCGCAAAGTCCAGGGCGCTCCAGGAGCCTTCCCTTTCCCAGGCACCGTGAGGACCGCCAGTGAAGTTCCAGACCACCCCGCTCATGAACGGCAGCTGCAGATCGGGCTGGACCAGGTCGTGGGAGAAGAGCGGTTCGTACTGGGTCCTGTTCTCCGGGGAGCCGAACATATCATCGTAGGTGATGATAAAGCCGGTGTCATCATCCAGGGCCTGGATCCATTCCTCGCTGTCATAGATCTCGGAGAAGTAGAACTGCAGGGCAACGGTACCGGCGTTCAAACTGGGCTCGATCCGGGCAGTAACCTCCCGGGAGGAGGACTCGGCGTCCTTGAGGATGATCTCTGTCAGCCTGCCCTCCCGCCAGCCGTAATAGCCTATTGAGAGCTGGTTGACTGCCCAGCGCAGCTGGTTCACCAGGCCGGCATCATCATAATTGATATAACCAAGGGGATATTTCAGCTGGGCGAGATTTTGGGGTTGTCCGAACACCCAATTGCTCTGGTATTCCAATAAGGCCAGCAGCAAAAAGGGATTGATGGAGTTATTACGGGCGATCTCGTCAACGATCTCACCCCCATTGGTCAGGGTGGTGTGCTCGTACTCCCGCTCTTCACTGAGATAGCCGCCGGCATCCTGGACGAACTGGACCACGTCATCCGGGAAATCGCTGTCGGTGATCGCCCGGGAATAGACAAACTCACTGTCGGGAAGAAGATGCACTCCCGAGGTCGTATTCCTCAGCACCTGGGGAATCACCAGCAGCGTGCCCGGATTGATGAACGAGGTCTCCGGGATGTCTTCATTGGACTGGATCTGGTCCTTGCTGACGCCAAAATGGGTTGCCACCACGGCCAGTGTGTCTCCCGCCTGGGCATGGTAAACGATGGGCTCCTGCTGCTCCTCGGGGGTCGGCACCAGGGTCTCTGTGGGTGGGAGGTCAGCGGTGGGTGTGGGTTGGAATTCCTCAGCTGGCACTTGTGTGGTCTGAGCGGTCGGGGCCTGGGTGGGCGAATTGCTGAAATTCTGGACGGTAGGGGTTGAACCGACAGGAGGCACGAAAATAGGGGGTGTCTTCTGGTACAGGCTGCATCCTGCCATGGAAAGCGCTAGCAGGGAGAGGATGATCTTTTTCACCGTGGTTACCGTTGAATCCTGTTGACTTCAGTCTTGGAGTCTTCTGCCTGGATGACCTGGTCGCCGCGAACCAGCAATCCCTGGTAGGCATAACCTAGACCCTGCGAGACCCAGCCGTCCAGTACGAAAGGCAGGTCCTGGTCTGCGGGAATCCATTCCCCATTATACCGCCGGGCAATATGCAGATGCGAGCCGGTCGAGATCCCCCCTTCGCAGGAGGGATGGCCGATGCGGTCACCTGCCGCCAGGTGAGTGCCGACCTCCACCCGGTCCCTGGTTTCGATATGCATGTAGAGGATGGCCCAGCCGGTCTGGTCATAGGGATCCCCGTCGATGCTCTGCACGACAGCGCCATGGTCAGAGCGGACGATGGGACCGTCAGCCACGGCTACCACCCAATCATCGCTGTTGCTGCATCCAAGGTCCTTGTTGGCTGGGGCGAAGTCCAGCGCCGCCCAGGCTGAGCCGTTATCCCATCCCCCATGGGGTCCTCCCGTGAAAAGCCAGGGCACGCCGTCCTCGAAAGGCAGCTGCAGCTCCGGCTGGACCAGGTCAGCAGGGACCAGGGGAGTATAGTTGTAGTCGAACGGGTAGCCAAACAGGTTGGTATAGGTATTAACGAAACCGTCTTCACCCACTGCGTCCAGCCACTTTCGATGGGGCAGCAGTCGGGCGAACAGCTGCTGGACTCCTGCTGTCCCGGCATTGATGGTTGCGTCAATGGGAACAGTGATGCCGTCCTTGCAGGTCCAAGAGCCTACCCCTTTCACCTGCCACAGGTAATATCCCAGATTGAGCTCATCGGCTGCCCAGGCCAGCTGGTGGTAGAGACCTTCATAGCCGCTTTCCTTGTAGTTCAGCGGGAACGGATTGTTCTTTCCTTCCTGGGTGGTAAGCCAGCCGGATTGGTACTCGATGATCGCCAGCAGCAGCCGGGGGTTGACCGAATAATCAGCAGCGATCCTGGCGACGATCTCTGCGCCAGTTTGAATTTCCTCGTCGACTTCTTCCTGGTAATCCTTCAGGTACCCCGGCCAGTTGTTGATGAAAGCGTCGATCTGGAATCGGACGGTATAGGGACTTCTCACCAGCTCTGAATCAGGGATGATCTTATAACCCGGTCCGGTCTCGCTGATCTGCGGGGCTGGCAGGAGCAGCTGCTGCCCGTAATAGATCAAGCTGGGGTCACTGATCTGATTGGCTTCAATGATCACTTCCGGCAGCAAATTGTAGCGGAGAGCGATGGATTTGATGCTGTCTCCCCACTGCACGGAGTAGTAGATATCCTCTGTCCGCAGGGTGGGCAGGGGTTTGGGAGGGCTTGGTGTGGGGGTGAAGATCGGCTGATCTGCGACCCTGGTGGGGGGCAGGTAGGGATCCACTGTGGGTTCGCCCAGCTGACCCGATTCGATATCAGAGAAATTGATATAGGGAGCGGTGTGTGCTTGCCTGGTGCAGGACCACAAGGTCAAGCTCAGGAGCAGCAGGATGGATCGTTTTGAAATCGTCATAATTCAGGGTACATTTTACCTTTAAACGCTTATTTTGCCCCAGAATGAGGCACCCCTTTCTATTTAATGCAAGAATGGTGCCAGTCCAGCAGCCCAATTTGCGGTGGATTGGCAGGGATCATAGTATTTCAGACCCTCCTTAAAAAACTCGTGCTTTACTGGAATCCCTGTTTCCAGTATGATTAGGGATATTCTGCCCTCAGGAGTAAAGGGAACGTCAATGAAAGCCCTGGTAATATCAGACATTCATGGAAACCGCTCAGCTTTGGAGGCTGTCTTGGAAGCAGCCGGAAAGGTTGACGCGGTCTGGTGTCTGGGAGATATCATTGGTTATGGTCCAGATCCAAATGACTGCGTGGCGATGATCCGCAGTTTACCTGATCTGGTCTGCCTGCGCGGGAATCACGACAGCGCCGTGATCGGTTTGACCGCTACCAGGAAGTTCAATTCAGCCGCCCAGGTTGTGCTGGGCTGGACGGCGAATCAGCTCAATCCCACCCACAGACAGTATCTGCAGAGCCTCTCAGCGATGGCAGTGGTCGATGATGTGACCCTGGCTCATGGAAGCCCCAGGGATCCGGTCTGGGAATACATCATGGATGTTTACACCGCTACTGAGAATTTCGATTTCTTTGATACATCCTACTGCTTTGTAGGTCATTCGCACCTGCCAGTCCTGTATTATCAAAAACCAGGTAGAGAACAGGTCAACGTCACCTTTGTTTACCCGGGTGACACCACGGTGCTCCCCGAACGGTCGATTGTCAATCCTGGATCGGTCGGACAACCCCGCGACCATGATCCCCGGGCAGCTTACACGATCTATGATACAGAGGAAAGATCCTGGACCCAACATCGAGTGGAATATGATATTCACGAAGTCCAGGAACGGATGAGGCAGGCGGGATTGCCCCTTGAGTATATCCAGCGCCTGGATATGGGATGGTAGGGGAACTTTCCGCGGTCCCTATACGTCATGGATATGTAATGATCCTAGTACAAGGAGACCAAAGATGAGAAAACAATTGATTGTCCTTGCCCTGGCAGCCCTGTTGTTGGCGTCCTGTGCTGCTGGAAAAAGCGCTGAAGTCGAGAGCATGGCACCGGCTCCGTGGGACGGAAGAGCGGTGTCCAACTACGCAGGTGAGATGGATTACGCCCCGCAAGAGTCAGCCGTTTCTTACGATCAGGAACTTGCAGTCAGCGAGGCTCAGATCAGGATGGTCATCAAGGATGCTTCCCTGTCGATCGTCGTAGAGGACCCGGGAGCGACCATGCAGGCTATCACTTCCCTGGCGGAGGATCTGGGTGGATATGTGGTCACTTCCAACTTGTACCGGACCCAGACGGAGGGCGGCTTAGAAGTGCCCCAGGCGAATATCACTCTCCGCGTTCCAGCTGATAAACTCGATCAGGCCTTAGAAGTGATCAAATCCGGCGCTGGCCAGGTACTGAGTGAGAATGTCTCAGGACAGGATGTCACCCAGGAATACACCGATCTGGATTCCCGGCTGCGCAACCTGGAACGGGCCGAGGCGCAGTTAGCGGATATCATGGAGCAGGCCAGGCAGACGGATGATGTGCTCACCGTCTACAACCGGCTGGTGGAAGTCAGGGAGCAGATCGAGGTCATCAAGGGTCAGATGCTTTATTATGAGCGCTCTGCCGCGATGTCTTCCATTTCTGTCTATATCCAGGCCAATGAGGCAGTCCAGCCGCTCAAGATCGGCAACTGGCAGCCTGTGGGAGTAGCCAAGAAAGCCATCCAGGCTTTGATCAATACCTTGAAGACCCTGGCCAATATCCTGATCTGGATCGCCCTCTATATGCTGCCAGTGGCAGCCATCCTGTACTTCCCGGCTCGCTGGCTCTGGAAGGGGATCAAGACCCTCAATGAACGCAGAAAAGAGCGCAGAGCTCGCAGAAAAGCAGCCAAGAGCAAGGAAGGATAAACAGCGCCACTTACGCAACCCAACAGCCTGGCTTTCCAATGGGAAGCCAGGCTGTTTTGTAACAGGGTCTGCTCAGGCGATCCGGGAATCAAGCGCTCTCCAGGCAACTCTGGTATATAATAGCCCCACATGAAACAGCTAGTGGATCAAACCAGATCATTGGTCGGGCTTACCCTTTCTCCCCAGCAGATCGCACTCCTGGGGGAATACGAAAAGGAGCTGCAGATCTGGAATCAGCGCATAAGTCTGACCGCAATTGACGAGTCTCAACAGATCCGCACCAAGCACTTCTTGGACTCTTTCAGTTCGCTGCTGGTGATGAAGAACACTCCCCTTAATCGCCTGATCGATATTGGCACCGGCGCGGGTTTTCCCGGCATTCCCTTGAAAATCATCCTGCCTGAAACGGAAGTCCTGCTTGTCGACTCGGTCCATAAAAAGACCGATTTCTGCCGGCATATCATTGACCATCTTGATCTCAAAGGGATCGATGTGGTGCATGACCGTGTGGAACACCTGGGGCGGGACAGCCGCTATCGGGAGCAGTTCGACTGGGGTGTTGCCAGGGCTGTTGCCCAGCTGTCCACCCTGGCAGAATACCTGCTGCCGTTGGTGAGGATTGGCGGGAAAATGCTGGCGATGAAGGGGGATCAGGGTCCATTTGAGGCGCAGAAAGCTGGCAAGGCTGTGGGTCTGCTGGGAGGGGAACTGCAGGGGGTAAGGAAGGTCACTTTGCCGGGGGTCACCGAAGAGAGATTCCTGATCACGATTGCTAAAAAGGCGACTACCCCGGATAAGTACCCCCGTCGAGTCGGGGTTCCCGGGAAAAAACCCCTCTGACTAGCTGACCAGTTCTCCCTGGTCGATCTTCCATAAGCCGGAGGATTTCCTGAAACCCTCCGAGAACAGATCGAGATCCGTTGTGGTGAGCAGCGCTTGTTCGGTTCGCGAGAGCCTTTCCAGCAGATCCTGGCGGCGCGTGTCATCCAGTTCTGCCAGCACTTCATCGAGCAGCAGCACTGGCCACTCGCCGTTGCGATCCTTCAGCCAATTGACTTCAGCCAGTTTGATGGACAGCAGGGTCGTACGCAGCTGACCCCGCGATCCAAAATTACCCAGGTCAACCGCGTTGCTCAGGAAGCGTAGATCATCGCGATGGGGACCAAGCGTGGTCACACCGCGGGCGATATCCTCTTCTCTCCGGGCCAGGGTCTTCTCCCTGAAACCATCCCGTAATTCTTCCAGGGAGATATTGGATAGGTCACGGGAGCTGTCCAGCGGCAGTTCGATCTGGCCGGGAGGATTTGGTTGCGGGTCGTAGGAGGGCTGATAACTCATGCGCAGGATCTCTGTCCCCCGGGTCAGTTCCTGGTGGATGGAGGCTGCCTGGCTTTCCAGCTCCTGGACTGCGAGGATGCGTGAGTGCATCAAATAGGATCCGGACCGAGTAAGCATTTCGTCCCAATAGGATAATTGATCACCACCGTTCGACCTTTCGGCCAGCTGTTTGAGAAGGGCGTTGCGCTGCATCAGGGCTTTATTGTACTCAGACAGGGTATCCGCATATTGGTGGTCCACCTGCGAGATAGTCATATCCAGGTAGCGCCGGCGTTCCTGAGGCGATCCGGTCAGGATCTGCAGCATATGGGGCAGGAACATTACCGCGTTGAACTGGCCGATCACATCATTGATCTTGCGTTGCGTCCCATCCAGGAGGACTTCCTTGCGGGTTAATTGATTGCCGTTGGAAGCGATATCCCGGATCAGGCGGATCTCCAGATGATGATCCCCGTCCTTTCTGGTGAAATCAGCCACGATCCTGCCGACGGCGAGATCTTTCTGGAGAGCTGTGAAATTGATCAGATCCACTGTGTTGGATGCCTGGAAGGAATCCAGGGCTGATAGATAATAGACCGCTTCCAACAGGGTAGTCTTTCCCTGGGCGTTATCGCCCACCAGGATCAATGCGTTGCGGGTAAGGTCCTGATCAAATCGGGAGAATATCCTAAAATCGGTCAGGGAGAGGTGTGTGAGAAACATGCAGCCTAGACCGGGTTGTAGTTCTCGTCCGTTTCCCAGACGTCCGTGGTCCGGTCAGTATAGAGAATTCCATTGAGGTGATCGATCTCATGCTGGAAGATCCGGGCCAGCCAACCTCGCAGCTTCATCTTGACGGGTTTCCCGTGGCGGTCCAGGCCTTCCACAACGATCTCCTGGGCACGCTCCACTTCTCCCATCAAGCGGGGGATGGAAAGACAGCCCTCGGCTCCCATGACCGTTTCAGGGGAAAAGCGGGTGATCTTGGGATTAATGGTCACATAGAGAGTGGGGGGAATCTCCTCTTCCTCCTCACTGCCGAATTCCACCAGGATGACCTGCTGGGAGACATTGACCTGCGGGGCAGCCAGGCCAGCACCGGACTTTTCGTGCAGAGTCTCGATCATATCGTCGATCAGCTGCTGGGTATCCGGTCCAAAATCATCCACCACAGCGGCTTCCTTGCGCAGGGTGGGATGAGGGATAAGGATCACTTCTCGAGCGGGCATGAAACTGATATTTCCTTTCTTACAGCGCCTGGGTTTCCTCCCCGTCTAGTGGGGTATCGTCAGGCTGGTTTTCTTGGTGATAAGCCGCAAGAAATTCTACCATATCATCCCTACGTCGGCGGGCTTCCTCCAGCTCTTTTTCCTTGATGACGGCATTATAGCGTTCAAAGATCTCGTTCTGGACTGCAATAGGTTGAGCCACATATTCAAAATCCAGCTGTATATCCCCTACGTTGATGGCAACAGTCCCGAAGTCAAAGGCGCGCTGGATGATGTTCTCGCGGCGGTAGTCGAGGCTGAGAATATTTTCAAGCAGGGCGGACCGTTTCGTTTCCCGGCCGAAAGGCTTGCGGTCGAGGTCGATAACCTGTTTGTCAGTGATCTGGAAAAGGTCATTGGCCCAATCGGCAAACGCATACGCCAAGCCCAGGACTGAAAGCCCCACTGTCAGCGCCAGGGCTCCCAACCCAGGCCAGTTGATGAGGTTGACCATACGAGCAAACAGGGCGACCAGGGAAGCCAGGAACAGGAACCACAGCCACCAGGAGTTCCGCAGCAGGATGAATACATGCTTGCGGTAGGTGATGACGCCATTGAGCTCATAGCGCGCCCGGAACAGATTCAGGAATTCCTGCAGAGGCGTGATAGTCTCGGTGATCTGGGGACCGCCTTCCATGATCAGATCCGTGAAATCTTCCTGGTCTCCAAGAGGGTTGGCTTCACCCACCGTTCCCAACCGGTCGCGGATAGCCTGGGTGATCCCCTGGCGGTCCACCTGGCGGGCCAGGGCCCTGGCTCGCTCCTGGCCGTCGGCGATCATATCCACCAGCAGCTCAGGGTGGGAGGTATTGCGCATGGGAATGTTCCCTGTGTAAGTGCGGATAATGACATCACCGTATCCGAACATGCGCTGGAGCTGGGTGGAGGCGATATTGACCGATAGTATGGACTGGAGGGGGACCTCCCTGCGCTGGTCGTGAAGCCAGATGACCTTTTCGATCCAGGCTGCCCGCTCGCTGGTGACCAGGTAGAAATCGTTCTTCCAATCCAGCCAGAGCCAGATGCCCCACAGGATAGCGATCAAGACAGTGATGATCAGGAAGACCCCGACATTGAATCGCAGCAGCACTGCTCCAACCCCGGATAGGATCAGGAACAGGATCGGCAGCGTCAACTGGGTATAGAGCACATTAGCGTGTTTGCGGTCGATGAACCGCACCACCTCTTCATCCCTGATCCAGGCAAAGTCGTTGGTTTGGAAGATCCGGGCGCTGGTTTGCATGGCAGCCAGGCGAGATTTCACCGAAGGATAAGCGGCGATGATGGCGCTGAAACCCCGTTTATTGACCGCCAGCAGGGTGGTTTTCTCCAGTGCCCGCGCCGTATCGCGCCGTACCCCGTCCCTGTTCAAGTCCTGGTTGCCGAAGTGGCCCTGCTCATTGATGACGATCTTGGTGCCGGACTCATCCTCCAGAAGGATCTTTCCAGAAACAACCAGGAAGAAATTGCGCCCGGGAAAACCCGCCCGGTAAAGCACCTCGCCTTCCTCAAGCGAGATCGGCTTAAAGAGAGGCAAGATCTTGCCAAGGTCCTCCTCAGCCAGGTATTTAAAGAGGATATGATCGTGCAAGAATGCGAAAACAGCAGTAGTTTCCATGGTCATGTCTATGGGTCATTTTAACACAAGAAAGGGTCTCGATCGGCCTCCCAGGGGCGTGACGTTCCAAACCTCCAGGTGACCCTCTCCAGCGATAAAAGCCTCTATCAATGATAGAATAGGATACACTGACCTAACCATTCAATCAGGAGCAAGAAGTATGCCCATCAATTTTGGCACAGATGGCTGGCGCGCGGTGATCTCAGACACATTTACATTTCACAATCTCCGCCTGGTGACCCAGGCGATTGCTGATTCGATCCACTCCGGTCATTGGGCTAACCAGCAGAACGGGGAGCTGGAACCGGACCCCAACCGCATCGTAGTCGGGTTTGATACGCGTTTTCTGTCAGACCGCTACGCCAGGGACGCTGCGCGAGTGATGGCGGCCAACGGTTACACGGTTTATATCGCCCAGGCTGATGCCTCTACTCCCTCGATTTCCTATGCAGTCAAGAATCTGAATGCTATTGCGGGAATCGTCATCACTGCCTCCCACAACGCCCCTCGCTACAATGGGGTGAAATTGAAAGCTGCCAACGGCTGTTCCGCTTCCCCGGAGCAATCGCAGAGGGTGGAGATCTACCTGAATGACAACCAGGAGCGCGGCCGCGGACCCAACTTGATGGAATGGGACCAGGCTGTGGAGCAAGGGCTGATCGTCAGGTTCAACCCGGTGCCTGATTACTATCAACATCTCCGGACCTTGATCGATTTTGATGCCATCGCCGCGAACCCACCCCGGGTGGTGGTGGATTCCATGCACGGTTCAGGGAGGGGCATGATCAAGGGCATTCTTACCGGAACGGGCTGCGAGGTGACTGAGATCCGGGGGGAGATGAATCCTGGCTTTGGAGGAGTCCACCCTGAACCAATTGGCTCCCAGCTGGGACCGCTGGCTGGGGCGATCAGCACTGGCATGGGCAACCTGGGCTTGGCCTTGGATGGCGATGGAGACCGCATCGGTGCCATGGATGAGCGCGGGAATTTCGTCGATCCTCATAAGATCATGGCCCTGGCACTGCGCTACCTGGTCGAGAAGCGGGGTTTGAGCGGCCCTGTGGTACGGACAGTCTCCACGACGAAGATGATCGACCGCCTGGCGGCCAAATACGGCTTGCAGGTCTATGAGACACCAGTTGGCTTCAACCACATTGCTGACCACATGATTGCCGAGAATGTGCTGATCGGGGGAGAGGAATCGGGAGGGATCTCGATCCAGGGGAACATCCCCGAAGGGGATGGTGTGCTGATGGGTTTGCTGCTGATCGAGATCGTCGCTGTGACCGGAAAGCCCCTGCATGAGCTGGTCAGCGATCTGCTGGAGGAGGTCGGCCCAGCCTTCTATGAGCGCAAAGACCAGCGCTTGAAATACCCCATTCAGAAGGAGAGCATGGTCAAGTATCTGCTGGACAACCAGCCAGACCAGATCGGTGGAGTGAAAGTAAGCGAAGTGCTGACGATCGATGGGGTGAAGTATATTCTGGCTGATGATTCTTGGCTGCTGATCCGGCCCTCCGGTACTGAGCCAGTCCTGCGGCTCTATGCGGAAGGAAGAAGCAGCGATCTTGTCAAAGCCCTCCTGGGCTTTGGGGAGCAGGTAGCAGAAAGCATTACCTGAGTCGGGGACCAGTGCCTTTAAAAGGACAACCACAGCAGGAAGAGAGGAGCTGCTGTGGTTGTTTTATTTGCGGAAGACTGCCAGGACCGTTTAGGTCCTTGATCAGGTTGTAGAGGTCCGTAAACGCCGGCTGAGGATGATGATCACTACCAGTACGGCAGCTATCAGCACCAATCCCGGTACGCCAAAATCATCCGCAAAGCCAGTGTCCGGCAGCGCGGTAGCCGTGGGAACCAGGGTCGCGTCCCCTCCTGCCTGCTGAGTCAGCAAGGCGGCCACCGTTTCTGTAGCGGCCGGGTCTGGAGTCCCGTCTGATGGCGTGGGGGTATTGGTAGGGGCCAGCACCGGGGTGGCTGTGTTGCTGGGGGTGAGGGTTGGCGTGTTGGATGGCGGAAGGGTCGCGGTGGAGGTGGGCGTCATGGTCACCTGTTTGGCGATGGCTGTCAGCTGTGCTTGTTCCGCGATCGCAGTATTGGTGGCGATGATCTCTGCTGCCTGGGTCTGTGCTCCGGGTTCGCGTCCGGGAAGGACCAGCACGGCATAAGCAGCAATTGCCAGCAAAGCGATCAGCAGGATGCCTCCCAGGATCCCAGCCACGATCAGGAAGGTCCGATTAGACCCTCTGCTGGTGGATATGGAATCTTCGCCGCCAACCTCTTCGAATTCCAGATCGTCAAAGTCATTCATGCCCATAATTGTCTCTCCTCGATGTACCTGTCAGCCGATGGCTCTCAGCTGTCATGGGTCGTGATAATTTCCAGATTGGTGAGAGGCACCTCGGTCCTTTCCTCGCTGCTGAGACTCACCTCTGCCACCGCAGTGGTGATCCCACTGGGCAGAGTCCTTTTCTCGGGAAGAATGCTTTCGATTTTCCCGATCCGCGCGGTCAAGGGCCCATTTATTATGATAACCTGTTTTCCTACTCTGAGTGTTTCTGTTTCCTTGGGATCTGCCAGATCCTTTGTGGTGGATTGAGAGATGATCACTTCAGGATAATTTCCCTGGAAAGAGTCATATTTTTGAGCGTTCAGGGCGACGTTCTTGTCCTTGTTGGCGGTCAGGATGCTTTGGGCAGCCCGATTCATGGGGAAGGATCCGAACCCGTCAACGAGCATGATCGGGTAGTCTGCTCTTTTAGCGGCCGGGATCAGGGCAGATGACATACTTCCCAAGATCATACCCTTGATGGGGATGCTGCCAGCGACCTCCAGCACCTCGGGATTCCTGACAAATCCGGCGGTGATGATGGTCCCTCGGAAGCTGATGTTCATTTGTTCGGGGATCAGCTCTTGAAGCAGGTCGTTGCTGACTTGCTGGAGGACCCCGTAGGTGATCTTGCCGTTGCCCCAAACTCCCTGGATCAAAGCTCCCCGCGACTCGATGATCGCGCCCCGCTCCGGGATGACATTGGTGACCATGCCGTCCATCCCAGCCTGGAGTTCATAAGGAGCTGAGGTGATCTCAAAGAGGACTTTTCCTTCTCCAGCGATCTTGATCAAACCATTCTGGGGAGCGCGGATCACCCGCTGGAGCATACCCACAGGACCGGCAATGACGTCACCCTTGGCCAGGTCCTCACCGGCCCCTCGCTGCAGGAGTTCATCAGCTCGCTCTGGCGTGACGTTCAACCCCCTGGCAATATCCAGAAGCAGATATTCCGGTGCCATAGGCGCGACAACGATCACGTCCGTGGGAGAGACCTTCTGCATGCGCCTGACCAGAACATTGCCAGGTACTGAAAGTACCCGTTCCCTTTTAACGCTGGTCAGTGCATGGTAGCCTTTTACTTTATAGGTCATAATTTCCCTTCAATCTGCAGCCTGTCTTCAGGCATACTTCTCGTAGGTTTTCTTCCAGATCTCGTTCCTCTTGCGATTTTTCTCGTCATCCAGATAGAACTGGAGCGGCCGGCCCCTGGCATCGATGATGATGCCCATGGCTCCTCCAACAGCGTTCACCTTCCCGGCCTTCCCGGGTCCGCCCATGCCGACATCAAAACGGTGCAGGGGGCGGAGATGGAGAGAGACTTTTTCTCCCATTTCAACCGGCAGTATGGTCAGAGATCCGTATTTAACCTCCCGGGTAACTGTCCCGCCATCCTCTCTCAGAATGCGGATGCGCAGGATCGTGGTCCCAGGACGAGCTATCCCGATAGGTGCAATAACCGTGCCTAAATTCAAGAAAGTGCTGGATTCGATCACCTGGACGGTCAGGAGTGGGTTATCTTCAGCTACAGCCCCCAACCCGGGAAGTAGGCCATTCTGGTCCAGGGCCAAAGTTGTGACTCCGGTGGGCTGCAGGCCATCAAGCAGGACAGAAAGGCTCTGATAGCGCCTGGGCGCTTTGGTCAGCACCCGTCCTGAGCCAATGATCGGCTCCAGGGGAGGGAGCAAGGTCCCAGTCGAGTCAACCTGTTTCTCCAGGCTGGGTATGGTGTCCTTCACTGCCAGCCGGAGGGCTTGCTTGGCAAGTGCCAGCTCGATCTCCAGGTGGTCTTCCTCGGTCGGCAAAGAAGCGGGGTAGATGGCTTTATTGTAGATGTAATCCCGGATGGCATTATCGGAGACCTTGATCGGAAGCCAGCGCTTGATGTCTTCCAAAGAGGTCCTTTCCAGTATGCCTGCGGCTCCTCCCCCAACTCCCAAGCCAGGATAGACCCGGAGGGTTTCATCACCATGATAAGCTGCTGCCATAACGGTCGAATCGGAGCCGATGTCCACTCCCAGGACGCCTTTTTCAGGCTCATATTTCTGACTGAGGAAGCGGATCACTCTGCCCAAGGCAGAAGCAGTCGAGGTAAAGTTGCCCTCCGTCCAGGAGAAAACCTCACGCAAACCGCCGGTCTGCTTTTTCCGAATATCCTGGAAGATCTCATTCATCTCTTTCTGGGCAGGATAGATGCTTTCCTTGCCCAGCACTGGCTGGATATTGGGCGTGACGCTCAATTTAGTGATCTTCTCCAGTCCAGCCTTGGCTTCCTCCTGCAGTTCCACGTTTCCCGTGAAGAGGATCGCAGGCCGCTGGCCCTCATCCATCATGAAGCTGGAGAGGCCGATGCTCTCCAGGATATTCAAAAGGGACTGGGTGGCCCCATTATCGGTGCCCCCGGCGATGATGATCAAGTCCGGGCGTTTCCTTGTGAGCAAATTGATGCGGTCGGTCGCTGTCCGGTGGTCGTTCAGGGAAATTTCAGCTACGATCTTCGTGTAAGAGGTCTGTGCCAGATGGCGGGCATGCGCCAGGGAAGCGTTCTCCAGCAGTCCAACTGTGACAACCGTGATCGGATTGCCAGCTGACATGGTCGCCACCATGATATCCACCCCCTGATTGTCCTGCGTGCTGGGGATGATCACTCCATCTTTTTCACTTATTAGGGTCCGGCCGGTGACGTACTGCAGTTCTTCCAGGGATCTCCAGATGCCTGCGCTGACGTCAAACTGCGGCGCACCAGCTGTGGTTGGGGATGAGCCAACAGCGATGAAGCGGTATCTGCCGCTGACCACATCAAAAAGCAGGGCCCGGGTGATGGTAGTGCCGATATCAACTGCAATGACGGATTTTGCTGCTACGGTTGTTGTGTCCATAATACCTAAAAGGATTGGAAAAGCTGGAAGCCGATCCTGGTCAGGAAATCCCAGACGAATGTCAAACGCTCCACCAGGGCAGCCAGGGCAGTCAGGAACACACCCGCGAATAAGGCTCCAAAGGTGATCGCCAGGAAGAAATTTCCCGCCATGCTGATCTTTTCAATAAATGGCAGTCGTTTATCCTGCCTCCCAGGCGTGTCCTGGGTTCCAAAGTGGAAGTAGATCAAAGTTGTCAGGGTTCCCAGGACAATGATGATTCCGTTGATGATCTGATTCCAGCGGCTGTTCGTGACATCATAGGCGGCTGGATCAACGCTGTTGATCGTGCCTAGGATCTGCGGGAAGAGAGTCCCGGTGATCGCGCCGCCGACAGCGGCTGCCGCGCCGATACCAACCAGGATGGCCACTGTCCAATTTCCAGCTCTGCGCAGCGGGGTGACTTTCAGGAATAGGAAAAGGCTGGGAATGAAGAGCAGGATCGACAGCAGGCGTTCCCCCTGGCTTCCCTGGAAGAGGGGGATGATCAATCTCGGGATCAGCACATTGTTAATCGTCACCAGGGCTACATAGGCGGCCGATACACCGATGAAGATGTGGATCGCCAACCGGAAAAAGGGATTATCCCCCATCAGGTAGCTGAAAACCAGGATGGTCAGCAAGAACCCCAGGGCAAGACCAATGAAGTCCAACAGGTTTGCCATGGTCACGGGGTCTCTCCTATCAGTTTCGATCTGCGCTGCGAGAACAGGGACAATACCCCGTTCGCCAGGCCGCTGATGAATATGATCCCGACGCTGATGATGATGCCGGTGTTAAAAGGCAGCCAGATCTTGCCGGCAAGATTTGGCCGCGCGCTGAGCTGCTCATAGTTCATGCTGTCGATCACGCCAGCCACATAGCCGTCCAGCAGTCGGGGAGAGGATCGAAAATAGGGCTGGATGAGAGGCTCAACCTGGGCGCTAACCACCATGGTCAAAGGTGTGCCTTCCAGGCGGGTTCCCACCTGTTCAATCCAGATCTTAGCGGTATTGGGATCATCGGTGATCACCAGGATCATCTTGAAGTCCGCGATGGTTTCCACGCCGATCAGGGGTGGTGAGTCCCAGGCGTTGCTGCCGTTGAATGCCAGCGGGATGATCTGCTTGGGTGCGATCATAAAGCTCAGTAAGCCAGCGGATTCACCAGGTAGATACCCCAGGTTGACGTATTTCTGGCTGTGAATATAACCGTGTTCTGCTTGCGTGCTGCTTATGAATTGTTCCGCCAGAGCCGGTCCAGTGGGTTGGGTGGACACGAATGATAGATAAGTGCCTTGTTCCATCAGGTGGTCGACAACGGTCGCAGCCGCGGTTTGCAGCTCACCGGCAGCAGCTGGCTGATAGTCATAGGCGATCAGCACCGGCTGACCATCGTACAAGGTATCGATTTCGTCATACAGGGCAGCATATCCGCTGCCCCGGACCTGGGCAGCGCTGGGCGGCTGTGGTTGAATGATATCCCGGAAGATGACTGTTACCCCGGTGGCAACCAGCAGCACAATCGCGATCAGCCAGCGCAGTACCCGCTGGGTCTGGGGCGGAGCGGGTTTCTGGATGGTTTTGGACTTATTCTCATCCCCGATGATCTTCTTCAGGAGGTTGACATAATCCTGGTGGGGTTTGGTGATCAGCAGGTCGAGCGGTTTCTGGCTGCTTGCTTCCAGGTTGATCCCGATCTCAGCCTCGGCGGGTAATACGCCAGGAATCCCGGCCAGAGGACCGTAATTCTCTATATATTCATCATCGCCGGTAAGACCGGATGCGTCGACCGATTCGACCACCGGCCGCATCGCTTCAACCCAGCCAGGCAGTTCTCCCTGAGCCAGTTCTTCTGGAAAGGCCGGGCCAATCTCCCCCGAGGATGCGGTAGTCAGCCAATCCGGAAGCTCCTCAGTGAACAGATCGTCAAAATACTCTTCCTCGATCTGGAAGGGTTCTGCACCTTGAGGTGTTTTCGGCGGAGCGGCCTGGCCCTCGGCTGGTTTTTTTTGATCCCCTGCCCAGGAGGGAAACTTGATCTGCTGGGAATCACTCAAACCGGATGCAGGTTCATCCTCATCCTCGGAGCTTTTTACCTTGCTGGGGTGCTCGGTGACCTGAGGGATGTATTCCTCGTTGGTGAGATCCTTTTTTCGCAGGAATTCATTCAGT
Organism: Anaerolineales bacterium; assembly: GCA_045888315.1. GTDB lineage: Bacteria > Chloroflexota > Anaerolineae > Anaerolineales > UBA11858 > B10-G9. The sequence continues at coordinate 54,692 of JBGCVQ010000125.1, read as the reverse complement.
GAGTCCTCATCATCCAATTTCAACCAATCCGGGACTTCCGATGGGGAGCTTTCTGGTGGTTCGGCCTCTTCGGCGTCCTCTGTTTGAGCTGCCGGCTGCTCTGAAACTGCCAACCAATCCGGGAAGGAAGAATCCTCATCCACCAGATCGCTGCTTTTATTGAGCCGTTTGATCTTATCAAGCCAATCCGTTTGAGGCTTCTTGGGTTTCGCGCCCTCCTCCGCGGGCTTTTCACGGGACCCGGGGCTTTGAAGCATATCCAGCCATCCGGAATCTTCCCCGAATCCTTCACTATCGAATTCTGGTTGGATTTCGTCTGGCTGCTCGCTGGAAGACGTACTGGGATCCAGGAAACCCCATTCGCCCGGGGAGGTCTCTTCCACGGGGGCTTCCTCCTCTCCAGGGCCCTTCACATCGGATTTGAAGGCAGGGAAATCCCACCCCCCATCTGCTTCTTGCGGAGCAGGAGGTTCTTCGCCGGGAATTTCACCAGAAGGTGATTCTTCCTGGAAGATATCCCACTCATCGGGGGAAGACTCCGCCGCTGGAGCTGGTTTCCCTTCAGGACTTTCCGCGTCTGATTTGAAGGCTGGGAAATCCCATTCCTCGTCTGCTTCCTGGGGGATTTGCGGCTCAGCGCCAGCTGGAGTTTCGGGAAGCTGCTCTTCCTGGAAGAGGTCCCACTCAGTGGCGGACACTTCCGCTTCTGGTGCTTCTTCTTCAGATTCAATACTGGGGAGATTCCAATCCTGGTCTGGTTCTTGCGGAAGCTGCGCCTCGGCGTCAGTGGAACTGTCAGATAAATGTTCTTCCTGGTAGAGGTCCCATTCGCTGGCGGAGGTTTCGTCCTCGGGCGTTTCCGCTTCTTTGATTCCATCATCATCCAATTCGAAATCAGGAAAATCCCAGCCCTTGTCAGATTCCTCTTGGGACTGCGGTTCAGCGCTTGAGGAAATGTCCTGGGATGGTTCTTCCTTGAGGAAATCCCACTCCTCAGAGCTGTCAGGGGCGGCTTTCCCGGTCTCTTCGGAGAAGATCTCCCAGGGGTCCTCTGGCTCGCTGTCCAGCTCCGATCCGTTGAGTTTATCCTCCAACTCCTTTGGCAGACTGAGTTCCTCGGAGGGCAAATCAAAAGCCCCAAGATCTTCTGGGGTCTGCGCGCTTTCCTCTGGCGAGGGAAGGCCAGTTTCCCGGAAAGGATCCGGACTGTCGAGGATATTGTCCGCGAAGAAATCATCCAGCCGGGAGCTCTCATCTTCCTCCGACGGGCTGGAAAGGGTCTGGGAATCCGCGCCCCCCTCGCTGAAATAATCATCCAGGCGGGATGATTCGTCCTGGCTGTCAGGTGAAGTTGATCTGGGCGGTTCGCTCAACGGACGTTCGATATCCTCAGGTGAGAGATAATCATCCAAGCGGGAGGCATCGTCGCTGGACTCCGTTTCGCTGGGGGTTTCCTCTGGCGTCAAATAGCTGTCGAGCCGGGATTCTGGGCCACTGGAGTCGGAAAGGGAAGATTCGCTGCCGTGAGTATCGTCCTCGGCATCCGAGAACAGGCTGTCCAGCCGAGAGACCTCATCCTGGTCATCAGCCGGTGCGTCAATGCTGGGTGTGGAAGAATCTTCCACGATCAGTGCTCCATCCAGGGGATTACCACAAAAATCGCAAAATTCGCGATCTTCGGAGTTTTGTCTTCCACAGATGGGGCAAAGCAGCTCAGCCATGATTATCCACCATAAGGACGGTCAGTACCCATCAAAATCCTGATCCCAGTCGTGATCGTGCCCAGGGCAATGCCCAGCAGCAAGCCTCTGGCTCCACCCAAGGCTGGTACGCGCAGGATCCAATCCCGGATGACAGCCAGGAAAGGAACAGTAGCAGGGGGTATTGAAAACGAGCCCAGCAGGATCAGCAGCAATACAAAGAAGAAAGTGATCGAGAACAAGTCCATTCTTTTTCGGAGAATGCTAGCCGCGGCATAGATCAGGCTGACTGCCGTCACCGCCAGCAAGCTGGTCTCGATCGGAAGCTGGATGTTGGTGAACACCCAGTTGGTCATCTGGAAGTTCGGCTGTCCGAAAAGATAATTCTGGACCATGTCGATGATGCCGACCACCAGGGTCACCAGCAGTGCGATCAACAGGATCAGGCTGTAGCCAGAGTTCTCGTTTTCTCCCCCGATCTTCTTGATGTGAACGGAGATCAGATTGAAGATCCCAACCAGCAAGGCTACAGCGGCTAGAACCAAACCGGTCCGTAAGAAGATGAAGCGGATGCTTTCGATGGAGGGGATGAAATATCCAGCTAGGACGATGATGCCTACGCCGATGGCAATTGCAGTCGATACGGGGGCATTTAATTTGATATTCACATTGAACCTGCCAGAACATCTTCGATAAAGGTGTTGATTCCCACCAGGTTAAGGAGGACGCTGATCAGGATCAGGGCTATGATGATCCAGCGTATGACATCCTGGGCAGAAATGCTGGCCAGGTGCATCGGTCCGGCTCCCAGGTATGCGCCGCCAGCATAGAGATCTTCACCGATCAGCGGATCGGACGCAGAAGCGTACATGATGGCCTGGGCAGGCAGCTGGGCAGTTCCGGCGATGGTGGGGCTGCTCTGCCTTTCACCAGCAGTGGTCATCCAGGTGACCTCATTGCCGAACCAGCCGGTGTAGACATTGGCGGATACACTATCGTCCCTGATGGTCGTCAATGTGCCAACGGCATAAGAGAAGGGGGTGACACCAACCAGCTCTCCGGAAGGATTCCTGATCTGGTCAGAGACGCTGATGGCTTTGGAAGTGCCCTGGATGGTGTCTTGGGCAAGGATGGAAAGAACTGCGTTCCCCGTCGAAGCCACTGGGGGATGGTCACACATGGATGACCTTTCAATGACCTGTTTGAGCAAACTGAGGCCAGCAAACCCTGCCGCAGCGTCGGGTCCGCTGATACCGCCCCGCCCCAGGGAGATGTGCAGCTGGGAGCCATCCTCGACGGCTACGTTGATCTCTTCGATGATCTTTTGATAACCTGTGATGGGGCGGATGTTGTCTGATTTACGGTCCTTGCTGATAATGGTGAAGAAGACCATAAAGCCCACAAAAAGGACAATCACAACGATCCCTGTAAATCCGGTCGCTGACACGGCGCTGCCCTCCAACTAGGTTCCTGGTTGATAACTCCGTAGAGCCTTAACAAACGTTGCTGTTTCTGTTGGATCCTCTAAGATCTTGGCGAAATCCCGGGATTTTTCTGGAGAGATAAACGGGGACAGGATTGGCTGGCTGAGATATACCAGCTGGGCGCCAAGGATGTTTACAGGCCCCAGCGCTTCCAATAACGTTGCAAAGAAGTTCTGAAGCCGCAATTTATACAGCGTTTGGATCCATTTTTCCCTGTTTTCCTGGATATTCATAATTCAGAATTAGTATAGCATAGTTTCATTTTTCAAGCGAAGCGCCTCTCAGCGCTGAATGAGGACAGTCTGGATCCCGTTAGGATGATTTCTACAACGGGAAATGGAAAGTATGATAAATTATTCATGGATAGCTAAAAATTAAGCGATTCTCTCCCCGTGGAGGATAAAATGCAGCCTGATTTGACAAATGAAATCCTTGAATTGGTAAGGTTAACTGCTACCAAGCTGCCTCCGGACGTGGTGGAAAAGCTTGAGAGCTCCCGGGATCAGGAACAGGAAGGTTCGGCAGCCCGGGGAGCGCTGGATACCATACTCACCAATATCTCCCTGGCAGAGGAGAAATCAACGCCAATCTGCCAGGATACAGGCACCCCGATATTCTACGTGGCGATCCCCGAGGGCTGGAGCACCAGGAAACTCACCAAGCAGATCCAGGATGCCCTGGTCCAGGCTACGGAAAAAGCCTACCTGAGGCCAAATTCAGTCAACACCTTGACCGGAAAGAATACCGGGGATAACACGGGTGATGACCATTACCCATCGATCCATTATCAAGAGGTGGATGGGAATACGCTGGTAATCGACCTGCTTCTCAAAGGCGGGGGGTGTGAGAATGTCAGCACCCAGTATAAGCTTCCTGATGCTTCGACAGGTGCTGGCCGAGACCTGGAGGGCGTCCGAAAAGTGGCTCTTGATGCGGTCGCCAAAGCCCAGGGTAAAGGCTGTGCTCCCGGGTCGCTGGGCATAGCGATCGGGGGTGACCGGGCAACATCCTATGCTGCCTCTAAGGAGGCTTTGCTGAGACAGCTGAATGACACCAACTCCGATCCGGATTTGGCGGAGCTGGAAGAGAAGATCACTGACCAGGCAAACCAGCTGGATATCGGTCCCATGGGATTTGGGGGAAAGACCACTGTGCTGGGGACGAAGATCAAGAACCTGCACCGCTTGCCTGCCAGCTACTTCGTATCGATCTCCTATATGTGCTGGGCTTACCGGCGGAGGAAGATGGTCTACAGCGACGGTGACGTGCGCTACGAATGATTGCTGGCTGGAAAACGGATCACAGCCGGGTCGATCGGGAGATCGGCCCGGCTTTTTCTTCTCCAGCACACCCCAACCGTATCCGCTCCGTTGCGGAGGGGTTTTATGAGAATAGTGACCTTTTCATCGAAGGAGTGAGATATGCAGACTGCGACCAAGTCCACCAAACCTCCCCTCAGCAGACGCTGGCTGTGGTATCTGTACGATGTAGGAAATTCCGCCTACGCGGCGGTGGTCATCCTGGCCATTTATGCTGCTTATTTCAAGGGGACGGTTGTCGGAGGTCCGGAAGGCTCCCGACTGTGGGGCGTGTCAGTAGGAATTGCCATGCTGGTCGTCGCCTTGATCTCTCCTATCTTAGGGGTGATCGCTGATCACACCGGTCAGAAGAAACGCTTGCTGACCTATTTTACGGTGCTCTCGGTAATCTGCACCGGCCTGCTCTACTTTGTGCAGAAAGGGGATATCCTGCTGGGGATGGTGCTGTTCATCCTGGCAGAAATCGGTTACCGGGGCGGCCAGGTGTTCTACAATTCCCTGCTGCCCGAAGTAGCTGACCAGCACGAGATCGGCCGGGTCTCCGGGAACGGCTGGGCGATCGGCCTCTTGGGCGGGATCGTTTGCTTGTTCATCGTGCTCGCCCTGGTGATGACCCATCAAGGAGCCTGGATCGTACGCTTCTCACTGGTGATCACTGCGGTCTATTTCGCTGTCTTCGCATCACCCCTGCTGATCTGGTTCACAGAAAAAGGCGAGAACAAGAAGCTGCTGCCTGACGAGAACGTCTTCACCGTAGCCTACCAGCGACTGCGGAGGACGTTCCAGAGTGTTAGGGACTATCGGGAGTTCATCAAGTACATCATCGCCTTCCTGATCTACAATGACGGCATCCTGATGGCAATCAATTTTGCGGCGATCTTTGGCGCGGTAATGTTCGGGCTGGACCAGCAGCAGATCATCATGTTCATGATCCTGATCCAGTTCACCAGCGTCATTGGTGCCTACATCTCAGGCTGGATTGCCGACAAGCAGAGCGGTAAAGCATCGCTGGTGATCTTCCTGCTGCTGATGATCGCTTCGGTGGTGGGCTTGTTCGTGGTCGAATCGGTTACCGGGTTTTTCGTCATCGGAGGCGTCGCCGGGCTGGCATTATCCTCGGTCCAGGCGGTCAGCCGGGCGATGGTAGGGGCATTGGCTCCGGAAGGGCGGAGTGCGGAATTCTACGGCTTTTTCGCAGTCGCGGGCAGGACTTCCTCTTTTATCGGACCCACCATCTATGGCTACGTAGCCGCAGAAGCAGCCTTTTTCTTCCAGGCTCAGGGTGAGAAAGCCTCTTTCTTGTGGTTCAAATGGCTGCCGGAAGGAGCGCCCTTCGCAGAACAGCTAGGCCAGCGAGTGGCGATCCTGCCAGTGATCGTCTTCTTGGTGGTGGGATTGGTCCTGCTGCTGAGCGTCAATGAGCGCCAGGCCAGGCAGGGGCTCGCCGAACGGGTCCAGGATTAATTGGGCTCAGGTCACGGCTAGCTGATCTTTCGAGTACTGCAGGTATATTTCCTTTTCGAGGATCTTTTTTAGACGGTCCATCGCCCGATAGATATCTCTGAAGCTGGTATACAGCGGGGCAATACCCAGGCGGATATTGTCTGGAGCCCGGAAATCGGGGATTACCCGCAGATTAGTGTCGCCCGGTTGGGGGTCGATCAAAGCCCGGCAGATCCGATAGGCTTCCGGGTGGCGGAGGGACACGTGCGAACCCCGTTTGGCGGAATCCAGGGGCGATCCCAGCTGGAATCCCAATGGGAGCAATTCTTCCTGGGCGAGGTAGATCAGGTATTCGGTCTGCCGGACGCTTTTCTCCCTCAGTTCATCGATGCCGGCTTCCAGGAGTATATCCAGGGCGGGTTCTATCCCTGCCATGGAGAGGATGTGCGGCGTACTGATCTGAAAACGGGAGATGTTCTGGGACGGGGAAAAATCCAGCCGAAAAGCAAATGGATCTCGGTCCGCGAACCAACCCCAAATGGGCGGAAGAAGCAACTCCTGCAGGTCTTTCCTGACATATAGGAAGGCCGGTGCTCCAGGACCACCGTTGAGATATTTATAGGAACAGCCCACAGCCAGGTCGACGTCCCATTCGTTCATCTTGAGAGGTACAGCGCCGATGGAGTGGGACAGGTCCCACATTGCCAGCGCTCCTACTTGGTGAGCTGCTGCAGTGACTTCCTGGATGTCATACATGTAAGCGCTTTTAAAGGCCACTTGAGTCAGCGCTAGCAGGGCGGTGTCTTCGTCAATTGCACCATAAAGGTCTTCATCGCGGATAGTGACGCTGTCTGCGGAACGGATCAGCTTCAGCTGGTGCCCTGCATCCAGTATATCGATCACGCCCTGGAAGATGTAGAGGTCGGTCGGAAAATTCAGCTCGTCGCTAACCAGGATCGACCTTCCGGATTGGTAGCGCAGGGCAGCCGCAGCGAGTTTGAAGAGATTCACCGAAGTGTTATCGCACACCACGACCTCATCCGGCTGGGCTCCTAGGAGTTCAGCCAAGCGTGCTCCCAACCGAGTTGGCATTTCATACCAGCCCTGGTTCCAGCCCCGGATCAGCTGTTTCCCCCAGCCCTCCTGGATGGTCTTCTCCAGGTGAGGGATCGTGCTCTTTGGCAGCCTGCCCAGTGAATTCCCATCCAGGTAGATTAGATCGGGGTCGTCAATGAAAAACCGGCTCCGAAATCTCCCCAGGGTATCCGCTTCGTCAAGATGCAGGGCGTAGTTTTCCTTAGTTGACTTTTCCATCGTCAGTCTCCTCTGTTTCCTTTGTTCGGCAGCCCGTGGCTGATTTTCAGCTAATATCACTGGGTATAGTGAGAATAGCGCCCTTGCGCCAGGCGCTGCTTGCCTTCTTCCAGAAGTTCATCAGGGATGACTTTGAAGGTCTCTCCCAGGTCCGGGTCTTGGGGTGTGGTGCTGACAGTTCCGTCCTCGATGGCTTTGACAGCCTCCGCCATCAGTTCACCCGCCAGGATGCCGATGCGGTAATTGAGGCTCTCATAGGTGTCAGTGTGGTTGACCGGGAGTTCCCTAGAAACGATGATGTCTCCTACATCGATCCCGGGGGAAACATAATGGGCGGTCGCGCCCTGGGGAAGGTCCTTGTAAAGCGCCCAGCCAACAGATGAGGAGCCCCGCAGCCAGGGCAGCAGCCCCGGATGAGAATTGACCGTGCCCTGCCCCGGTATCTCCAGGATGGGGGACTTGATGATCCGGGTGCCCCCCAGCACAAGCAGGTCGGGCTGGTGGTCCCGGAGCAGTTCCCGGCAGACCTCGTCGTTGTGGTTGCGGACGCAGTAGACAGGCAGCTTCCTGCCAGAGATCAATTCGGTCAGGCGGGGTGGCACCGGCTGGCCAGCGATCCGCTCCAGGAACTTGCGCCGCTCCTCGTCTCCTACTCGGGATACTTCCTGGATGATCAGGCTGGGGGCTAGGCCATTTTCCAGCAGCACGCGCAGCATTTCCCGTCCGTAGGGATGCTCCTCCAATACCAAGAACGTAAAATCAATGGACATGGAATCTCCTGCGCAGCAGGGTGATCATCTGCTGCCTGATCGGGATTATACTCCTGGAATGCAGGTCTTAGCTGACCCTGATGAAGCGCCGCTTGCCGACCTGGAGCACGCCTGGTCCGGGAAATTCCTGGAATGGATCGTCCAGTTTCTGGTCATCGAGCCGGACAGCGCTCTGCTCGATCAGCCGTCTGGCCTGGCTGCGGCTGTCGACCAACCCGGAATCCACCAGGACATCAAGGACGGTCTGGCCACTCTGAAGCTGATAGGTCTCGATTTCCTGCGGTAGACCTTGCTCTTGGAAAACGCGCACAAAATCATCTTCGGCTTTGGCAGCCTGGTCCGCTCCATGGTAGATGGTGACGATCTCCCTGGCCAGCTCCATCTTGGCATCCTTGGGATGGATCGCGCCGCTGGCAATCTCGGATTCGAATTTCTCGATCTCATCCGGGGTCCAGCTGGTCACCAACCGGCTGAAAACGCCCATTGCCTTGTCGGGGAGGGACATGATCTTGCCGTACATATCAGACGGATCGCCAGAGATGGGGATATCGTTACCGAGGGATTTGCTCATACGAACCTCCCCATCCGTTCCGGGCAGGATCGACATGGTGATTCCGATATTCGGCCTCTTCCCCAGGGCAGCCATCAGCTTCCTGGCGGCTGTGACGATATTGAAAAGCTGGTCGGTACCGCCCACCTGGACATCGGCGTCCAACATGTAGGCGTCGTAACCCTGCATCCAGGCGTAGAAGAATTCATGGAGGAAGATGGCATCGCCATTATCAAAACGCTTGGCAAAATTGTCCCGTGTCAAGAACTGCTGAACGGTGAAATTGGCGCTGATGCGGATGACGTCCTCAAAGGTCAGTTTAGAAAGCCATTCCGAATTGTATTTGATGATGGTCTTATCCCGGTCGAGGATCCGGAAAGCCTGTTCGGCATAGGTCTGGGCATTCTGCAGGACCTGCTCCCTGGATAAGCGAGGCCGCAATTTGTCCTTATCCGAGGGATCTCCGACCAGGGATGTGAAATCGCCGATCAGGAATGTCACCTCGTGGCCCAGCTCCTGGAATTGGCGGAGCTTGCGCATGGTCACGGTATGACCGAGATGCAGATCAGGTGCGGTAGGATCGTAGCCGCAGTAGACTTTCAATGGGCGGCCTGCCTTGTGGGCCTCTTCCAGACGCTCTTTGAGCTCGGCACTCATGGCGGCTTTCACCTGGTCGTCGCCGTATTCAGCGCCCTGCATCAGGTAGGCGACTTGTTCGTCCAGGGTCATTTTTTTCATTCCCATGCGATCCTCCCGGGGTAATCACTTCCTCTACATAATAACACGCCCCCGGTTGGGAGGGCGTGTTGGGAAGCACTGGACCAGAGCTAGGTTTCAGCGCTTCTATGATCGGAGATAATAGCGGTTCTCAAAACGTTCCAGACTCATGATTTTGATTATAACAAAGAAATATCAGGCCAGGGATCTCCCAGGAGACCCTGGCCTGTCCTCGTCCACTTTATCCTACCACTTTCAAACCCAGGGTAGCTTCCTCGCCTTCAAAACTGGCTGTGCCGCTGAACATCCCTTGTTCTGGTTTGCCCTCGGTCATCTCCAGGGTGAGGGTCTCTCCCATGATGTAGTCACGGTGGGCTTCGATGGCTTTCTTCAGGTCAGGAGTCGCCTGGTAAACCAGTGCGATCCGGTCAGCAATATCGAAATCAGCCTGCTTCCGGAAGTCTTGGATGCGCCGGACCATCTCCCGGGCCAGTCCTTCATCCCGCAGCGCCGGCGTGATCTCGGTATCGATGGCTACTGTCAGCAGCTTGCCGTCCACAGTGGAGAGACCTTCCGCTCCCTCGGTCTGGACCAGGATCTCTTCTGGGGTGAGGGCGATCTTCATCCCCTCAACTTCGAGTGACACGTTTTCACCATTGTTCACCAGGTTAGCGATCCGATCGGGATCGACTTCTTCTAGAGCGGCTCTGACCTTAGGGAAGTCAGCTCCGAACTTGGGTCCGAGGAGTTTGTTATCTGGAAGGATCTTGTAGGTCAGCAGCGACCCGGGGTCCTCGACAAAGGAGAGCTCCTTGATGTTGAGTTCATCCTGAACGATCTCCACCAAAGCCGGATCCAATTCTGCCCTTCCTTCTTTGACGTAGATCAGCACCTGTGATAAAGGCTGGCGGACCTTGATGCCAGCGTTGCTGCGGGCGCTGAGACCCTGGCTGGCCGTTTCCCTGGCCAGCTTCATCTGCTCGATCAACTTCTCATCCACGGCAGCCTGATCCACTTTAGGCCACAGCGTATGGTGGATGCTCTCGCGGGCATCCGGGAACAAGGACCGCACCAGATTCTGGTAGATCTCCTCAGTCATGAACGGCAGGACTGGAGCTAAGGCGCGGCTCATTTTCACCAGAACGTGCCACAGAGTCAGGTAGGCGGTCGACTTGTCAGTATCCGTCTCGGTTTTCCAGTAGCGCCTGCGCGACCGGCGGACATACCAATTGCTGAGATCGTCCAGCAGGGTTTCAAATTCCTGGGTGGCACTGTAAGCGTCCGAATTCTCGAAATCCGCCCTCACCTCAGCGACCGCCTGGTTCAACCGGCCCAGGATCCAGCGGTCAAGGGGGTTATCGGATTCAGGCGTAGGCCCTTCCGGAATGTCCGGATCAAAAGCCTTGAGTCCAGGTTCCCACCCATCAATTTCAGCATAGGTGGTGAAGAAGGAGTAGACATTCCAGAAAGGGAGAATGAACCTCCGCCGGGTTTCCTCCGCCCGGTGGAAGCCAAACAGCAGATTGTTCTCCGGTTTATGGGCGCAGTACAGCCAGCGCATGACATCGACACCCATTTTATCGGCTGCCTCGTTGAACTCGATAGAATTACCCCAGGACTTATGCATCTGGCGGCCGTCTTCAGCCAGCAGGCTGGCGTAGCTGAAATTCTCCAGGAAAGGAGCGGAATTATCCAGGACGGTGGCCATTGCCAGCAGGCTGTAGAACCAGTTCCGGAACTGGCCCGGGAAGGATTCGCTGATCCAGGCTGCGGGGTACCATTTTTTCCAGTATTCAGGGTCCGTGCGGTAGCCAAGGGTGGAGAAGGGTACGATGCCCGCGTCCAGCCAGGGATTGCCCACATCCGGGATGCGGTGCATCATGCCTCCGCAATGGTCACACTTCAGGACGACCTCGTCAATGAACGGCCGGTGGGGTGTATGGCCTTTCAAGGCCTCATAGCCCTCAACAGCCCTTTCTTTCAGTTCCTGGTCGTCACCGATGACATGATAGTGATCGCAGTCATCGCAGACCCAGATGGGCAGCGCCAGCCCCCAATAGCGCTTCTTGGAGATCATCCAGTCATGCATATTCTTCAACCAATCCTGCTCGCGGGCCAAACCGAATTCCGGGATCCAGCGGATCTGATCCACCACATCCATGATCTGGTAGCGCAGGCTGGCCGCTTTTTCTTCCTCGGTCAGCTGTTCGCGGGGTTTTTCATAACTCTCGCCCATGCTGATGAACCATTCATCCACCAGCCGGAAAACCAGTTCAGTCTTGCAGCGCCAGCAGGTGGGGTAGCGGTGAGTGTAGGGCTCAACGTGGTACAGCACCCCTTTCCTCTCCAGATCCGTGAAGATCGGGTCGGCAACCTCCGAGACATGCAAGCCAGTGAGCCAATCAAAACCCTCGATGAAGTAGCCCTCCTCCGTGAGCGGCGCTAGGCGGGGGAGAGCGGACTCGAAGGAAAGCTGGAAGTCCTCCGCTCCGCAGCCAGGAGCGATGTGGACAATCCCGGTACCTTCCTCTTCCCCAACTTCGTCCCAGAGAATCACCTGGTGGGCTTTTTCCGCGCTGAGTTCAACCCCTTCCCGGAGTTCCTTCAGCTCGGTCACACCTCCCACAGTCTGGGCTGCGGGAAGTTCATCAAAGGGACCATCATAGGTCCAGCCTTCCATCTCGGTGCCTTTCAGTTCGCCGAGCACCTGGTATTCTCCCCGGAGCATCCCCAGGGTGCCTTTGGAGAGATAAACGATATGTTCCTGACCCTCGTTCGGCGCCGGGAGCGTGAGGCGGACCTTGAGATAATCCAGATCCGGCCCCACTGCTGCGGCAACATTGGAAGTCAGGGTCCAGGGAGTCGTCGTCCATACCAAGAGGGATTCCCCGGGCTGGTCGCGGAGAGGGAAGCGCAGGGTGACCGAGCGGTGCGTGAGCTCCGCGTAACCATCAGTAACGATCTCGTGCTGGCTGATGGCAGTGGCGCAGCGGGGGCACCAAGGCATAACGTCAGCACCCCGGTAAAGCCAGCCGTTCTCCCAGGTTTTCTTGAGGAATTTCCAGATCATGTAGTTATTCTCATTGGAGAAGGTGAAATAGCTTCCACCTAATTCCCGCAAGCCCAAGCGGCCAACGATACCTTCGACCGTGTCAGTGACCTCTCCCTGGGTGCCTGGCACGGTGATCTCCTGGAGCGGATCTTCCAGGAGTTGATCCGCCAGCTCCCGGAGATGGTCGGGATCATTCCAGTCCATCCAGTATCCCAGGCGGATGGATTGTTCCGTCTGCACCGCGGCATAGTTCAGAACCCGGGCTTTACACTCACGCACGAATTTTGCCAGTCCGTAGCTCTCGATGTCCTTTTTGGACTCAAACCCCTTTTCTTTCTCGACCTCTACCTCGACCCACAGCCCCTGGCAGTCAAAACCGTTCTGATAGCGCAGATCGCGGCCCTGCATGGCCCAGAAGCGGTTGAAGAGGTCCTTGTAGGTCCTGCCCCAGCCGTGGTGGACGCCCATGGGGTTATTGGCCGTGATCGGGCCGTCGATGAAGGACCAGATCGGTTGATCCTGGCGCAGCTCGCGCAGGGTCTGGAAGGCCTTGATCTCGTCCCAGAATTTCAAGGTGTTATGTTCCTGCTTGATAAAGTCGACTTCATTAGGCGCTTTTTCAATAGCCATTCTGCCTCCTGATACAAAAAACTCCCGTCCCGATCGGGACGAGAGTGTCAACTCACGCGGTACCACCCGGATTCCCGCCTGGGGCGGGCTCTCGGCGAGGGCTCACAGGAATGGGACCGCTGGCGGTCTCTTCTCGATCCAGCCTCGCACCCTGGTAACGGGGGGTGATCCCGGCTCACTTAGTTGCACCCGGCTTTCAGTTCACGGCTCCGAAAGGATTTTCAGGTTGGAGGTTCTGGCCCGGCTTCCACCATTTCCGGGTTCGCTGGCAGACACTGCCAACCTTACTCGTTTTCATCGCTGCCTTTTAGTTAATGTGGGGCTGATTATGCCACAAAGAGCTGGGACGGTCAACGGTTCAGGAAGCCACAGTCTCTACCGCTGGGACAGCCTCGGCCAGGTCGGTGCGGGTAAAGCGAGCACTGGACCGGACCTGGAGCATGGCGAAGATGCCAGCGGAGACGAGCATGAAGATCCCGGCACCATACCAGACCCAGTTGGGGTTGTAGTTGTCCATCACCACGCCAGCCATCAAGGGTCCAACCGCATTGGGAATGGTCCAGCTGAAGCCGAAAACGGCCATGTAGCGTCCGCGCATGTCAATGGGGGCGATATTGGCTACCACGGCTTGTCCGGTTGGCGCTGTGAGCATTTCTCCCAGCGTGATGATCACCATAGCCAGGATGAAGAGCCAGTAAACCGAGACAAACCCGTACAACGCAAAGCCCAAGCCATAAATGAGGGTGCCCACGACCATGATCTTCATCGGCGCAAAATGCCTGATCCTGCGGGTAATAACGAACTGCAGCAGGACGACCATACTGGCATTCAGGCTGAGCAGCAAGCCGTACCCGGAGTCAGGCAGGCCGTGCACATCCCTCAAGAAGACCGGCAGGGTGGTGTTCATCTGCATATAAGCCAGGACCATGAAGATCGAGGCCAAGATATACACCATGTACGGTCTGTCTTTGAGCACCTGGAAATAGCCCCCCAGGGTCTGCCCCAGGGTTTGCTCCACTGCCGGCTGGCCGGTTTCGTCCGGTGCTGCCTCGGGCTTGGTCTCTGGAACGAGAATGAGGATCACCAAGGCGGTTATCGAGCTCAGGATGACATCGCAAATGAACAGGATCGTGTAAGACCTGGCTGCCAGGAACCCGCCAATGGCTGGGCCGATGACGACCGCCAGGTTGGCGATCACCCGCAGTATACCAAAACCATCGATGCGCTTTTCTTCCGGGAGGACATCCGCGACAATTGCCTGGTGGGCTGGACCGGCCATGTTGCCGAAAAGTCCTACGATCAGCCCGGCCAGGTAGATGAATTCCAGGGTGGGGGCAAATGCCAGCAGGAGAGTGCTGGCGGCGCTGATCACCAGGCCGGCCAGGATCATCACCTTGCGTCCGAATTTATCCGTCAGGGCTCCGCCCATCAAACTGCCGAACAGCCCACTGACAGCCAGAATGGTGAACAGCAAGCCAACTTCGGTCATCCCTACGTTGTACTTGGAGGTGATATAGAGACCGAAGAAGGGGAAGATCAAGGCACCGCCCAGGTTGTCGATGAACATTCCCAGCATGATGATCCAGAACAGGCGGGGATATTCTTGGTAGATCGAGCGAAGTTTCTTCAGCATAAAGGTCTCTATTGGTATTTAAGGTATTGCCAAAAATTGTATCATGGAAATTCAACTTGTCAATAGATAACTTCAAAAATATTCAACTTAATATAAAAATTCTTAATGATATATCAAAAATATTTAATCTCACTGCAAGATATTGCACCCTAAAGCGGGAAATATTCGAGAAATTAGCCCTTGACAATATATTAGATTAGCCTAAAATATTATTTAGTATGACTAAAATAGGAGCAGCGATGTGCAGCCACTTATCCGATACCGTGGAAGATTACTTGAAGACTATTTACAAGCTATCCGATGATCAGGGGCGGGTTGGAACTGGACAGATCGCCCAGACCCTGGGTGTGAGCCCGGCCTCGGTGACGGACATGGTGCAGCGCCTGGCAGGGGAGGACCCTCCCCTGCTGGATTATGCCAAGCACAAGGGTGTGGCTTTGACAGAGCGCGGCAGACTGGCTGCCTTGGAGATCATCCGCCACCACCGCCTGCTGGAACTGTTCCTGCATGAGATCCTGGGCTACTCCTGGGACCAGGTGCATGCCGAGGCAGATCGGCTGGAGCATGTGATTTCCGAGGAATTCGAGGAGCGGGTTGCAGAAGTGTTGGGAAACCCCCAACGGGGCTTGCACGGAGAGCCGATTCCCAGCCGCTCCCTGGAAATGCCTGATAACGACACCTCGTTCTTGCTGGATATGCGCCCTCACCAGCACGGCAGGATCCATGAGGTCAACGACGATGACCCGGGCTTGCTGCGCTTCCTGGAATCACAAGGGATCATTCCTGGTGTGGAGTTTACGATCCTGGATTATTCGCCGTTTGACGAAAATCTCCGCTTGAAACTGGAAGGGAAATCAGGGGAGATTGTGCTGGGTGCCAGTGTCACCAGCCAGGTCCTGGTGGAGGAAGCCGATCCCGATCCGGGCAGGTGATCCTGCCAGGTGTTTATTTTGGAATCCAAGGAGTAGGAATGGTAAACCCTCTGAATGCTTTATTGATCGGAATTGCTGTAATCGTACTGACAGGGCTCCTGTTTTGGCCTGAGAAAGGCCTGTTTTGGGAGCTGCAGAAGCGAAGGGGACTGACCGAGAAGGTACAGGTTGAGGACACCCTGAAATATATTTATAAGTGTGAGCGCAACAACCAAACAGCATCGCTGGAAAGCCTGGCTGGCGCGCTGTCCACCAGCCTAGCCCACGCCTCTGAGATCCTGGCGCTGACCCAGGCCAGAGGTTTGCTGGAGATGAGTGAAAACTGCTTCCGGCTGACAGAAGCTGGCAGGCGCACCGCCACCCAAATTGTCCGAGCCCACCGCTTATGGGAGCGCTATCTGGCGGATTCCACCGGTTTCGGGGAGAGCGATTGGCATCAGCAGGCAGAGCGCTTGGAACACAAATTATCGGAAGAGGAGTTGGATGAGCTGTCTGCCAGCCTGGGCAACCCCTCGCATGACCCGCACGGTGATCCCATACCCACCAAGCGGGGAGAACTGATACCCCATGCCGGGGTTCCGCTTTCGGATTTGCCCCCTCAGACCCGGGCCAGGATCATGCACATCGAGGATGAACCAGATGTGATCTATGCCCAGATCGTGGCCGAAGAGCTCCATCCCCAGATGGTACTGGAAATCGATGAAGTCAGCCCCGATCGGATCCGCTTTTGGTCTGAGGATCAGGAACATATCCTGGCTCCCATTGTGGCTGCTAATATCTCTGTAGTCCCCTTGCAAAAGGAAGCGCCCCAGGGTGACCTGGGTGGTGTCCCGCTGGACACCCTCAAGCCCGGCCAATCCGGGACCGTCACCGGGATCTCGCCCCGCAGCCGAGGTGTCGAGCGCCGGCGGCTGCTTGACCTGGGGGTCATCCCAGGGACAGAGATCAGCGTGGAGATGCTCAGCCCCGGCGGGGATCCCACAGCCTACCGGATCAGGGGGACGGTGATTGCCCTGCGGTCCACGCAGGCCCGCTTGATCCAGGTTGAACCTCTGCCTGCTGCTTAAATAGTAACTGCGCTCCTCCGGGAGGGCATTCAATAAGGAAGGAAGAATTATGGCAAAAACAGAAAAACCCACTATCACGGAAGGGTTGACGAGTCCTCAAATACAGGCAGATTGTGCTTCCTGCCCGGTGCACCATGCAGCGAACTTGAAGAAGCTGGGTGTTGATATGGAAAGTTACGACTTCGTGGTTGCCCTGGCGGGTAATCCTAATACAGGGAAAAGCACGGTATTCAACGCCCTGACCGGACTCAGGCAGCATACCGGGAACTGGCCGGGAAAAACGGTCACCAGGGCAGAAGGTGGTTTTGAGTACGCGGATATGCGCTATAAACTGGTGGATCTCCCCGGGACCTACTCCCTGTTAGCGACCAGCTTGGATGAGGAGATCGCCCGGGATTTCATCCTATTTGGCCAGCCTGATGTCACCATCGTGGTCGCCGATGCGTCCCGTCTGGAAAGGAACCTGAATCTGGTGCTCCAGGTGATGGAGATCACCACCCGGGTGGTGATCTGCCTGAACTTGATGGATGAAGCCGAACGCCACAATATGAAGGTTGACCAACGCCGCTTGGCTCGGGATCTCGGTGTGCCGGTCGTGCCCACAGTGGCCCGCTATAATGAGGGCTTGGAAGACCTCCTGGAAGCCATCCACGAGGTTGCTAATGGAGAAGTCAGCGGTAAACCCTACCATGTCAAATACCGCGCTCCCGAGCTGGACAAGGCTGTCAACCAGCTGGTGAAGCAGATCCAGGAAGCCTTTCCTGAGGTTCCCAATGCCCGCTGGGTAGCACTGCGCCTGCTGGATGGGGATGAAAGGATCATCCGGGCTGTCGAAAATGGGGAATTAGGGGATCTGACCTATTCTCAGACCATTCCAGAAGATGTCACGGTCAACAAAGTTTCCCAGAAAAGCGGCTTTGCGCAGTGAGCAGAGGATCGCAATCCATAGTAGAACAAGGTGAGAACATGGATACTCAACACGAAAAAATATTGAAATCTGCCCAGGATTTGCGCTGGGAGATCGGCGAGGACTTCCATGAGAAGATCATGGAAGCGCTCTATACCGATGCCACTCGCATCGCTGACCGGGCAGTGATCTATCCGGACCAGAAACCTCGCTTCGACCTGGACCGCACCATCGACCGTTTGGTGACCAGCCGGGTGTGGGGTTTTCCCCTGATGATCCTGATGCTGACGGTGGTTTTCTGGCTGACGATCAGTGGAGCGAATTATCCATCCAAACTGATCTTCTCGGTATTGATTGACACGGTACAACCTCTGCTGAAATCCGGAGCGGCAAGCATAGGGATGCCCTGGTGGTTAAGTGGGGTGCTGATCGATGGCGCATATCTAGCGACTGCCTGGGTGGTGAGTGTGATGCTGCCCCCCATGGCGATCTTCTTCCCGCTGTTCACATTACTGGAGGATTTCGGCTATCTGCCTAGGGTCGCCTTCAACCTCGATCATATCTTCCGGAAGGCGGGCGCCCACGGCAAACAGGCTTTAAGCATGACCATGGGTTTCGGCTGCAACGCAGCTGGGGTGATCTCAACCCGGATCATCGACAGCCCCAGGGAGCGTTTGATCGCCATCATCACCAACAACTTCTCCCTGTGCAACGGCCGCTGGCCGACCCAGATCTTGATCGCGACCATCTTCATTGGCACGCTTGTCCCAGCTCAGCTGGGCGGGTTGATCTCCGCTGTCGCTGTGGTGAGCATCGCTCTCCTGGGAGTGCTGCTGACCTTTCTGGTCTCCTGGGGGCTGTCCCGGACGATACTCAAGGGTGAGGTGTCCACCTTCAACCTCGAGCTTCCGCCCTATCGACCTCCCCGCATTTTGCAGACCCTCTACACATCGGTGATCGACCGTACTTTGATTGTGCTCTGGCGCGCGGTTGTCTTCGCCATGCCAGCCGGGGTGGTGATCTGGATCTCAGCCAACCTGACCATCCATGGGACCAGCATCGCTGAGTACTTGATCAATTTTCTGAACCCGTTTGGATTGCTGTTAGGTTTGAACGGAGTGATCCTGGTGGCTTACATCGTAGCTATCCCTGCCAACGAGATCGTCATCCCCACGGTGCTGATGCTGACCGTGCTGGTCACTGGGGCATCTGGGGTTGGATCTGGGTCGGGAGTGATGTTCGAGGCTCAATCCGGATTGGCCACCCTGGATATCCTCACCCGGGGAGGGTGGACGCTCCTGACCGGCGTCAACCTGATGCTGTTCAGCTTGATCCACAACCCCTGCAGCACGACCATCTATACCATTTTCAAGGAGACCGACAGCCTGAAGTGGACTGTGATAGCTGCCCTGCTGCCGGTGGTGATGGGATTCATAGTCACGTTCTTTACGGCCCAGATCTGGCGGTTGATCGCCGGAGGATGAACAAAAAAAGAAGCCTGATCCAGGCTTCTTTTTTTCAACGATGGGGGCGGTCTGACAGACCGCCTCTAGCATCTTACGAGCACCATTAATCTACCGCGTCGTAACCAGGACCATCTGTAAAGTAGTCCTCATTGTTCTGGATAGCGGGGGTGAGATCGACCACTTCGCCTTCATCAAGAACACGGGTGGCTTTCAGGACCCACACCACACCATTGACATCTTCGGACTCGAATTCCTCGTCATACCCTTCAGTGCCTACCGGCATGCTCATGCGCTCGTCGCCAAAAGCTTCGTACGCTGAGGGGACTTCGTCTTCCATGTAGATCGCCTCGTAAGGGCACTCAGGAGCACAGGCTCCGCAGTCAATGCAGGTCTCCGGGTCAATGTAGTAGGAAGGATATTCCTCTACCGGTTTGCCCGGCACAATGCATTCCACAGGGCAAACTTCTAGGCAGCTGCCATCATGCATGCAGAAATTTGTGATTACGTGGGTCATAACTCTCCTCCGGTTTAGTTTGTTTTATTGAGTATATCTTAAAAACAGACACACTGCTGTATAATTATCACTCTAGGTTCGAATTGTAGCCTTCGGTTTTTTCTTTGTCAAGAAAAAACGACTTTCAATATAGAGACATCTGTAAAAGAGGTTACATTCTTCATGGAAAAGGACGCTATCTCTCCTGGGGTACCGTATGTGATCGTGCCCATTGGCATCCTGGCAGTATCTACCGCGTCCCTGCTGATCCGGTTAGCCCAGGACTATACCACATCGATCACAATTGCCGCTTTTCGCTTAGGACTGGCGGCTCTGATCCTGCTGCCGTATACTGTCCTGAAACACGGCCGGGAATTGAAGTCCCTGACTGGTTCTGACCTGAAGTTCGCCCTGCTGGCCGGGCTGATCCTGGCCATCCATTTTGCATCCTGGATCACTTCCCTGGAGTACACCTCGGTGGCTAGCTCCGTCGTCTTGGTGACCACCACTCCTTTGTGGGTAGCGCTGCTGGCGCCTTTTTTCTTGGGGGAGAAGACCTCCCGGATCGCCTTTGTGGGCATGGGCACCGCTTTGCTGGGCGGTGTGATCATTGCTGGTGTTGATGTCTGCAGCTGGGGCTCGGCCGGCCTCAGCTGCCAGGTCGCCTCCGGATCTTCGGGCGGGCGGACCCTGCTGGGAGATCTGCTGGCTTTATTTGGCGCTGTCGCAGCCGCATCCTACTTGATGATCGGCCGCCACCTGCGCCGGAAGATCTCCCTGACCCCTTATGTCTTCCTGGTCTTCAGCGCCGCGGCGATCTTCCTGGTGCTGGCCATGCTTGTCCTGGACGGCGTTCCGCCCCGCTTCCCGGGGAAGGTTTATCTATGGCTGGTCCTGCTGGCTATCGTGCCCCAACTGCTGGGACATTCGATCTTCAACTGGTCCTTGAAATACCTGCCGACCGGATACGTATCGGTCAACCTGCTGGGAGAACCAGTGGGTTCGATCATCCTGGCCTATTTCTTCCTGGGTGAGGTACCGCCAGCTGTGAAAATAATTGGTGCTATACTTATTTTAGCCGGCATAGGACTGGCTTCATTCCAGCAGGCTGAAGAGAAGCAAGACCTGTTACCCCGGGAGAATTTGCAGTGAATCGTGAGGACCCCCGCAATATCAGAGACATCCTGGACAACCTGGCTCAACAGAGCCGATCTTTCCAGGGAATAACCAAGCGCCTTAAGAACTACGGTTGGGATATTGGTGGGATCCTGCTGCTTGCCCTGTCTTTCATGACCTTGATCGCTACCCTCTTTCCCAGCCTGGCAGCGGGTTCCGCGCTGCTGCGCTGGACAAATTTCATCCGCCTGGGATTGGGCTGGGGAGCGATCTTCGCGGTCATCTCCGGGATATTCCTGGGAATCTGGATGCTGAAAAAACAAGCTGGAGAGCCTTCGCCGGTCAACTGGGTGAGGGTCTTTGCCCTGGAGGCGGCTGTTTTTTCACTGATCGCACTTTTCACCGTATTGGGAGGACATTCCCTGCAGCGGGCTCGCAGCGGTTTGGATGGGGGTCTGGTAGGCTGGGGCCTGGTAGAGGGGATCTCTACCCTGGTAGGCCAGATCGGCGCTGGGATCCTGGCCTTTCTGGGTGCCTTGATCGGCGGTGTGATCGGCCTGGGTTTCACCGGCAAGGTCAAGCAGCAGCTGGATCAGATGCGCCTGGATGAGGCGTTGGTCGATCTGGGGGAACTGGCGGATGAGGAGCTGGAAGACAGCCCTGAGGTGAGCACGACCGGCACGGGTGAGCCAGCCAAACGCAAGCCGGTAGTCCCGGCAGAATTTAGGAAGCAGTTCAAAGTGGATGTCCCGGATGATAAGCCGGCCAAGGTCCCTCCCCGAGACACTGCCCTGCCTCCGCTGGACCTGCTGGAACGGGGAAAGGGGTTCAAACCCAACCAGCGGCACATCAATACCTCTGCAGGATTGATCGAAAAGACCTTAGCAGAATTTGGCATTCCGGCCAAGGTGATTGGCTTTCAGGTAGGACCGACGGTGACCCAATTTGCGGTGCAGCCTGGCTATCTCAATGAGCCGGAAGAGGATGAAGAGCGCAAGAAGGTTCGGGTCTCGAGGATCACCTCTTTGAAGAAGGATCTAGCCCTGGCGCTCTCAGCTACCCAAATGCGAATCGAAGCCCCGGTGCCTGGGAGAGCTTATGTAGGGATCGAGGTGCCCAACGAGAAGTCCTATCAGGTCACTCTGCGGTCAGTGATGGAAACGGACGCATTCTATAAGATCCAATCCCCACTGGCGATCGCCCTGGGCAGCGATGTCTCGGGAGAGCCGGTGGTGGCCGATCTGGCCAGCATGCCCCACCTGCTGATCGCCGGCACAACCGGCTCTGGGAAGTCGGTCTGCATCACATCCCTGACCACATGCCTGGTGATGAACAATACTCCGGAACAGCTCCGACTGGTGATGATCGATCCTAAAATGGTAGAGCTGATCCGTTTCAACGGCCTGCCCCATTTGTATGGCCAGGTGGAGACCGATTTGGAGCGTATCCTTGGTGTGCTGCAGTGGGTGGTGGCAGAAATGGACCGCCGCTATAAAGTTCTGGATGAGACCCGCTCCCGGAACATTGATACCTACAACAACAAGATCCGGCGGAAGAAGGACGGCGAGATCATGCCCCGCATCGTGGTGATGATCGATGAGCTGGCTGACCTGATGATGATGGCTCCGACCCAGACCGAATTCAGCCTGGTCCGCTTGGCCCAGATGGCCCGGGCGGTAGGAATTCACCTGGTGGTGGCTACCCAGCGGCCCAGCACAGACGTGGTCACTGGATTGATCAAAGCTAACTTCCCAGCCAGAATGTCATTTGCTGTGGCTTCCTCAGTCGATTCCCGGGTGGTTTTGGATATGAATGGTGCTGAATCGCTGCTGGGAAATGGAGATATGCTCTTCCTTCCCCCGGAAGCGAGCGGCCCGATCCGAGCCCAGGGCTGCATTGTCACTCCCCAGGAACTTGACCGCGTGATCAAAGCCTGGAAGGAGGAGTCTGACCTGGAGCCGGATGAGAACCTTCCCCCACCCTGGGAAAAAGTACTTGAAGAGCAGGCTGAGATTGGTGAGTATGATCCCCTGATCAAGGAAGCCTTTGAGATCGTTCGGGATTCCCAGCGTGCTTCAACATCCCTGATCCAGCGCAAACTGCGCATCGGCTACCCCAGGGCTGCGCGCTTGATGGATGAACTCTCCGCACTGGGATACGTGAGCCCCTCCCAGGGAAGCGGTGTCGAGCGCGAAGTGCTGATCGCCCCCGATGAGGAATTCGGGGAGAACTTCTGATCTGGATCACCCCTCCATAGGTTGCCTATGCCAACAGGTTTTCAGCTGGGTCCCTTTACCATTCATTATTACAGTTTGGCCATTATGGCAGGGATCGTGGTGGCCCTGTTCGTGACCGGAAAGGAAGCAGCCAGGCGGGGGAAAAACCTGGATTTCCTGCTGGAAGCTCTCCCCTGGCTTTTTGTCGGGTCTGTTGTGGGAGCCCGGGTCTGGCATATCTTTACACCTCCCCAGTCCATGGTGGCTCGGGGGATCACCACCCGCTACTATCTGACCCATGTGCTGGAAGCCCTGGCGATCTGGAAGGGGGGGATCGGGATCATTGGGGCGGTCCTCGGGGGAGTGCTGGCTTTGTGGATCTATGCCCGGAGAAAGGGAACCTCGCCAGCAGTTTGGCTGGATATCCTGGCCCCCGGGATTGCCCTCGCCCAGGCATTTGGCCGATGGGGAAATTTCATCAACCAGGAGGTATATGGCCTGCCGACTCACCTTCCCTGGGCGATCACGATCGATTCCCAGCACCGCCTACCCGGTTACAGCCAGATCGCGACCTACCACCCGCTGTTCTTCTACGAATCTCTTTGGAGCCTCCTCAATATGGTTTTCCTGCTGTGGATCAGCAGAAAGCTGACAGACCACCTGAAACCTGGCAGTTTATTCCTGATCTACCTGATCTTTTACGGGGTTGGTCGATTTGGGCTGGAATTCCTGCGCCTGGATAAATCCACCCTGGGGGGCGTCAATCTTAACCAAACTGCAATGTCCGCAGTGGTTATCATTGCCGCCATTCTGCTATATAATCGCCAAAGAGCGAGAGATGTAGCAGGGCAGGGCGAATGATCCAAACCGAAAATCTGACCAAATATTTCAAAGACCTTAAAGCTGTCGACAAGGTAAATCTGCACGTCCGTCCGGGCGAGGTATTGGCGCTGTTGGGCCCCAATGGAGCGGGGAAAACCACCACGGTGCGCATGCTGACCACCGTACTGCGCCCCAGTAGCGGTTCGGCCCGGGTAGCAGGATATGACGTGGTCGAACAGCCCAGCAAGGTGCGCGCTTCCGTAGGCGTACTGACGGAAGACCACGGCTTGTATGACCGGATGCATATGGAAGAATATCTGGATTTCTTCGGCCAGATCTATGATATGGACGCATCACGGCGGGAAGAGCGCATTGCCTACCTGCTGGGTAAATTCGGCTTGCTGGATGCCCGCGGACGCAGGATTGGCAAGTTCTCCAAAGGTATGCGCCAGAAACTCTCCCTGGCCAGGTCACTGCTGCATTCCCCGCCGGTGCTGCTGCTGGATGAACCGACTTCAGCGATGGATCCAGCCAGCGCCCGCCTGGTCCGTGATGCCATAAAGACCCTGCGTTCTGAAGACCGCTCGATCATCGTTTGCACGCATAACCTGGCTGAGGCAGAGGAGTTGGCTGATAAGATCGCCATCATCCGCTACGGAAGGATCATCGCCAGCGGTACCGCCGCTGAGCTCAAGGAGCATCTTCTGGGCCCTGGTGAGTACCGGGTCGAGCTGGCAGACGCCATCGGCGACCGGGAGCTTCCGGTGCCGGATGGGCTGGCGGTCACTGGAAAAGGGCCCAGCTGGTTCACTTTTCGGGTGGAATCCGCCCGTAAGACCAATCCCCGGGTCCTTGAAAAATTGACCGGAGCCGGGTTTCAGGTCATCAAATTGGAGGAGGTCCAGCGCAGTTTGGAATCGGTCTACCTCCAGGCAGTCAATCACACCCCACTGGAGGAGGCTGTCAATGTGGACTGACCTCCGGAAGGCCTGGGTCATCACCAGCCGGGAGATCCGCGATCAGTTCCGGGACTGGCGGATCATTGCCCCTATCATCATCCTGACCGTGTTCTTCCCGGGCTTGATGAATTTTACCGCCCAGCAAGCGGTGGATTTTGTTGCCAAGTACGGGGCCCCGATCATAGCGGACCGCTTGATACCCTTCTTGTTGATGGTGGTTGGTTTCTTCCCGATTTCTGTCTCCCTGGTGATCGCCCTGGAGAGTTTTGTCGGTGAAAAAGAACGCCGGAGCATAGAACCCCTGCTGAGCAGTCCCCTTACTGATGTCCAGCTCTACCTTGGCAAACTGATGGCGGTGATGTTTCCCCCTCTGCTGGGCAGCTTCCTGGGGATTACCGTTTACCTGGTGGGAGTCTACCGGCAGGTTGGATGGGCGCCGGATCCCACCCTCTTGATCCAGGTGATCTCTCTAGCTGTGGTGCAGTCCCTGGTGATGGTCAGCGGTGCCGTGGTGGTCTCGTCGCAGACGACCTCTGTCCGGGCTGCCAACCTGCTGGCATCCTTCATTATCATCCCCATGGCGCTGCTGCTGGTGGGGGAGAGCATGATCATGTTCTGGGCCCGGTATGAGGTCCTGTGGTGGGCTATTTTCGGCCAGGCGATCATCGCCTGGTTGTTAGTGCGCACCGGTATTGCCCACTTCAATCGTGAAGAGCTGCTGGGACGCGAGCTGGATACCCTCAATTTACCCTGGGCCTGGCAGGTATTCAAGGAAGCCTTCATCGGCAAAAAAGCCTCGGCCTTTACCTGGTGGAGGGTGAATGTCTGGGGTGTTGTCAAGGATCTGCGGTGGGCCCTGCTGCTGGTACTGGCTGTATCCGTGGGAGCAGTGTTGATCGGAACCGCCCAGGCAGAGATCTTCTCGATTCCGCCCGGGATCCTGGATTGGGATAATCTACAGGATGGCCTGGTGACCGGAGTGGAGGAAGTAGGACCGATCCGGTTCTTTTCGGTAGAAGGATTGGGGCTGATCTTCTTCCATAATATGCGGGCAGTAGTGCTGGACAGCCTGCTGGGCATATTCTCTTTTGGCGTGATGGGCATCATCGCTCTCATCCTGCCTTTGGGGATCGTGGGTTATTTTTCCGCCATTGCGGCTCAGACCGGGCTTTCGCCCTGGCAATTTCTGGCTGGATTCATTCTGCCCCATGGGATCATTGAGATACCAGCCATTGTGCTCACCGGTGCCCTGATCATCCGGATTGGTCTAACGCTGGTCACACCCCAGGAAAATACCACCATTGGCGAAGCCTGGATCCGGACCCTGGCTGATTGGGCTCGGGTAGTGCTGTTCCTGGTCATTCCGCTCTTGATCGTGGCGGCATTTCTGGAAGTATATATCACTCCCCGGGTTGCGCTGGCGCTGTTCGGGAGTTGATATCCAAGGAGAGTCTATGCCTAAATTGATCTTTCTAGGCACAGCCAGTGCAGTATCGGAAGAAGGTCATGAAAATTCCTTCCTGGCCATCCAGGGAGAGAAATCCTCCATCCTGGTAGATTGCTCGATCAAACCCGTCCGCCGGTGCAGGGAAGCAGGAATTGATTTTAGGGACCTGAGCGCCTTGTTCATCACTCATTTCCACCCGGACCACGTTGGCGGTTTGGGGAACCTGTTGATGGACATGTGGATCCTGGGCAGGAAGAGCCCCTTCACGATTTACGGCTCGGGGCATTCTCTAAGCCGAGCGAAGACGATGATGGACCTGTTCGATTGGGAAACCTGGGAAGGATTGTATCCGGTCAGCTTCCAGGAACTGCCAATGGAAGAACTGACAGAGGTGCTGGTGTCAGAGGAGTTCCGCATCCTGTCCTCGCCAGTGAAGCATATGATCCCCACCCTGGGAATTCGAGTGGAGTACCAGGCGGGGGATTTCATTCTGGCCTACTCCTCGGATACGGCCCCGATGGAGGGGACTGTCCGGCTGGCAGACGGGGCTGATGTCCTGATCCATGAAGCGGCCGGGGTGGGTGAATTCCACTCCTCCGCTGCTGAGGCGGGCGAGATCGCCGCTCGGGCAGGTGTGAAAACCCTTTACCTGACGCATTATTCGCTGAAAGGTGAAGCCAGGGCGGAAAAACTGGTTGCTGAGGCAAAAAAAACCTTCCCCGGGAATGTCATCCTGGCGGAAGATCTCATGGAAATCCCCTTCGACCTCAAGTAGCTGACCTACCAGCCTTTGATGAAAGGCTCCCACTCCTGATAATTGGTGAGGTATTTTCTAAAAAGATAAGCAGCGGAAGTCGGCGGCTGGACGGGATTCTTCTGCAGCCTCATGCCGGCTTGTTCCAGGGTCATACCCCCTTTCCTGTGGTTGCACTTAGCGCAGGCGGCGACCAGATTCGACCAGGTGGACTGGCCCCCGAGGTGTTGGGGAAGGATATGGTCGACCGTCAGGTCGGCGCTTTCCTGGCCGCAGTACTGGCAGGTATACTGGTCGCGGCGGAAGATCTCCTGCTTGGAAAGCTTGACGCTGGGCCGGGGGCGCTTAATGACCTGGTGAAGGCGGATAATAGAGGGTTTGGGGTAGGTCCTGGACACTGTTCTCACCACCCCACGGCCATCCATGACCATGTTGGCTTTTCCGATCAGTATCAGGCACATCGCCCGGCGGGTTGAGCAAACGTTGATGGGGGCGTAGTTGCCATTCAGGACCAATACAGGTTCGTTCATTTGCAATTGCTCTCGGAAATTATAGCATGTAATTTCTTGCCTTCTCAAGTGTTTCCAGGCTGTTTTGGACTGGAAAATGTCGCCTTTTTTATCTGACCACAGGCCTATTTGTAAGGTAAAATGGGGTAACTGGTTGTTTTGGAGGACAGTTTGAAAAAATACCTCAAGGCTTACACGTTTCTGCTCCCAATCTCCCTCACGCTGATCGTCCTGGACCAGTGGACGAAGAACCTGGTGCGGGATAGTCTGGTCCTCAACGAGTTCTGGATGCCGGTAGAGTGGTTGGCGCCTTATCTGAGAATTGTCAATTGGCATAATACC
Source organism: Anaerolineales bacterium (assembly GCA_045888315.1). GTDB lineage: Bacteria > Chloroflexota > Anaerolineae > Anaerolineales > UBA11858 > B10-G9. The sequence continues at coordinate 27,050 of JBGCVQ010000125.1, read as the reverse complement.
GGGGCGGCTTTTGGGATCTTCCAGGGCATGAACACCGTGTTCATGGTGCTGGCGATCGTGATCATCACGCTGATCCTGATCTATTTTCCGATGATCCCTGCCGATGATTTCTTTTTCCGCCTGGCGCTTAGTTTACAGATGTCAGGAGCCGCCGGCAACCTGATCGACCGGCTGACCCGGGGTTTCGTGACCGACTTCATTTCAGTGGGCAGATTCCCAGTATTCAATGTCGCTGATTCCTGCATCACCTTGGGTGTGGTGGTGTTGTTGATCGGGATGTGGATCGAGGAGAGAAAGACCAAGCATGAGCCCAGAGCCGATAATCATCCAGAATCACTCGAAGCATGAGGTTCGCCTTGATAAATTCTTGGCTCAAGAGCTGGATGATCTCTCCCGGTCCTATATCCAAAAACTGATCACTGGCGGACGGATCAGCGTTGATGGATTTCCTGTCTATAAAAAAGCAGAATTGATCTCCCCGGGCACAGAGATCGAGATCGAGCTTCCCCCTGCCGAGGATTCCGATCTCCAGCCTGAAAACATCCCCCTAGACGTTATCTTCGAAAACAGTGACTGCATTGTCGTCAATAAACCGGCCGGTATGGTGGTCCACCCTGCGTTGGGTCATACCAGCGGGACGCTGGTGCAGGCTGTGTTAGGCTACGCCCCTGAGATCGAAGGCGTGGGTGGGGTCAAGCGTCCGGGCCTGGTCCACCGCCTGGATCAGGACACTTCCGGGGTGATCCTGCTGGCGAAGAACGACCGCGCCCACCAGTATCTCCAGGAACAATTCCGGGCTCGAGAGGTGGAGAAGATCTACACAGCATTGGTAGATGGCCGGCCACCCACACCTCAGGGGAGGGTGGAAGTGGCCATTGGCCGGGATCCGAGGCACCGCCAGCGTATGGCTGCGGTCCAGGATCAGGATGGCAAGCAGGCGGTGAGCGAATTCTTCACCCTTGAGGAATTCCCGCAGCAGACCCTCTTGAAAGTGGCAATTCTCACAGGCAGGACCCACCAGATCCGGGTCCACCTGGCCTTCCTGGGCTGCCCGGTGTCGGGAGATACCGTGTATGGACGGAAAAAGCCGACCCTGGAAATCGACCGGCAGTTCCTGCATGCGCAGCGTTTAAGCATCACCCTTCCAGGCGAAAAGGATAAGCGCACATTCGAAGCCCCGCTTCCCCCGGAACTGGAAGCAGTATTAGCCGATCTCAGAAACAGCTCGATCAGGAGAAGAAATGATTGATCTACGATCAGATACAGTGACCAAACCCACGCCGGAGATGCGGGAAGCGATTGCCAGGGCAGAGGTGGGAGATGATGTTTACGGGGAAGACCCCACAGTCCTTGCCCTGGAGGCAGAATCCGCCCGACTGCTGGGGAAGGAAGCTGCCATGTTCATCCCCTCGGGAACAATGGGGAATCTGTCTGCCCTGTTGACCCATTGTGAACGGGGCAGCGAGATCATCCTGGGCGATAAAGCCCATATCTTTTTGAATGAAGCAGGAGGTGCTGCCGCGCTGGGAGGGATCCACCCTCATACCATTCCTAACCAAAAGGACGGCACCCTTAAATTGGAGGATATCCAGGACGCAGTGCGGATGGATGATATCCATCATCCCCGGACACGCTTGATCGCTCTGGAGAACACCCAGAATATGTGCGGCGGAATCCCCCTGACAGCTGAGTATACCCGAGCTGTCGGCGCGTTTGCCAGAGAGAAGGGCTTGAAAGTCCACCTGGATGGGGCCAGGATCTTCAATGCCGCTGCTGCCCTGGAGACCGATTCAGCTGAGCTGGTTGAAGCAGTGGACTCGGTGATGTTCTGTCTCAGCAAAGGCTTGGGTGCCCCGGTGGGTTCGGTGCTGTGCGGGGAGAGGGAATTCATCTCCCGCGCCAGACGGACACGGAAGATGCTGGGTGGGGGTATGCGCCAGGCTGGCGTGATCGCGGCTGCTGGCCTTTACGCACTTCAGGAAAATCTGCCTCTGCTGAAAGAAGACCACCGCCGGGCCCGGGATTTGGCACAGGGGTTGGCGGGAATTCCGGGTATCAGCCTGGCAGATCCGATCCCAGCCAGCAACATGGTATACTTCCGGCTCGATCCCGACCTGAAGCTGGCGCCGGATCAGCTTAAGCAGGAATTGAAGGAGAAAGGGATCTTGATCGGCTTTGAGGGCGAGCGGCTGGTCAGGTTGGTCACTCATCTCTGGATCAGTGATAAGGATATCCAGGTCATTAGCGCTGTTTTCAAAGAACTGCTTTCTTGATCCCGGGGAAATCCTCTCCAGACAGGCTCAAGAAAGGCGCTGGGGCCAGATGATATAATTAGATGGCCCCTTCGGTCAGGATCGAAAAGGAAATTTTCTATATGAAAACCAAATATACCATTGAGGATATGGACCGCATTGCTGATGAGATCCGCTCCAGGATCACGATTGTTCCGGAAATCGGACTCATCCTGGGTTCAGGTCTGGGAGCTCTTTCAGAGGCTATTCAAGACCCCACGATCATCCCCTACCATGACCTGCCGGGTTGGCCGATCTCCACTGTGGAAGGCCATGCTGGGGAACTGGTGATAGGAGACCTGGAAGGCAAAAGCGTCCTGGTGATGAATGGACGGATCCATTATTACGAAGGTTATGAAATGAATCAGGTCACCCTGCCAATCCGGGTGATGCAGCGCCTGGGCATCAAGACCCTGATCGTGACCAATGCTGCCGGGGGAGTCAACCAGGATTTTGTCCCTGGAAACCCCATGCTGATCACTGATCATATCAATTTTCTGGGGATGGCGGGTGTCAACCCCCTGCGGGGACCGAACATGGATGAGTTCGGGGTCCGCTTCCCGGATATGAGCCAGGCTTATGACCGGGAACTGGGCGATATCGCCCGGAGAGTGGCTGCGGATAAAGAGATAACCCTTTACGAAGGTGTCTATGTCTGCCTGTCCGGTCCGACCTTTGAGACCCCTGCGGAACTGCGTTTTTTGCTGGGGGCCGGAGTTGATGCGGTAGGTATGTCTACCGTCCCAGAAGTGGTGGTCGCCAATCACGGCGGCCAGCGTGTTCTGGGAATATCTGGGATCACCAACAGCTCGAATTTATATGGAGAGGCCGAAACTACCCATGAAGAGGTGATAGAAACCGGCCTGATATTAGCCCCCAAAATGATGAGTTTGATCAGGGGTGTGCTGCGGGAGCTTTAGCTAGATCTCCCGCTGTACCCATTGGCTCCTGAAGGGAACCTATGGGTACAGAGCTCACCCCCTCTATCCATGAATGAGATCCTGCTTTTTTTGAAAGATCTGGAATACCTGGTCTATATCATACTTGGCGCCCTGGCTGTCTGGCAGCTGCGCAATTTCATCCTGGCTTGGGACGAGCTGAGGTCCGCCGCTTTCGGCTTGGAAATGGAAAGTGCCCAGACCCGGTTGAACCGGGCTGCGGCGCTGCTGGTTGTGCTGCTTTTCCTGGGAACTGCCGAATTTGGCCTGGTCACCTTTATCATCCCTGCTATGCCCGATCTAAATCCCCTGCCAACACCCACGATCGATCTACTGGCAACACCCACGGCTACCCTGGCCCTGGAGCCAACGGAAGCAGGGGAGAGCCTACAGCAGACGCCGATTCCGGGCACTGCTGTGGTCCAGGCTGGCTGCATCCCGGACGAAGTGTTCATCTCCTACCCGCAGGCCAATGATGTCGTCAGCGGGGTGGTCGAGATCCAGGGCTCTGCCAATATTGCTGATTTCGGTTTTTACAAATTTGAGATCTCCGCTGCGAACGCGGAGAATTGGTTGACCATCCAGGCAGGGGACGAGCCCACGGTAGATGATAATCTGGGATTCTGGGATACCACTCAGCTGGAACCCGGTAATTATTCACTCCGGCTGGTAGTAGTGGACAACCAGGGTCTGCAGCGGGATCCCTGCGCGGTAGACATCACTGTCGAGATGACTGAAGAGTAGGACGGATTTGCTTATGGCTGAGATCAATATACGACCTGCCATTTCAACGGATATCCCTAAATTGATCGCCCTGGACCATGATTTCGCTACCGGACATGTCTGGCAGATGACCCTTGACCTGACCGAGATCCAGACCCAGGTCTCATTCCGGGAAGTCAAACTCCCCCGAGATGTCCACGTCAATTATCCCCGCAGCATCCGCAAACTGGCAGATGATTGGACCAAGCGGGATCTGCTTCTGCTGGCGGAAGAGGGAGAGATCGTCCGCGGCTACATCAGCTTGCAGCTGGGCCTGGCTCCAGCCAGTGCCTGGGTAGAGGATCTGGTGGTGGACCGACTGCAGCGCAGGAAGGGCATTGGCAGCGCCCTGGTACTGGCTGCCCAGGATTGGTGTGGGAGAAAACGGCTCCACCGTATCACCCTGGAAATGCAGCCCAAGAACTACCCCGCTATCCAGTTTGCCAATCACCTTGGATTCGAATTCTCTGGATATAATGACCAGTTTTACCACGACCAGGAAATCGCTATATTCTTTTCTTCATACATATGAACCTGCTGAGCGTATTGCAGACCATTAACCAGCTGCTGGCAGCTGGTATCGCCATCACCGCCTTTTCACTGCTCCTGTATGCCCTCACCTTCAATTTAAAAGACAGGGTTGCTCGATCATTTGCCTTTATCATGGCTTGTGTGGTGGTGGTCTACGTGGGCGAGTCGGTTGCCGATGTGGTCAGCTCCCCGCGCTGGATCGAGGTCTGGTACCAGGTGCAGTGGATCGGGATCATCTTCCTGCCGCCAGCCTATGTACTGCTTTCTGACGCAGTGTTAGCAACCACCGGCCGTCCATCCCGCGGCAGGAGGACCAAGCTGATCAAGATCGCCTTTGGGATCTCGGTCGTCTTCCTGGCCACGATCCCCTTCTTCTTGCTGGTCGGGCCGCTGGTGACGGAGAATGTGGTCGCGCCCCATCTGCAGCGAACCAACCTGACCTGGGTTTTCTCCGTGTTTTACATCCTGTGCATGATCTGGGCCTGGGTCAATTTCCAGAGGGCATTCCACCGTACAGTGACTAGTTCCGGTCAGCGCAGGATGGCTTATCTGATCGGGGGCGCCCTGGCTCCTGCTCTAGGTTCCTTCCCCTACCTGCTGTTCGGATCCAATTTTGCCTCGGGACATCCCTACGTCTTCTGGCTGGCGGCAGTGGTCAGCAATATCCTGGTATCCGGATTGATCGTGATCATGGCTTACGCCGTTGCCTTTTTTGGGGTTTCTTGGCCCGATCGCGTCATCAAGCGCCGCCTGACCAAGTGGGTCCTGCGGGGTCCGGTGACCGCCAGCAGTGTCTTGGCGCTGACCACGATCACCAGGCGGGCTGGAGAGCCGTATTCGCTCTTCGCGCCGGTGGTGATGGCCGGTGTGTTCCTGCTGATGCAGTATTTCATTACCATGTTCTCGCCCATCTGGGAACGCTGGTTCCTGCTGGGAGAGAGCAAGGACAGCCTGATCCTGCTCCAGAACCTGGAGGAACGCCTGTTCACTCTGGAGGACCTGCGGCAGTTCCTGGAATCCGTTCTTGCTGCAATCTGCGATCGCCTGCAGACCAAGAAAGCCTTTGCCGCTGCCCTCACGCCTACGGGTTTGGATTTCCTGGTCACGGTGGGAGGAAAGGTCGATTTTGAAGGGGAAGAGCTGGCTCAACGGATCCAGGGAACCCAGCCCAGTGGAGGCAAGCTTGGGGCGTATGACCTGTTTTCCTGGGGCAGTTACTGGATCATTCCTATCTTTAACAGTTTGAGCCCAGAAGACCTGCTGGGCTTGATCGGTGTAGAAGTCCCGGAGAAAACCCTCTATGAAGAGGAAAGAGAGGCTTTCCGGATCCTGCTGGAAAGGGTCCAGTTGGCATTGGAAGACAGGATCATCCAGCAGTCGGTTTTCAGCTCCATCGAGGAGATCACTCCCCAGATGGACCGTATCCAGCAGCTGCGGGCCGCCGCCCGTTATGACGGAACCACCATTCTGACCGCGGATAATCAGGAGGTCATGCTCGACGAAGGGACGCTGACAGAATGGGTCAGGGATGCCCTCTCGGATTACTGGGGAGGACCGGATCTGTCTGAAAGCCCTCTGCTTCAGCTGGAGGTTGTCCAGAATTCACTGGATGAACATGATGGGGTTTCTGTGAAGGCTGTCCGGGCCATCTTGCGGGAGGCGATCGAGAAGATCCGGCCGGAGGGTACCCGGCGCTTTACGCTGGATTGGGTGCTTTACAACATCCTGGAGATGAAATTCCTGAAAGGCCAGAAGGTCCGGGATGTAGCTAAGCGCCTGGCTATGTCAGAGGCTAACCTTTACCGCAAGCAGAAAATCGCCATCGAGGTTGTGGCTAAAACCATCCTGGAGATGGAGAAACAAGCCCGGGAAGAAAAGCTGGAACCCAGGGAAAAAGCCTAAAAAAATGTTACAATACTTGGTACTTGCCAAGATTTCCGGGGTACATTAATGGTTCATGATGATAAGTTTCCGAACGATTCCGGGGAACCGCCTGTATTAGGGGATTCCTGGTGGAAAGCTGCTCTGTCAGAAGGGGAAGCTGGATTTATCAGTTTGGAACACCCGGTAAAAGAAGTTTCCGCTCGGGACTCGGAACATCAGAGTCCCCGCCTTGCCCATCCTGAGAATGACTGGGATTATGTCCACCGCTTATATCAGCAGGACGAGATCATCACCTTGAATGTCGTTGGCTGCAATCAAGGCGGCTTGTTGGTCCAGGGGGACAAGATCAACGGGTTTGTCCCTTGCTCGCATCTCTTGGAAGGCGCCAAGAAAAAGGATTATCTGCATAAGAAGATCTCCCTCAAGGTGATCGAATACGACCAAACCCGCTGTCGGGTAGTGCTATCTGAACGGGCTGCCCAGGCCAAGCCTGGCACACGGCTCAAACTGCTTGACACCCTGGAGGAAGGTACTTGCGTCCCGGGCGTGGTCACGACTTTGACCGATTTCGGAGCTTTCGTGGACCTGGGAGGGATGGAAGGATTGATCCATATCTCGGAACTATCCTGGGGACGGGTAGACCATCCATCTGATGTCGTTGCGGTAGGTGATCAGCTTGAGGTCTACATCCTCAATGTCGACCGTGATGAGAACAAAGTCGCCTTGAGCTTGAAGAAGATGTGCGACAATCCCTGGGAAACGATCACGGAACGCTACCAACCCGGGCAGCTGGTTGAAGCCGTGGTAAAGAACATTGTCTCTTACGGAGCTTTTGTGCGGTTGGAAGAAGGTGTTGACGGTTTGATCCATGTTTCTGAGTTAGGTGCCAATGGGGAGGAACTGTCTCCCTGGGACGTGCTGGAAGAGAACCAGAAGGTCACTGTTGAGATCATCCACCTTGACCCGAAGGAGCAGCGCCTGGGATTGAGCTTGGCTGTGGGGGATTGACAAGAGCCAGCAGGTAAGATGTTTGAAAAAATCACAAATCTGTTGATAGGGGTGTTGTTTGGCCTGTTAAGTGCAGGGCTTGTGCTGTTGGTCTCCCGACCCCGGGATGGGCAGGCAGTCTTGCTGCGGCCTCCCCCCACCCTTGAGCCAGTAGTGGTGAATATCGATGGGGCGGTACTGGCTCCCGGAGTCTACAGCCTACCGCTAGGAAGCCGCGTTCAGGACGCAGTGATGGCAGCCGGGGGATTGACGGGCCAGGCCAGCCCAGGTGCGGTCAACCTGGCAGCCCGGGTGGAGGATGGCAGCCATATCTATATTCCTTCCATCAATCAGGGTTCAGGTTCCGACGTTGAGGTTGGAACAGCCTTGGGGATGGCAGAGGATGGCAGCCTGATTCCCTTGGTCAATATCAACCAGGCTTCGCTGGAAGCCCTGGAGGCGCTGCCAGGCATCGGGCCGGTGACTGCCCAGGCGATCATCTCCTACAGGGAAGAGCAGCTCTTCACCAGGATCGAGGATATCCAAAAAGTACCGGGCATTGGCCCGGCGACTTTTGAGCGGATCAGAATTTACCTCAGTGTTGGGGAATGAGGGAACCAGGGGGGCGCTTTTAAATAGCAAACCTTGTCAGCTTTTGATTTCGCGGGAAAGAACTGATCACCGGTGTTGGGCGGCTGCTTTCTTCGCAAACTGCTGACAAGGTTGCAGAATTTCTATTGGATTAGTTTTTCTTCAGAACAGGCAGTCCGTTTTTGGTTTCAGATACAAAATACCCTGCGGGGACAGCATCCAGAGCGCCGTCCTTGACCTCTTTGGAGAAGAAGTACAGGGTTGATTCTTTTCCACTGTTCAGCTTGCGGGTCTTTCCGTGCAAATAGTAGGTTACACCTTTTGAGTTTGTGTGACTGTAGGCCATAATATCTCCTTTGTACGCTACTTACTGATCAACCGCCCAACTTGGTTTCTTGCGAGGTATTCAACCTCTGTCTACGCCATGGCAACGGCCTTTCTTTCCCCCCTCAGCATCGGTTCCAGTGTGAACCTGATGATCGTTCTTACCTCTCTATTGTAACCCCTAAATACCTAAAAGTTCCCTGAATCAAGGGGTTTTTAGAGGAAAAATGGGGTTAAAACGCCTTTTTCAGGGTAAATTCTCCGTATTTCGAGGCAATTTCAAAACCCAGCGTCTGGTAGAGGTCCACAGCGGACTGGTTCGCGCATTTCACATTTAGACCGATAAAATCGACTTCCCCGATCAGCTCGCGGCACAGCCGGGCTGTCACAGCCCGGGCGAAGCCCTGATTCCTGTGATCCGGATGGGTGGCGATATTCCCCAGAGCAGCTACCCGGTAGCGAGTCGAATAGACATGCACACCGGCTGCGCTGACCAATCTTCCTGATACCCGGCAGCCAATGAATTTTCCCGAGCTGAGCAAGCTGGGATCGAAGGAGTTATCAGGATAGCTTTCAGTGTAGAGTCTCTGCAGATCTGGAAGGTCACGCGGTGAGAGGCGGAATGTGTGGTCCGTGGGAACCTGTTCCAACCGGCCGGGATCTGCCAGGGACATTTTATAATGGAGGCCGTGCAGCTGGAGAGAGAACCATTTCCTCAGCCCGTTTTCCAGGCCCGGACTGAGGTGAGCGTAGATCTCAGTCGGGACCAGCTCCACCAGCTTTCCCAGCAGTCCACCGCTCAGATATGCTTCAGATCCCAAGGCAAGCAGAATAGGCAGGCCTTTTCCTTTGTAGATCAGGAAAACGTCGGAGAGACCCTTCTCACCCAAGACCCCGTAGTAGCTGGTGCGGGGCCAGTAGGGTTCATCCAGGTCGCCCAAACTGTAAGCATGCAGGGGCAGATCCTGCCGAAAATAGGCTGCCAGCAAATCCCGGTCAGTGATCCTGTTGAATTCCACGCCTGCATTGTACCAGTATTGACCGCCCATTCCTGCCTGCCTATCCGTGCTAGTGCAGGGATCGATCAGCCTCTGGCAGACTAACCCGGGAAGGTGACATTCCGTTATAATGTAGCCACGGATTCTGAATTCAATCGATATCGATCGAGGAGCATATGTCCAATCCCTTGGTGGAATGTGTACCGAATTTTTCAGAAGGGCGAAGGCCCGAGATCCTGGAGAAGATCCAGGATGCCATCGCTGCTGTTCCTGGAACAACACTCCTGGACCTGAGCAGCGATCGTGACCACAACCGCAGCGTGGTCACCTTTGTGGGTTCTCCCGAGGCAGTGGAGGAAGCTGCCTTCCAGATGATCAAGACGGCTGCCGATTTGATCGACCTCAATAAACACTCGGGCGAACATCCCCGCTTGGGGGCGACAGATGTCGTTCCTTTTATACCGATCTCTGATATCGGTATGGAAGAATGCGTTGAGATCGCCCATCGAGTCGGGGAGCGGGTGGGTTCGGAGCTGAAGATCCCGGTCTATTTCTATGAACAGGCTGCCAGGTCGCCGGAGCGAGTGCAGCTGGAAGCCATCCGCCGCGGCCAGTATGAAGGCTTGAAGGAGGACATCAAAACCGATCCTGCCCGCAAACCCGACTGTGGTCCAGCGGAGCTGGGACCTGCCGGAGCGACCGTGATCGGCGCTCGGGAGTCCTTGATCGCTTTCAATGTCTACCTGACAACTACCGAGGAAGAGATTTCCCGCAAGATCGCCAAGGCTGTGCGCCATTCCTCGGGAGGCTGGCGATTTGTCAAAGCCCTGGGAATGACTGTCGATGGGCAAGCCCAGGTTTCCATGAATCTGACCAATTTTCGGAAGACGCCCCTGGCGCGTGTGCTGGAAACCATCCGCAGGGAAGCCGCTCGCTACGGCGTTGGGATCCGAAACACAGAAGTGGTCGGACTCATCCCCCAGGATGCACTGGTAGATGCTGCTGTCTGGTACACCCAACTGGACCTGTTCCACCCTGACCAGGTCCTGGAGCGCAGGATCGCTGCTGGGGAGAAGGATTTAATCCAGCCCGATTTTAGCGATCAACTGGCAGCTGCCACAGCGACCCCCGGCGGGGGTTCTGCAGCGGCCTATGCCGGGGCGATGGCAGCCGGCCTAGTCAGCATGGTCGCTCGCCTGACCATTGGCAAGAAAGGCTATGAGGACCAGGAGCAGACCATGGCGGCTCTCCTGGAGGAATCCGAAAACCTGCGAGCAGAGCTGAGAGCTGCGGTTGACCGCGATGCTGAGGCTTTCAACCAGGTGATGGCAGCCTATAAGAAACCTAAATCCGCCCCTGACCGAAAAGAGGCCATTCAGGGGGCTACCCTTCATGCCGCCGAAGTCCCCTTGGAGGTTGCTGGGAAAGCTCTGCAGGTGATGGAATTGGCTCTGACCGCGGCCCGAGCCGGCAATCTGAACGCCATCAGTGACGCAGGTTCAGGGGTGAACCTGGCTTACGCTGCTCTCAACAGTGCTGCTTATAATGTCAGGATCAATATCTCCAGCCTGGAGGACCCCCAAGCCGGCTCGAAACTTCGCAAGGCAGTCGAGAAGCTGGAAACCCAGGCGCAGGACGCCTTGCAGGGGATCAAGGAGATCTTACAGGAGAGGGGAGGCATCTTCTAAGCCAACTGCCTCAAGCTGGAGAAATTTACTATAGAAAGGGAGCGCCCTGCCTGCCCGAACTGGCTGAGGGGCAGGGATATCACGGTTTGGCATGAAAACAAATACCCGCTGGATCCTCATTGCTGCAGTTGTCTTAGCTCTCCTATTCCTGGGCACGCTGGCTTTCCGCTGGCAAGTTCTGCCCTGGTCCCCGGGATATCAAACCACGACACCTTATGTGCCGCTCACGGGTAATATGGGGCCCACAGCCACTTTCTTTGCTCCCTCGCCGCCCACTCCGACCGTAGAGCCTGACATGGTCTGGATCGATCCGCTCCTCCCGGAAACCCTTCGAACAGAGCTCCTCGAGTCCGCGGATCTGCAGATCGCTGAGAGCGGTGAGGAGGCGGGAACGATCTTGTCCGTCAGCTCGGAGGATTCCCTGGCTTACTGGGTCTATGTAGCTGCCGCCCCTTTCCCGACCGTCAAGGATGGGGTCTCATCCAGCGCCCTAAAGGCTGCCTGGCAGGGAGGGGAGAACCCCCTGGGAGGCAGCCAACCCCTCATAATGACCCAGGAAACCCAGGACCTGTTGGCAGTTCTCTGGGGAGAACCGGCCGCTGGTGCTGTGGAGGTACTTCCGACGGACCAGCTTTCAAAGCGGGCCTGGTCTCGACGACCTTCCCTGGCGATCCTGCCCTTTGAATCCCTGGAACCGGATTGGAAGGTCCTCCGGGTAGACGGTCTTTACCCCCTCGCGAAGGATTTCGACCCCGAGACATATCCCCTGGCGTTACCTATCTCTGCCGTAGGACAAAAGCCGGAGCTGTTCTCTGCGGTCCAGGGAAACAGGGATCCCGAAAAGATGACCAGCGTAGTGCTGACCGGGGTGACAGCCCTGGTGCGGGCGACAGCCTGGACCATGGAGATCGAAGGGATCAATTATCCGGCTCAGGACATCCTGGATTATCTCCTGGAAGCGGATATCCTGCATATCAGCAACGAGGTGCCATTCGTGAAGGGCTGTCCCTATCCGGATCCCGGGCAGAAGGGGCTGGTGTTCTGCAGTGATCCCCGCTACATCAAGCTCATGGAGACCATCGGAACCGACGTGGTGGAACTGACCGGAGACCATTTTGGGGACTATGGGCCGGAGGCCATGCTCTACACCCTCCAGCTTTACAACCAGGAAGGCTGGCCATATTACGGCGGTGGGGCGGATAAGGCAGACGCTCAGCAGCCTGTTCTCTTCGAGCATAATGGCAACAAGATCGCCTTCCTGGGCTGCAACGCCAAGGGAGGCGGGTACGCCACTGCCGCCCCGGGCTATCCCGGTGCGGTGGCTTGCGATTTCCCCACCATGACCCGTCAGATCCGCGAGCTTGTCGAACAGGGCTACAATCCTATCGCTACTTTCCAGCATTTCGAGTACTACACCTACCAGGCCCAGCCAGACCAGATCCGCGATGCCAAGAAGCTCACGGATGCCGGGGCGGTGATTGTCAGCGGCAGCCAGGCTCATCAGCCCCAGGCTTTTGAGATCAATCCGGAATCCTTCGTTCACCATGGGCTGGGAAACCTGTTCTTCGACCAGATCTACGAGATCCCCCCTGATACGGCCAGCGCCTTCATTGACAGGCACATCTTTTATGATGGAAAGCACATCAGCACCGAGCTGCTGACCATCAAGTTCATCGATTTCGCCCGGGCTCGGCCGATGACCCAGGCAGAGCGGGAGGATCTCCTGCGGAAGACCTTCGCGGCCAGTGGATGGTAGCGAAGCGGCGTGAAGCGCCGCTTCGGACCGGGGACCGAGGACGGAGGACCGGAGAATTGGAGACAAGGAGACTAGGGGACTGGGGGACGGGAAAGGCGAGTGTATCTCTCCAAGTCTCCAGGTCATAACTGAATTACTCTCTGAAAGTTGGATCAGTAGGTGATTGTGTAATCAAGGAGGTCCCTATGAGTTCAATAACAGACGTTCCCGGCTTTACAGTTGGCCAAGCCCAGGACCTGGAAGCATTGACCGGCTGCACTGTGGTGCTCTGCCCCCCGGACACGGTCGGCGGGGTGGATCAGCGGGGAGGCGCGCCGGGCACCCGGGAGACCGACCTGCTCCATACCGGCCACCTGGTCAACCAGGTGACCGCTGTGCTGCTGACTGGAGGCTCGGCTTTCGGCCTGGACGCCGCCGCCGGGGTGATGCGCTACTGCGAGGAGCAGGGAATGGGTTTCAACGCCGGGGTGGGAAAGGTGCCCATTGTGCCGGCAGCGGTGCTGTTCGACCTGGCGATCGGCGACGCCAAGGTGCGCCCGGATGCGGCAATGGGCTACCAGGCTTGCCTGAACGCTTCCTCGGATCCGCCGGCGGAAGGCAACTTCGGTGCCGGTACCGGCGCCACGGTGGGGAAGGTCCTCTCCCCCATGATGGCTACCAAATCGGGCATCGGCACTGCCAGTGTAGACCTTGGTGGCGGCGCCGTGGTGGGAGCGATCGTGGCTGTGAATGCCTTTGGAGATGTGGTAGATCCGGAGACCGGCCAGATCATCGCTGGTGCGAGAGGGATCAAGGGCTACGCAGACACCCTGAAAGTGATGAAATCCTTTGTGGGTAAGAAAGTGATGGGGTTCATGGCTGGGGGCTCCAATACGGTGATCGGTGTGGTAGCTACCAATGTCAAATTGAACAAAGAAGGGATCACCCGTGTGGCCCAGATGGCGCATAACGGGCTGGCGCGGACCATCCGGCCGGCCTTCACCCTGATGGACGGGGACACCTGTTTCGCGCTGTCTTCTGGGAAGATCGAAATGGATCTCAATATTGTAGGTGCTTATGCTGCCCAGGTATACCAGGAAGCGATCCTGAACGCGGTCCGGGCGGCGGAGAAAGCCGGTGGTGTGCCGGCATTGAAGGATTGA
>JBGCVQ010000125.1:0-13058 GCA_045888315.1 Anaerolineales bacterium | reverse complement strand
TCTCATCCTTTTTTCTACTAAATCCCTTCAAATATCGTCTTAAAGACCGAGTGTTGAATCAGTGCGGCTGTGTTATCTTTCTAGAAATGCATCCAAGATAAGGAGTTTGAACCATGACCCTGAAAGATGAATTCACCAAGAAGATCCAATCCATCAGTGACGAAGCCCAGCAGGAATATGAAAAATTATTAGGAAGCGTTGATAAGCTGGATGATCAGCTCACAGAGGAATATCAAGAGGTAATGGAGAAGCTGCAAGGCAAGAAAGAGGAAGCCAAAATAAAATTCCAAGATTTCAAGGAAGATTCCAGTGAAGCTTGGGAAGAACTGAAGGATGGCTTAGAGCTCTCCTGGTCCGATTTCAGAGATGCTGTCAAAGCGGCCAGTGCGAAATACCGCGACACAGACGAATCCAGCGAGGACTAACCTGAATTCTGGTTCCCGGGGAAACTGAGAATCGAGATTCCCGCTTGGGAACCAAAAAAAGAGACCAAGTATTTCTCAAATACTTGGTCTTTTTAAGATGCAAAGTCTCTTAAGAAACCTTGTACCTGCAAAAAAGGATGAAAGCCTTTTGAAGGCTTTCATCCTTTACCTTCTGCGCTGTTCCTTCCAGATATCCCCCTCGTTGTGGTAGCCGGCTTTCTCCCAGAAACCCATCTGGTCCTCGCTCAGGAATTCCAACCCGATCAGCCATTTCGCCCCCTTCCAGAAGTAAGCTGTTTTCAATTCCGGGCGATCCGGGAAATGGCCGATCATACCCCGTACCGGGAAACCATGATCGGGGGTGAGGGGTTTCCCGTCGAAGTGGGTTGCCAGCAAGAAGTTTTCCTGCAGGGCAATCTCCAGCGGCAGGTTGGTGGTGTAGCCGCCCTGGGCGTGCTGGAGCACGTAAGCTGCTGAGGGTTTGATCTTAATGGTCCCGTCCTCAACCAGACGATTGAGCGAGACGCCCCTCCAGGTCGTGTCGAACTTGCTCCATTTGGTGACACAGTGGATGTCCAGGGTGATCTCGGTCTGGGGTAGCTGATTGAATTTCTCCCAGGACCAGCTGACCTCCTCTTCCACCTCTCCCCAGATCCTGAAGCGCCAGGCCTCGGGATCGAACTGCGGTACGCTGCCGTAGTGAAGCACGGGGAATTTAATGGTCAGGCTCTGGCCCGGGGGCAGGCGGCCTTCCTCGGCCATCTGCTCTTCCAGTGCTCTTCGGTCAAGGGGTTCTCTCATCTTGTTCATTCCTCTAGAATTCCAGGGTGGTGTCCGGCTCCATGATCTTGACCTGGGTGTCCGTTTCCGCTTCCACCCGCTCCTTCCAGGCGGCTGGGTCCTGGGCGATCAGCGGCCAGGTATTATAGTGGATAGGGATGGCGACTTTGGGCTGGATCATCTTCACCGCCCGCAGGGCGTCATCCGGCCCCATCGTGTAGTTATCGCCGATGGGCAGGGCTGCCAGGTCTATGCCCTCTTCGCCGATCAAGCTCATCCCCGCAAATAAACCGGTGTCGCCGGCAAAATAGAGCTTCTCTCCCGCAGGGGTGGTGATCAGCAGGCCGGCGGGCATCCCTCCATAAGAGCCGTCCGGCATGGAGGAACCGTGGACTGCCTGGGTCAGCTTCAGATAGCCAAAGGGATGGTGATAGCCTCCGCCGATATGCTGCCGATGGACTTCGCCTCCGGACTTATCCGCGATCCATCTCCCAACCTCAGCGTTGGCGATGGTTTTCGCGCCGGTGCGCTGGATGATCTCCAGCGCATCTCCCACGTGATCGCCGTGGCCGTGGGTGATCAATATGAAATCGGGATCGACATCTTCCGGACTGGTTTTCGTGTGGGGGTTGTCTGCCAGGAAAGGATCGATCAAGAGTTGGTATTCCCCGATCTGAAGCCCTAGGGTGGCATGGCCGTAGTAGGTGATCTGGTAGCTCATCTGGTCCTCCTTTACTGGAAGTACAATCGACCGCATCCCTATTATATGCCAGCCTGGACTGGAATGGAAAGGCAGCCGCTGATTTCGGGAGTGTGATGCGGTAACTCCCCCGTGTTAAGGTAAAATCAATTGCAACCCAACCATGTCAGGCAGTCTGCCTGCTGCAGCCTTTGAGAGCGAGGTCGATCATGTCAGCTGATAAATTCTATTTGGGACGGATATACGATTCTGCGAAGAGCGAGGTCACGGAAGAGAACCTGCTCTACGATCCGGATGACCTGACCACTCACGCGGTATGCGTGGGCATGACGGGCTCCGGGAAGACTGGCTTGTGCATCGACCTCTTGGAGGAGGCGGCCCTGCAGGGAATTCCCGCCTTGATGATCGATCCCAAAGGCGATATCACCAATGCCCTGCTGCACTTCCCGGAACTCAAAGCTTCTGATTTCGCTCCCTGGGTCAATCCTGACCAGGCCCGCCGGGAGGACAAGACCATCGAGCAGGCCGCCGCCGATGCGGCCGCCCTGTGGAAGAATGGCCTTGCCAAATGGGATATCGGACCCGAGCGGATCCAGGCTTTACAGGATTCTGCCCACTTCGCGGTCTATACACCCGGTTCAGAAGCCGGGATCCCGGTCAATATCCTGGCATCCCTTAAAGCGCCTGATCTCCCCTGGGCCGAGAACCGGGAGATTCTGGTGGAAAGGATCTCCGGGATCGTCATGGGTCTGCTGGGGTTGGTAGGCCTGGATGATATCGATCCTGTCCGCTCCCGGGAGCATATCCTGCTCAGCAATATCTTCGAACATGCTTGGAGCCAGGGCAAGGACCTGGACCTGACCGAGCTGATCCTGCAGATCCAAACCCCTCCTTTTGACAAGCTGGGTGTGCTTGATCTGGATAACTTCTTCCCTGAGAAGGACCGCATGGAATTATCGATCCTGCTCAACAGCATCCTGGCAGCACCCACTTTCCAGAGCTGGATCGAGGGTGAGCCGCTGGATGTCGAGAATTATCTCTACGGACCGGACGGCCGCCCACGCCACAGCGTCTTCTATATCGCCCACCTCTCCGATCAAGAGCGAATGTTCTTCGTGACCTTGCTCTATGCAGCAGTGGAAACCTGGATGCGCAAGCAGAAAGGCTCAACGACCTTGCGGGCGCTGATGTATTTTGACGAAATCTTTGGCTACCTGCCGCCAGTGAAGAACCCGCCGTCTAAAACCCCGATGCTGCGCATGCTGAAGCAGGCCCGGGCTTTCGGCGTGGGGCAGGTTCTGGTGACCCAAAACCCGGTGGACGTGGACTATAAAGCGCTCTCCAATGCCGGGACCTGGTTCATTGGCAAGCTTCAGACCGAGCAGGACAAGAACCGCCTGCTGGACGGTCTGGAAGGCGCTGCGCCAGGCTTGGACCGCAAAGTATATGACAAGCTGATCTCGACCCTGGATAAGCGGGTCTTCCTGCTCCATAACGTCCACGAGGACCAGCCGGTCACCTTCTATACCCGCTGGGCGATGAACTACTTGACCGGACCCTTGACCCGAGTCCAGCTTCCTGCCCTCAATGCCCTGGCTGGAGCAGCCCAGGGCCTTTCCGCAAGTACTGGCGCGGCCGCCAAACCCCCCGCCAGGAAAACCAGTGCAGGATCCTCAGAACTGACCAAGACCCGGCCCAAGGTCCCTGCCGGTATCGATGAATATTTCCTGCCCAACAAACTGAGTCTGCAGCAGGCTGTGGACGCTGCCGGGATCTCCGCTCCCCAGGATGTCCCCTACCAGGTGGTCTACAAGCCGGTGCTGGTCGCCCAAGCCTCGGTGCGCTTCTTGAGGAGGAATTACAACCTCGATCATGATCTCAAGACCGCCGCCCTGGTACGGGAGCTGGACAGGACCGGACGGGTGGGCTGGGAGGATTGGACTTCTGAGCCGATCGACCTGGACGCCCTCGAAGCTGATCCCAGGCCGGAAGCGCGCTTCTTCGACATCACAGGGCCTTTCTCTGATGGGTCAAAACTGCGGGAGCTGGAGACGGATTTCACAGATTGGATCTACCATTCTGTGACTGTGAACGTCCGCTCCAATGAGGAGTTGGAAATCTTTGCGGGACCGCAGATCTCCCAGGGGGATTTTCGGCGGATGTGTTCCCAGGCTGCTGAAGGTGCCCTGGAGGCGGAGAAGGACAAGATCGAGAGCTCCTTCGAAAAGAAAATGGATGTCATCAAGGACCGGCTGCTGCGGGAGGAACGCGAACTGGGTGAGGATGAGACCCGGCTCTCCCAGCGCAAGATGGAAGAGGTCGGCACCCTGGCAGATAATTTGATCGGCTTACTGGCTGGCCGCAGCCGGCGCCTGACCACATCCCTCACTAAGCGGCGCATGACCAGCCAGGCCAAAGCAGCGGTGGAAGAATCCCTCCAGTCTATTGAGCAGTATAAAAAGGAAATCGAGGATCTGCAGCGGGAGCGGGAGGATGCCCTGGCGGACGTAGAACAGAAATGGCAGGAGATCCTTGAGAACACGGTGGACATCCCCGTGGCTCCTTATAAGAAGGATATCCTGATGGAGCTCTTCGGAGTAGCCTGGATGCCGTACTACAGTTACGAGCAAGATGGACGGAAGATTGAGTTGGGAGCGTATTCCTGAGCTGGGACAAGGAGACCTGGTGAGGGGGTGACTGGGTGAGGGGGAGATAAGGAGATTTGGCGATCAGGTTACCTAGTGAGGGGGTTATTAAGCGACTTCGCGCTAAATGATCCACTTCTCTGGATGTTTGATCATGGTCACAATTATTCCAATGTTGTGGTCATAAGCATCCACTAATCTGTCTGCCTGTTTTTCAACCAAATAGGCACATTCCTTGCTGAAAGATAACCAAACTTGAGTCTCAGCTGCTTCTGCTTCAGCATGATTCAGACCATTGATAAATGCTCCTGGGTATCTCCGCTTTCTCCAAGCCTCTGAGATATTCGCGCAAACTGATCGGGATGAACGGCGGATTTGATCCGTTAATGAATAGATTTCCTCTTTTGGGAAGGATTTTGTCACCTGGAATATTTCCATAGCCGCGATAAAGGCGATTTGATAAACTTCCAGATCAGTATGAAATCTTATTCTCTCCCCCATCATTATCCCCCATACCTGCTTTTATAATGCTCTACGAGTAGTCCGAACTGACGAGATCTTAAATTTGCATTACATTATCATAAATGATTTTCGGTCTGCCTCCAATACTTAAAGCAAAGTCTCCTAGTAAATCCGCCAATCTATCCCCGAGTCTCCCCATCGCCCCCTCTCCTAGTCTCCCAGTCCCCTTGTCTCTCGGTATTAAATTCTACAGCATGGAGTAAATTCCGACCGCCAAAAATCCCATAACAACACCGATCAAGGCGCCCACCACTACATCAGAGAAATAGTGCACGCCCAACCCCACCCGGGAGAAAACCACCAGCAGAGCCCAGACCAGCATGATCAAGCCGATGCCCCAATAGCCGGTCAGCAGCATGATCACGGTGAGCATGATCGCCCGGGCCGCGTGGCCGGAAGGGAAAGAGTGGGGATCCGAGCTGCGGTAGACCTGCCCCCATTCCCCTTCCGGTCGGGGGCGTTTGATCGTGAATTTCAGGATGAGCACGGTCACCGCGGTGAAGAAGATACCCAGGAACAGGAGCAGGATCTGCGGCCGCCAGGAATGGGGTCCCAGGAAGTAGAGGGCGATCAGCGCTGCGCCCCAGAACCAGGAATCCCCGGAGTGGGCTAGAAAGGCAGCGCCTCTTTTCAGCCAGGGTTTATCCTCGGGAATGCGGATCTTTGTCGAATATTCGATGTCCAGTTTCAGGAGTTCAGCGAGGGACATAAGCGGCTTTCAGGATAATTCCTTTCGGGCTATTTCCAGCTGGTGGGGTTTATCGATATCCATGCCGATCTCTGGGTAGGGGCAGTCCAGGCCTTTTCCAGTGATCTTCAGCCTTCTGGTGACTTTACGGACAGTTTCCTCCAGGGTCAGCATTCTTAAAAGAATCAATAAGAGCACGTCGAATCCGATCAAGGATGCCTGGTGAAGTGGGCTCTTCCTGGCCTCGATCAGTGTTCGCCAGAAGTCAGGTTTGGACCTGTACAAATCCAGGTGGATGACAGCCAGGTCGCCGCCGCAGACTTTCATGTCCTTGAGCTTGACATAGGATCTGTTTGATGTGGGGAAGCGCTCCTCCATTCTTTCCTGCCTGATGACGCAGTAGTTGATATCCCTGTCATCCTCTTGTGATGCGTTTAGGACCCACTCGATACATTGGGGGTTGATGAAGGGAATATCCGAAGACACAACGGCTACCCTGTCTGCGGATGGGTCGTGCGCCAGGATCGCATCAGCGCCCAGCTGGAAATTAGTAAGCATATCCCCACCTGCAGGCAGATGCTCGACGATCTTGCTGGATCTGACTTCGTCCATCAGTTCAATGGCTCCAACAACAACAATGCTCCCAATCGATGGAGAGCCTTCCAGGGCATCCAGGACCCACTGGATCATGATTTTGCTCCCGATCTCCAGGGCAGCTTTAGGTTTCCCCAAGGTAAATGGATACAAAGGGGATTCCGGGTCAGGTACTCCGCCTGCTAGCAGGATAGCGTCCATCAGCGCAGGTCCTGGACCTGAGCCTGGAGGCCCAGATCATCTATGATCTGATCCAGTTCAGCGGTAGTCAGGGTCCGCTTCTTGCCGGCGGCAGCCACCAGGGCGGCTTCGAACATGTTGGTTCCGAACGAGCGTCCGTCCAGGACGGGTGTGGAGGTCACCAGATAATCGACCCTGCGCTGCTTGAGAAATTCCAGGTCAGCTTCCGTGGTTGTGTTGGTGACGATCACTTTTCCGGACAGGTCGTCCGGGGCGTGCTGCTTGATGTAGAGCCAGTCGCCAGCGATGACTTTGTTGGCCTGGTAATACTTTATATATTTTGGGACGACTTCCAGCTGTTTTTCGCCAGTCGGATAGAGCATTTCGATCGGCAGTCGCCCTACCACGGGCATCAACAGGGCGGCTGCGAAATTAGCGGTTGGGACCCGGTAGATCGGCAGGGGTATGCCCAGTCCGAACATCAGATCCGCGAAGGTAACCTGGTAACCTGCCTTGATGAAAGAGTTGGACATGCCTCCCCGGGTCAATCCTGCGACCAGCAAGGCTGTCTTGGGCTGAATGACATCTCCCAGTTGCTTTTCGACGTCCTGCATCATCCGCGCTTCAAGGGTGGCTTTCAATCCACCGCCATCCACAACCGGAGTGTGCTTGACGTCCCTGACCAGTTTCAGTCCGGCATACAGCGGGTAATCGCGCTTCATGGCGTGAACGTAAAGGTCGATACCGCCCACTCCAAAGGCATCCACCTGTCCATCCAGCTCGCAAAACAGCTGATATGCTTTCTCCTCATCACCATCAGTACCGATGCGCTCGATACTGACCTGCTCTCCCAGGAGGGTTGTGATCACTTTTTTGTCGCGGGATTTGGAACCCAAACTGATACTGACAGCTCTTTTCATCAGATTGTCCTTTTTGGATATAGGTGGGCGCCTTTTGGATTATAACTTATCTCACCCCTCAGAGTTACTAGCTGATTTGAAAAAAAACAAGCAGCCAGTTATCTGGCTGCTTGTAAGATGGCGGGTGATTTCAGCGGATCAAGGGATTTGGAGCACAGTGCCGGAGGTCAGGTCCGCGTTGACATCGATGTCATTGGCAGCAGCGATCGCCCGGGGGTCAACATCGCCGTACAGGCAGGCGATCGAGTAGACCGAATCACCATAAACCACGGTGTAGCTGGTGGGGTGATAGCGGAGCGCCCGATCTCCCACGAAAGCCCGGCCGTTCGGGGGCAGCTTGACGGTATCCCCAGGATAGAGCAGAGTGCCGTCGTCATAGCCGTTGTAAAGCTTGATGTCCTCCGGGAGGATGTTGAAACGCCGGCCCAAACAGTAAATGAACTCCCCGCTGTGCAGGGTGTAGGAGTCAGGCACCGGATATTCCGTGACAACTGTGGTTTCTGTATCCTGCTCTGCTTCGGTTGCTTCTGGAGCAGGGGTGTTGGTGGGAAGGACCACTTCCTCGGGGGTCGCGGTGGCTCCATCGGTGACCTCTTCGGTTGTATCAGGTACCTGCGTCTCACCGGCTTTTGGTGTCTTGGCAATTGCCGTTTCAGTTGCCTGGCGGGCAATCTCGCTCAAATTCGTGGTCGGAGTCACCGGCGGCGGCGTGGAAGCGGACATGGTGCAGGCCGAGAAGACGAGTGACGCGATAATGGCGCTAAGGACGATCAGGCTGGTCTTTTTCATCGAACTGTATCTCCTTGTGAGGGTTCTTTTCCCTCTTCGTTTGATCAGCTTTCCGCCAGTTCAAATCAAGTAGGGTTGAATTGATACTAGCATAAGAAGGAAAGAGCGTCAAGAAAGAATAAACCCTCACCCTTGTGTGCTATCTCGTGCAAGTTTAGTGCCAGATTGGCTGGTTTTTTCGCCGTAGAATCTACTCTCTTAGGGGGGCTGATTGACCCCCTGCCTGGCATCTGATACACTAAAGAAGGTTTGTGCATGACTATCCAGAAAACACCCAGACAGGGATGTCATCTATGAGCAAAGTCCTCTATTTGAAATGGCGGCCGGGCAATTGGGATGAGATCATTGGACAGGATCACGTTGTCACTACTTTGAAGAACGCGGTCCGCCAGGACCGGGTGTCCCATGCGCAGATCTTCTCGGGTCCCCGCGGAACGGGGAAAACCAGTACAGCCCGCGTGCTTGCCAAGGCTGTCAACTGCCTGGCGGAGGACCTTTCAGCAAGGCCCTGCAATGAGTGCGCTCACTGCCAATCTGTGATGCGGGGTGATTTCCTGGACTTGATCGAGATCGATGCTGCCTCAAATACCAGCGTGGATGATGTGCGAGAGCTGCGGGACAAGATCAATTTCTCTCCTAACCAGGGACGCTACAAAGTCTATGTGATCGACGAAGTCCACATGCTGTCCACTTCCGCTTTCAATGCCCTGCTGAAAACCCTGGAAGAACCGCCAGACCATGCCATTTTTATCCTGGCAACAACTGAGATCCACCGCATCCCGGTCACGGTGATCTCCCGCTGCCAGCGACATGATTTCCGGCGCATCTCGGTCCAGGAGATCATTGCTCAGCTGAAAGAGATGGCGGCGGCTGAGGGGATCCAGGTGGAGGATGAAGTCCTGGGATTGATCGCCCGCCAGGCGACCGGGAGCTTGCGGGATGCGATCTCGATCCTGGATCAGCTCTCCAGCGCGGAGGGGAAGATCACCCCCGAGCTGGCTCACCAGGTATTAGGGACCTCGCCAGATGACGCGGTGCTGCAATTCATCAGCGCTATTTTAGAAGGGGATCCCGGAAGTGGATTGAACACCCTGCACGAATCCGCTCAGCGCGGGAATGACCCGGGGCAGTTCGCCCGCCAGGTGGTGGGGTATTTGCGCAATGTGCTGCTGACTAAAATGAACAATGCCGAGAGCATTGATGTTCCCGATAACCTGAGGCAAGTGATCTCCGAGCACGCTGATCAGATCGATATGAAGCAGTTGTTGGATCTGATCCGGGTCTTCAATAAGGCAGTCGTGGACCGGGGTGCTTCCTGGCAGCCAACCCTGCCGCTGGAAATGGCTTTCCTGGAAGGCTTGGAGATCACGTCTACCGAGCTGAAGGAAAGCCCCATCCCAACCAAGTCCAGGGGCGGTACGGGGTCCAAACCGAAAAAGAAAAAAGCGCCTGCCCCAGAATTGACTGAAACCGATGACCCAGCCCCTGAGCGTGAAGGGAAGCAACAGAACGCAGAGGTCTCCCAGCAGCCGTTGACTGTCCTGCAGCAGTGGAAGGATATCGTGGATCGCGTGAGGGATGTGAACCCGGCTACCCAGGCGATCCTGAACTCCTGCAAACCGCTGGGGATCAAGGACAATCAATTGGTCCTCAGCTTTCGCAGTGATGCCATCAAGGACAAGATGGAAGCCAATGACCACATGAAGATCTGCCAGGATGTGATCGAGAAAGTGATCGGTGTCAGGCTGCCGATCCTGTGCGTTGTGGGAGGAAAGGACCAGTCCAGCCTGCCAGAGGGGGTAGACCCGAACGGCCTGGTGGCAGCAGTGGTCAGGGATCTGGGAGGATCGCTGGTGTCTGACGAAAATGATGAAAAGTAAGGATCATTGATTCCCTGAACGAGGGATCACTTAACTGTATACTTATTCGTTCTTTGGAGGTGGGCGTGAATATAAAACGGATTGAGTACCCGATATTGGTAGTTCTTGTCCTTTCAGCTTTTATCTTGATCTCCTGTTCATCTTCCCCAGCTGTCCTAACTTCTCCTGCTTCTACCCAACCCGCTGTAGAGCTGGAGCTCTGCGCTGAATTTCCCACAAGCGAATTGTTTGACCTGCAAGCAGCGTCCGTGATGCAGACCCTTCTGGAAGGCACTGAGCTGGGAGCGCGGGGGGAGAGCGGGGCAAAAGAACTGGCCCAGGATTATCTGTCTCCCGCTGACACCTTCTGCGGGTTGAGAGTCCCCCCGGATCTGGAGCTGGCCTTGGAAGAGATCCAGAGCTTGATCGACAGCGGCCAGGCTGCTGAAGCGGATCAGAAGATCGATGAGCTGCTTCAAGAGGTCGCGTCAGATCAATTCTCAGCTGTGCGAGTCCAGAAGAGAGCGGCGCCAGCGGTCCAGGCAGGCGCTGAAAGAGTCAGGACAAAAGTAAGGAATTTCCTGGAGATCGCAGGGCGGGCCGCCTACTGGGGAAATGATGATAAATCCGAATCCGCCCTGGATTCCGCCCGGGGGACCTATCAAAGCTGGGCTTCTGAAGCGATCGACAGCGCTTCGATCAAGGAAGCCTTGAGGATCGCCGCTGAAGCATCCTTGCTGGGATTGGATGATTTGAGCGAGCAAGCTGTGGACAGGGCCAGGGATCTAGTAGAGGCGGACCTGGTCAAGGAACTGGATCGCTACCAGCCGTGTTCAGCCACACGAGAGGATACTGGCAGGCTGTTAGATGCAGCTGCCCGGGTTGAGCTTCTGAGCTTGGATGCCGCTGAATACGGTGTTATGTCAGAAGTCAACCAATGGGTAGAGATCCAAGAACTGAGGAAAGCGGGGAAAGCGGTCCCGCAGTGTGACCTATGGCAAGTAGACATGGAGCTGGATAATGTCTGGGAAAGTGGAAAATACCTGATCACTTGGGAGGGCAAGTTCAAGGTCTTGGAAGATGGGACATTGGAGGGCCAGGGCCAAGGTACGCACACCACACATCTTGAGGTGAATTGTGTGGATGTGATGACCGGGGAAGAATTAATGTCCACAACGGATGCTAGCGGTATTTTCACATTCCAGATCCAGGGGAAACTCGAACAAGATGAATTCAGGTTCCTGTTTCCGGCAGAAGTCGAGGTCAGCGGCGTGGACACCTGCAATGAGTTCGATGAGACTACTTACCTGCCGGCCTATGTAATACCAGATATCAATGTGTATGGCGGGGCTGGGAATTACGATCCTGTGCTGGATACGATCTATATGGTCCTGCCTGCAGAGAATGGCGCCATGCAAACCTACGAGACGATCCTCGGACCCCTGGAGCTGCGCCTGACGTACCTTGGCGGGACAGCCAATTAATCTTCCATTCGAAGAGGATCAGTTGGGCTCTGCCATGATACTATTAAGGAATAGTCCCTGAAGAAAGGAGAGGGTATGTCGAAAAGATCCAAATCATCGGGGGCAGGAAACCTGGGCGGCAGGGGGGTGATGGAGCAGATCCAGCTGCTCCAGGAGCAAATGCTGAAAGCCCAGGAAGAACTCAAGAACGAGAAGGTCCAGGGTTCAGCGGGCGGGGGAGCGGTCACCGTTGAGGTCAGCGGGGATCAGCGGGTCCTGAGTGTAATGGTAGCCCCGGGGTTGATCGAGGATGGTGACCGGGAGCTGATCCAGGACCTGGTCCTGGCCGCGGTCAACCAGGGGTTGGAGGAATCCCGGAAGCTGGCGGAAAGCAAACTGGGCCCTCTGGCTGGACAGGGGCTTCCTTTTTAAGGCTGGCCAGGAGAGAAGCGATATGCTCCCAGAATCGATCCAAGGTTGTATTGATGCCTTTTCCAGACTGCCAGGTGTGGGGCCGAAGACGGCTGCCCGGCTGGTA
The DNA here is from genome assembly GCA_045888315.1 of Anaerolineales bacterium. GTDB lineage: Bacteria > Chloroflexota > Anaerolineae > Anaerolineales > UBA11858 > B10-G9. The sequence goes on along the minus strand of JBGCVQ010000125.1, from coordinate 955 downwards.
TTCTTCCTGCTGAGGAGCAGGGAGAGCGGATTAGCGGAGAAACTGGCTCAAGCCCTTCAGGACCTGATGGAGAAAACCGCCACCTGCCCGGTCTGTTTTAATATGATGAGCGCGAGCGAGGAACACTGCAGTATCTGCAGTGATCCCAAGCGGGATCGGGAAGTGATCTGTGTGGTTGAAGAGCCGCTGGACGTGCCAGCTCTGGAACGCACCTCGGTCTACACTGGCCTGTACCATGTGTTGAATGGTGCCCTTTCTCCGGTGGAAGGCATCACGCCGGAGGACCTGAAGATCAAGGAGCTGATGGAGCGGGTGGGTAGCGGCGAGATCAAGGAAGTGATCCTGGCCACCAATCCCAGCATGGAGGGGGATGCGACGGGGATGTACCTCCAGCAGCAGCTGAGCAAGTACGACCTCAAAGTGACCCGCCTGGCGCGGGGCCTGCCGATGGGCGGTGACCTGGAATATGCCGATCAAAACACCTTGCTGCGAGCGCTGATGGGACGGCAGGAAATGGAGTAGGGGAAATTCGAAAATCCTTTTGAAACTCATTACCGGAACCCCTTGACAGGTCGCTGATATCCGCTATAATTGGCGAGGTTAAACGCCAAAGATTTCGCCCTCAAGGGCAAATCTCTAAAACAGAGTGAACCAGACCCTGAGCGGAAGCGCCGCCAGGCGCCAACGCGGAACCGAGTTCGCAAGGTGTGAAATTCGGCAGGGTCTTTTGTTCTCTATCTGAACTGCCCTTGACGCTGAAATGCGCGGGTGGTAGAATAGAACCCGCTCTTAAAAAGGGCCTCGAACCTTAACAGCTGAATAGTGATAGAAAGCCAATAACAGCAAAAAGAATTCCTTGAGATAGAACTTCGTAATCGATCCCACCTCGTTGTGGGATAATTTTTGCGGAGAGTTTGATCCTGGCTCAGGATGAACGCTGGCGGCGTGCCTAATA
>JBGCVQ010000124.1:0-5311 GCA_045888315.1 Anaerolineales bacterium | reverse complement strand
CGTCGGTCCCAGTTTTGAACCAGGCAAGAAGGTCACCCTGCGCGTCTATGAGGATGACCAGGCCACCAAAGCACTGGGCGCGATCGATTTTACCGTTCCCGAACCGGAGCCGGATTATGCCGATTCCGATGGGGATGGGCAGCCGGATGCCATCGATCAGTGCCCCAATGATCCCCTCAAGGCTGTGCCTGGAATCTGCGGCTGCGGTACCACGGAGAAAGACAATGACGGAGACGGTACCCCGAACTGCATTGATGCCTATCCCAATGATCCGGACCGGACCGGTGATTCAAGCTCGGACGGCGGATCCGATGGGGACGAGAACACCCAGTCAGGGGATGCGGATGACGACGGGGTTCCGGACAGCGAGGACAAGTGCCCGGAGGATCCTGAAAAGGCTGAACCCGGCGTGTGCGGCTGCGGCGTTGCCGATCTCGATACGGATGAGGACGGCGTCATGGACTGTGAGGATCAATGTCCAGAAATCGCCTACGCCGACTTGATCGGGGACCCCTGCGATAAGGATGAGGATGACGACGGCTACGTGGACGGCGCGGACCAGTGCCCCTATGACCCGTTGAAATATTTCGCAGGTGCCTGTGGATGTGGTAATCCCGATTATGACACCGATGGAGATGGCACAGCTGACTGCATCGATCTCTGCCCGACGGACCCCAAGAAGATCGAGCCCGGAAAGTGCGGCTGCGGTACCAAGGACAAGGACAGCGATGGGGATGGACAACCCGACTGCAAGGATGCCTGCCCCCTGGATCCGAACGACCCGGTGGGCGATCCCTGCTGCCATGACGAGGACGGGGACGGCTGCGATGACTGGTGCGATGAGTGCCCCTTTGATCCTGAGAAAATCGCTCCCGGAATCTGCGGCTGTGGCGTAAAAGATAAGGATAGCGACGGAGATGGCGTAAAAGATTGCGTAGATGCCTGTCCAAGTGTTTACGGCACCAACCCGAATGGTTGCCCCTAGTCCTGCTGTAGATAAAGAAAAAATAAGGCTCAAGATTTCCTGAGCCTTATTTTTTTTACCAAGACCTCTGAGGTCTAGACCAGCTGGGGTTCGGTCTGGGGCTGGGATTTGTCCAGCGCCAGGCTTAGGCGGTAGGCCTCGTTGAGATCCTGGCTGGTGATCATGCCCAGGAATCCTTCCTGACCGACCACGGGAAGGGCATCCACTCCCTCCAGCGTCATTCTCTTCTGGACCTCGATCAGCTTGTCTTGGGGGGAGACGGGAGCGATGCCGGTCTTCATCACCAACCGGATCGGTGTCTGGCGGTCCTTCTTTTCCAGGGAGTGCACCAGCACGCTGTAGGGCAGCATCCCGGCCAGGCCGCCTTCGTCGCAGATCGGAAAGCTGGACTGGAAGGAATGCAGGGTGGCTTGCAGGGCGGTTTCCAGGGGTTCGTTAAGATCGATTGAGCGCACTCCCCGGGAATAAGCCTGCTCCACCCGCAGATCGCCCAGCACATGTTTAGCCTGGACCATCCTGCCTTCCTGCCCAGCCCCGGTGTAGATGAAGAAAGCCAGGATGATCAGGAAGAAGTTCCCACTCAGGAATCCCCACAGGCCGAATCCCCAGGAGAGGATCTGGCCGACCAGGACAGCTGCGGCGGTCGCCCTGCCGTAGGACAGTCTGCTGGCCAGCAGAGCCCTGAGGATCCTGCCGCCGTCCATGGGATAGGCGGGGATCAGGTTGAACAGACCAATGAACAGATTGGTTGTGAAGATATAGCCGAAAATGGAGGGGAAGGTCAGCTTCCCCAGCAGTTCTGGCAGCGCCAGCAGGCTGCCGGAGGAGATGCTCTGGCCCAGCAGGGGCGCGGCCAGCGCCAGCAGGATTGCCAGGGCGAAATTGACCAGGGGGCCGGCAATGGCGATCACCAGCTCTTTCTTGGGATCCTCCGGGATCTCTTCCAGCTGGGCTACACCGCCGATCGGCAGCAGCACGATCTGTTTGACCGGCACATGGTAGTACTGGGCGGCAGCGCTGTGCCCTAATTCATGGAGCACAACGATGGCGAAAACCAGCGATGTAACTACAACCCCATAGACAGCACCCTCCACGCCCCCGTTCTGGAACAGCCCAAATGATAGGCCAGCCCAGATCAGGATCAGGGGGAATGTGAAATGCATCTTGATCTCAATTCCACGGATTTTAAACAAACGGATTGCGTTATTCATAATTGTTCTCCTGTCCTATCATCATTAATTAAGATGAGGGTTCAGTTCCTGGCCTTACCTTATCACAAATATGTTCGCAGGAAATCATTTGGGGTGGAGGAGAGCCGTATTGGGCTATAATTCAGGTGCCTGAAAAGGAGGGAGTGTGCCGCGCAGAAAGAAATCAGGATTCGGGACATATCCCCTGCGCTACCTGGCGCTGGGACTGCTGATGCGGGGACCTGACCACGGTTATCAGCTCGATCAAACCCTGGGTGATGTGTTTGGGATGATCTGGAAAGCGGGTCAGACCAAGCTCTATGTGACGCTTTCAGCCCTGGAAGAAGAGGGCCTGCTGGGAATCGAGATGGAGCGCCAGGAGAACCGGCCGGACCGCAAGGTCTACCACCTGACGGATGCGGGCAGGCAGGTATTCACGGATTGGGTGGAACAGCCGGTCTCATCCCTGCGCTCTGCCCGGGTCGAGCTGTTGGCCAAACTCCGTTTCTATGATTGGTTGGCGCTTCCCGGGGTTGGAAAATTGATCCGTGACCAGCAGATCATCTACCAGAAAATGCTCGATGAATGGCAGGCGGAACAGGCACAGGAAACCGATTCTTTTCTGCAGCAGGTCTATGAGTTCAGGATCGACCAGGCTCGTTTTATCATCAACTGGCTGGAGAATTACTTAGGCAAGCTGGGTGGAGTGGGATAAAAGATAGCCGCCGGTCTTCTCAAGTCGAGTTCGACTTCTGTCATTGGCTGAAACCCTGCGCAGAGTGAAGGAATAAACAGACCTCCGAGGTCATACCGACCTCGGAGGTCTGTTGTTAATCAAAATTATCGCCCTGAAGTCTAGAATTCAGGTTCTGGCACCTGGATCACCAGCGCGCCAGAAGCGTGATACTCATATTCCTTCCCGTCCGCGTCCAGCTTGATGATGATGCCAGGTGTGACCACCTGGGCATATTCCACACCAGGCTCACGAACCCCCAGGCTGGCATCTGAGAAGTTGACCTCCTCCACGCTGAGGGTTTTGATCTGTTCGATATCCACCCCGGTCTTCAATGACAGATCGAGTTTGGCCAGCATGACCAGGGATTCCAGGTCTTCTGGCAGATCCGGGGCCTGGCCAGGATCAGCTTCCTTGCTTCCCCCGCCGCAGGCGGATAGCAGTGCTGCGGTCAGCAGCACCAATCCCAGTAAGCGCCAAATTGCAGGTCGTTTCATAGCTAAATTCTCCCGTTGGGTAGTGTGTTTCCGGTAAGACATCGATCAGGGCAGCTTCCAATAGACTGCCCGGTCCAGATAGGCTGTAAAGCCCGGGGTGTCCGAAGCGGCAACCAGGACTCCAAAGCGGCCTTTGTTGAACGTGCTGTCCTCGAGCTGAAATACCTGATTCCCGTTGATGAACCCGGTCAGCTTGGAGTCCTTGGCCCTGATCCCCAGGCGGTTGGTTCCTCCGGGACCGGAGTTGATATAGGCGCTGGAAGTCCATTTCTTGATGGTAGTATATTCCTCCGAGTCGCTTTCCCAGGTGCTGAGGCGGAAGGATCCGTCGCAGCTGATGCTGATCAGATATCCCTGGCTGGTGTCCGGCGCGCGGAAGATCATGCCGTAGCGATCCTTCCCACTGCATTCCTCCCCGAATGTCCCGGTGATCTCCAGGTAGAAATTCTTCAGATCGCCCCAGGCTAGAGCCCAGGTCTCGTAGCTGTTGGCCTTCTTGGCGATCAGCACCATCTGGCCGTCCTCGATCTGGTAGCTGGCCTGGTTATCCTCGTAGAGGTAGAAATTGGCGCCACCGTCAAAGTTGTCATCGAAGGTGGGCGTCCCCAGGGAATTCACGGGATCATTGGAAACCAGGGTGGGTGTCTGGGTAATGGTCGCGGTCGGGGAAGCTGTGGGTGTCAGGGTCAGGGTAGGTGTGTCGGTGGGCACGGCGGCAGCCGGTTCCGAGGTGTTGGCGGGATTCTCCTGGCCCGGAGACTGATCCTCCTGGGGGGGTGCAGGCTGACCGACAGCGGCGGCTGTCTGGGTGGCAGACACCATGGTGGCGATCACTCCCTCCGCAGCCTGGTCTTGAGCGGGAGTCTGGGAGGAGCATCCCGCTGTGATGGCGATGATCAAACCAAGGGTCAATAACCTCTTCATTCCTGCTCCTTACTGCCGGTTTGGATTTCGGCAGTATCCTTGTGTAGTTTTAAGTGTACACATTTGTACTCTTCCGTCAACTAACAGTTGCTCGAACCCGCCGGAAGGGATCCATATGGTCCCTGAGGTACAACTCTTGCGGGACTTCCCCGTATATTTTACTGAAGAAACAACAATTACGATCAGGGAACGCCCTAGTTTGAGAGGAAATGATCATGCGAAAATACACTTATATATTGTTATTCCTGGGCGTCCTGGGCTTTACGGCTGTCGGCTGCGCCCCCAGGTATGCTTCCGGAAGGATCTGGGAGACCTCCGAGGTCGTCGATCTGCAAGGTGCTGAATCAGTTTCAGCGGAGATCTTGATGGGCGCGGGCGATCTTGAAGTCGATGGAGGGGCTGACCAGCTCCTGGAAGGTGAATTCCGCTACAGCGAAAAGGACCTGCTTCCGGATATTTCTTACCGGGTGGGGGATAATACTGAGGGGATCCTGCGCGTCGAGCAGGATGAAAGACCGGGCAACCGCTTCTATGACAGCTACTATAATAAGTGGGTACTGCGCCTGAACAGCGATATTCCCCTGGACCTCTCCTTGGTCTTGGGAGCGGGGGAATGCACCCTCGACCTGGAGGAGCTGAACCTGCGGTCATTTTCGATGGAGATGGGGGCTGGTGAAGCGACCCTGGACCTGGGGACAGCTCCCAGTCAGGATCTGGATCTCGATATCCAGGGAGGCGTGGGCCAGCTGACAGTGATCCTGCCTCCGGACGCCAAGATCGAGGCCCATATCACTGGCGGTTTGGGTGAGATCAACCTCAGCGGTTTGATGGGCCAGAATGGATCTTATGTAAGTGAATACCAGGGTTCCGGTCCAGTGATCCGGATGGAGATCGAAGCCGGCATCGGAGAACTGAATTTGCTGGTGCGGTGACCTGGCTGGAGCAAATGTATCTGTGAACGGGAGGTAAAAATGGACTTTGG
>JBGCVQ010000123.1:0-2027 GCA_045888315.1 Anaerolineales bacterium | reverse complement strand
ATCTTCCTGGTTGCCGGAGGTGTGTGTTTGCTGATCGGTGTCTTGTTGATCTGAACAGGCTTGAGCAGCCTGAATTCTCAACCGGCCCGGATCCCAGGTTTCTTTTCTGATTACCCCTGTTGCAGCAGGCATCAAATCTATTCCAGGGCCGTCACCCCTTGCTTATTCACCGATGATGTGGACTCGAACGGTGCGTTCCCTGGCTCTTACCTGGTCGAAATCCACAAAATAAATTCGGCCGAATTCTCCCAGGATCATTTTCCCTCCTGTGACCGGTACGGTCACGGATCGCCCCAGGATCACGGATCGCAGATGGGCGTCTGTATTCAGGGACCAAGAAGGAAGCTCCTCCCGACCGGCGGCAGCAGTGATGTGCTTCGGGCCAGGATGTAAATACTGTCCTTCAGTCAAACAGGTAGGGATTATTTTTTCAAAGACATTGACAAGGTCCTGCATCAGCAGGTCCGTCCCCCAGTAGTTGACATCGTCAGATGCCTCCTGGATGATCACACTGCAGGTTGTGTGCTGGGAAAAAACAACCAGCAGACCCTCTTTGATGCTGGATTCGGCCAAGATCCGCTCCACGCTTTCCGTTACATCGGTGAAGGTTGGCCTGACAGCGGATTGAACTTTGAACTGCTGCTGATAGATAGACATGATTATCTCCTTCCTTAGTGAGGGGCATGCACCTCGTCCCAAGCTTTCCTGATATTGGACAGCATCTCGTCGAACATAGCCAGAGGATCCGCGGCTTTTATAATCCCGCTGGTAGAGCCTGTTGCCTGCGCGCCAGATGCAATGATATTGAAGACGTCTGCTCCACAACTGATCCCGGCGGAATGCATGACCCGGATTTTAGGGTTGATCTCCCACACAAGCTGGTTGATGGCGTGGATATTTTCTCGGTCATTTTCTTCCCGCTTGCCTGTTCCGATCAGATCCGGGGATTCGGCTAGCAGGATATCAGGATTCATCTTGGCAATCAGCTCGATTTCTTCCAGGTTGCCTGCGCAGACCAGAGTCGCCAGGCCAACCTCTTCTGCCCGGCGGATCGTCTGTTCAATGGTCTCAAAAGGGAGGGGCCTTTCCGCATGATTGAGTAACACACCTTCCGCTCCAGCGCTTTTTAGCGCTTCTGGAAGAACAGCGCCGATCCCACGGCCAGGTTGTATGGGATCCATATGTTGGGCAAACACACGTAAGTGCGGGGTTCCTTGGCTGAGCATAGGGATATCTACGTATTGGGGCGTAATGATCACCGGCACCTGGTATTTTAACGAGATCCGATCGGCGTATTCCGCCACCTTGAGCAGGTCCTTCCCGTACAGGTAGGCTTTTGGGCCAAACTCAAAAAAAGGGGGAGTGATGGAGTAGTTCTCAAGCATCAGGTTCATCCTTCCAAAGTGATTTGGTGCGTGCTCTCTTTGTAATCAGAGAGGATTGAACGGCAGCGATCGCCCGGTGCAAAGGCATCTCCCTGCTGATCGGACCTCATCTCGGAACGCGGCCAGGATCAAGCCTCTTCGTGGATCTCAAATTCCCAGGTAGGTGCACCGAGGTCCGTCAGGGCTTTTTGAATGGCTGGCTTCTTCCCGGGAGGGCAAAGGGCAACGACACACCCTCCTCCTCCGGCGCCCATTTGTTTCGCTCCCCAGGCTCCTGCCTTTTCCGCTGCCTCGCAGAACAAGTTGATCCGGTCTGTGGCGGTGCCCATGATGTTTTCCTCTACCTGTTGGGCTGACATGAGTTTGCCCAAAGTAGGGAGATCATTCTGGATCAAAGCCCGTTTGCCCTCCGCTACCAGATCCACGACACGCAGTAGGGATTCTATCAGTACTGGATCGTTAGCTCGCAGCCGGTCCTGGAGCCACAACTGTACTTCTTGTGTGCTGTGAGTATCCTGTGTATCCGCAACGATCACTGGCAGGGAAGCGGATGGGATGACCTCTACCTGAGGATTTGGCCCTGTGTCGATATAAGTTATCCCGCCGAAAGCGATGGCATATTGATCCATCCGACCACATTCT
>JBGCVQ010000122.1:0-8910 GCA_045888315.1 Anaerolineales bacterium | reverse complement strand
GGGACAGCGAAGACCACCTCGTGCATGTAATCCCGCTGCTGTGCTTCACCAGCCAGGGCGGCTTCCTGGATCGAGACCCGGCCATCCTCATTGCTATCCGCCGCAGGATCGAGCAGGGCTTCGGTGAAGTAATAGGTGAAGATCCCCCCCACGATGGGCAGGCCTTCTTCCTCCAGGCCTTTCCAGCCGAACTCGTCCTCGTCCACAGCAGCGATCAGCAGGCCGCTGTTCTCCTGGATCTGATTGGTGAATTGAGCCGCCTGGCAGGAATCCACTACCAATACTTTGTTCACGGCGCTCACATCCTCCCACTCAGCAGGGAAGAAGGTTTTCCAATTCACCACATCGCTCAGATAACGGCCGTGGGCGGTGACGTAGAAGAACACCAGGTCATTGGCGTCGGCGTTCTCTTCCAGCCAGTCCAGCTCGGCTCGCAGATCTTCAGCCGTGAACTCCTGAAGCTCATGGATATTATCTCCGGCCCAGCCCAGTGCCTCCAGGCTTTCCCGGACCCGGACGATATCAATGAAGTCAACCAGCAGGTCGGTCATCACCACGTCCTTGTAGTTGTCTTTCTCAGCCAGCACCGCATAGGTATCGACCGGGCCGTAGTCCGGGACAGGGGGAGTCGGACTCCCGCAGGAGGACAGCAGAAGGGCGGTCAGTAGAAGGAGAATAGTATGTTTTTTCATTTACCTGCTCGTAGATGTTGCTCTGAAAATGACCGGTACCAAGTTGGGGACGGGATTCAAGTAAGTAGTAAGTAGTGATCAGTGGCCAGTAATCAGTGATGATTTCTTGCTAATGTATTGAGGGACCGGGGATGGATGGTGGAAACCTGATATATACATTCCGGTCTTCCGTCCCCGGTCACGAGCGCAGCGAGTACCGGTCAGCAAAGCACTCTAGCAGAGGGCTTTGCGCTACTCATACACCCACTCCGCGAATTCCGCGCTCAGGTCGCACCCGCAGGATCTTTCCAGGGCATCCTGGATCTCGTCCGCGTAGCCGATGCCCCACAAATTCTCCTGGTAGTAATCCTGGATAGCGGACATCACCATATCCAGGCCGTATTCACTCTCAAGTTCGTAGAAGAACAGCGGGCCTCTTCCGTAGACAATGCCGCTGTATTCCGCGCCGTGATATTCCCCGGCTGGTAGGCCGATGGGGATATCCGCATCAGCGACCCTGTCCCAGCGGCTTTCCCAGGAATCCACGTAGCCGCTCCCGTTCCCGTAGCGGTCCAGATAGTAGATGTAGGTCAGATACTGAACCAGGGCTTCGTCCACCCAGGGCTGGTTCTGCTGGTCGTTGCCGACCACATTATAGAACCACATATGGCCTGCCTCATGGGCCAGGGTGGACTCCAGCATCTGCTCCGAGGGCAAGCCGTAGAGGTCGATTCCATCCACGAACTCATCAACCACGATGCTGGTGATGCCGGGATATTCGATCCCTAAAGCCAGCATGGGTGAGCTCATGACCTCGAATTCGCTGTAGGGATAGGGACCGACCCGGTCGCTGTAGATCTCAACCGCGTTGACCGCATAATCGAGGGCGAATTCCTGGTTGACGCTGTATTCTGGCCGAGTGAGGACCCGCACCATCACATCTCCCACTTGCTGATTGATCTCGCTGAACATCCGACTGCCTGCCAGGTAGAAATCCCGGGATGGGCCGCTGGCGATCACCGTGGTCTGGGTGCTGTCCCCCAGCTGCCGATCGACGATCACCCCGGAAGAGGCCAGCACCAGGTCTGCCGGCGCTGTGACCTGGACGATATAGAAGGAAGCGTCATTGTAGGTGTGGTCCCCATTGTTCTGGGGGTATTGGCTGTACCAGCCGGAATCATCATAGACCGGGATCAAAGGATAGAAGGTGTCCAGCACCAGGACATCCTCAAAGTAGCCGTACAGCCCGTAATTCCCGCCCATCTCGGTCGGCACGCCCAGTTCAAAATCCATTTCCATCACCAGGGAATCCCCCGGCTGGAGCGGCTCGGTGAGGTCCACTCGCAGCGCTGTGTTCTCGCTCTCATAGGATGGGATCATGGCACCCCCATCTACCGTCAGATGGGAGACCTCCATTTGGCCTCCCTGGTAGTTGGGGAACAGCCTGAAGTAGATCTCCTTGAGGGGTTCGTCTTCGTTGTTGAAGTAGCGCACGATCTGGTGGCCGGTGATCCCCGAGACCAGGTCGGAGGGGATGTCCAGGGAAATGAAGTAGCTGCTGGCTTGGGGAAGTTCTTTCAGGATCTTGGCAGCGCTTTCCGTCAGGCCAGCCTGGAAGACTGAGCGGTCCTGCCAATCAATCTCCTCCGCGGATGCTGGGTATTGGTAACCAACTGGCTCTTGCGGCAAGGGTGTGGGGGTCGGGGAGCCAGATCCGCTCAAGTACCACCAGGCACCAAGGCCGAGACCTATCAAGATCAGGACAGCCAGCACAATGTAGACGACTTTTTTGATCATCATTCCTCCCGGGGAGAACAGGGACGTTATTAAAGGAAAACCATCCCCTAAATACCCTACTAGTTTACCTTTACTTGCCTGGTTTTCCTATCCTCCCAGCCTAATCCTGGGGAATGGTTTTCATATGACACTGGGGGAGTGGGCTCACGGAATGGATACCGAGCCCGGAGAGCGCCCTCCGACCGGTGCTGCGCTGACCGGAGAAGAGAGACCGGATCGGCTGCGCCGTGACCGGAGACGAATGACCGAGGACTGGCTACTGCTCACTGCTTACTACTTACTGGTTACTACTCACGGTTTACACCTTGCTTTTTCTCATACACCGTATACTTATCCGCTTTGCCCTTCACCTTTTCAACCGGATATTTCTTTCCATTCAAAACCATCTTGTCCTGGGCGGCCTGGATGACATCGATCCCGTATTTGTCAGCCAGCTCCAGGAGGTAGATCAGCACATCCCCGATCTCCTGGCGCAGCCCTTCTTCTTCCTCGGGGCTCAGCGCCTGGTCATCCTTCTTCCACTGGAAGATCTCGACGATCTCGGCTGCCTCGACGCTCAGGGCCAAGGCCAGGTTCTTGGGCGCGTGGTACTGTTCCCAGTCCCGGGCCTGTATGAATTCCTTGATGATCCCTTTCAGTTCGTCCATAACGCTCCCTGGATATGAGCCTATTGTATACCAAGTCCGAGGGAAGGGAGCGGGCAGAGTGGATGGAATGGGAAGATTTCTATTCGGGAGCAAAGAAGAAGGGTTGCGAAGCTACTCCCCAGAGAGAGTGATCAGCTCCTCGCCCATCAGGATGTCCGGGTCGTTCCAGCCTTTCTGGTCCGTTAGTGTTTTGAACGCTCTCCGGAACAGCAGCCTGACCCGGACATTTACCTGGCTATTACCTTCTGCCTGGAAGATATACCGGGAGCTGTCCTCCTGGTAAGGCAGGAGCCGAGTGTCTGACTCCACCACCACCGGATTCCAGTAGGCTCCTGTGGGAGAGATGTTGGTCCACTGCTCTCGCAGTATCAAGGCGTAGCCGCGGCCTGGCAAACCCGCATAATAGCCTTCCTCGAGTGATCCATTCTCGCCGCCCCAGGAAGGGATACGCGGACCATCGAGGAAGGCGAGGGGGGCGCTGTTCTCATTCACTGCCTCGACCAGCAGCAGTACCTGACGCAGGGGACTGTCGGTTGGTAACTTGTGGCCGGTGTTGTGATTGCTGACCTTGACCTCCACTACCAGCTGTCCATTATCCAGGCTGGCCTCCGCCTCCAGGAGGGCTGCCTCTGCCAGGAATTCGGGATCGCCAGCACCGGGCATGTAGTGGCTGAAGATCCCGCTCCGGTCCCGGGTCTCTCCTCCCTGTTCGGGATAGACAAAATAATCGTAATCGACCGGCTGCATATGGCAGTCCTGGCAGGTCTTGCCGCTGACCGGATCGCTGTAAGGGCTTTCCAGCCATTCCCCGTAAGAGTTGTAAATGACCACATCCCAGAAGACACCGTAGTGGCAGGCAGCACAGAAGGCGCTCTCTGATTCCAGGGGCAGCTTGCTGACCCGGCGGGTGACATCATCGAAGTTGCCGAAGAAGATCTGGTCCTCCCCGGCGGGCCGATTCAGCTGGATGGAGAGCACCCCGGGCATGTTAGGGTAGGGCAGTTGGGTCTGGGGATCGAGCGCCACATCCCCGATCTTGTGGCAGAACTCGCAGAAGACCCCTTCCAGTTCGATACCTTCCGCCTGGTTGGGATCCGCTCCATAAGCCAGGCCGGGATGAGCCGCCTGAGCCGGGACATGGCAGGCAGCGCAGTTCCCAGCAGTTTCCGGGAAGTCCAGTTTATAACCCGGCCCGTAGTAAACCTCGTTGGGGTTGGGCGCCAGGGGAATGAACCCATAATCCGAAGAGCTGGTGAAGCGGGTCGGTGGGCTTAGATTACCGGTCAGGTCCGTGCCATTGTACATGCTCAGGAAGCGCGGATTGACCGCAGAGCCGGAATGGGCGTCCTCGATCCATTCCGCGTAGCAGGGCATGCAGTGGGCGCAGCTGGCAGAGCCATCCTCCCCTTCCGCGGAGAACCAGTCATACTCGTGGTTATCATAAGTATAGTAGGGCTTGAGGGTGATGGTGATCGGATCGGTTTGACCAGGCTGAACGTCAAACCAGCCTACGAAGTAGCCATCGCTCCAGGCTGTGATGGTTTGCGGCTTGTCTTCCAGCACAGTATCCAGTTCGAAATACCCGTCTTGATCGGTAAGCGTGTAATCCCCACTGGTCTTTTGGCGCACGGTTGCACCAGACAGGGGGCCGTTCTTATCCTCCACCCAGCCTCTGATCAGGTCGGGATCCTGAGGGGTCTCGCTCGGAGCCGGGATTGCTGCTGAAGCTATTAGCCCAGGAGCTGTAGTGGGTGTCTGCCTTCCTTCGGGCAGGCATCCGACTAGCAAGAGGACAGCGATCATCGAGGCGGGAAAGGTCTTATTCATAGCACTCAGGGAAGTTTCCTGTGCTTCTTCCAGGTGCCCAGGCTGAATAACCCAAGGACCAACGGCAGGTAGCTCCCGGGGCAGACCTGTTTGCCTGTATCAGCTGGCTGATCCGGTTGGTCCCCTTCAGTAGGTTGATCATCCGGCATATCGGCGTCCTGTGCTGGGGAGGTATCACCCTCGGTTTCTCGCGGCTGATCCGTATCCGGCACCTGGGCTTCAGGGATATCCAAGGCGACGGCTTCTGGAGGCTGGCCGTTGAGGTCGATGCGGTAGACGCCTTCACCCTCCGTGGCGGCATAGAGGTGTTGGCCATCCGTGGAGAGGGCTAGGCGGTTGACCGCTCGCATCCGCAGACCGTCGCTGAATTTGACCCAAGTCTCTCCTCCATTGAGCGAGCGGTAGACACCGCTGAAATGATCGGATACGTAGACCAGATCCGGGTTGGTGGGATCGATGACCAGGGCTGAAACGTCCGCTTCTGGGGGAAGCCCTCCAGGGAGCTGGCGCCAGCTGTCTCCTCCGTTATCGCTGCGGTAGATCCCGCCGAAGCCGACCCCGGCATAGACGATCTGGGGATCGAGGGGATGGACTGCAACCGTATTAGCTCCCTGGCGCATGACCAACCCCTGGTTGATCTGCTCCCAGGTAGCTCCACTGTCCAGGGTTCTGAGTATTCCATAATTGGCAGTGGCAGCATAGACGATCTCGTGATCCTCGGGTGCGATCGCCAGATCGATGACATGGGCATCTGAGAACTCGCCCTTGCTGGACAACTGCCAGGTCTCGCCTCCATCGCTGGATTGGTAGATCCCGTTGGCAGGCAGATCGGGGCTGAACACGCCAGCCGAGATGAAGGAGGCTGTCCCGCCATAGACCCAGCGCGGATCGGAGGGTGCGAAGGCCAGGACCTCGAACCACACTGGTCCTTGGGGCGACCCGGGTACCCGCTGCCAGGTGAATCCCCCATCCTGGCTGCTGAGGATCGCTGAATCCCAGTTATTTGTGGCCAGGATATGCTGTGGATTTCCGGGATCGACGGCTACAGCGTTCCATTCCAAAAGTTGGAAGGGCTTTCTGCCCAGGCCAATCCAACTGCTGCCCCCGTCGGGAGTGGCGAAGATCCCGCTCCGGGCTGCAGCGTATAAAACGCCGGGATACTCTGGATGGATAGCCAGGGCTCGAACCTGGGCACCGGTGTAGCCGCTGCTGGCAACCATCCAGGTCCTGCCTCCATCCTCGCTGAGAAAGTTGCCGCCTCCGTAGTTGTTGGCAAAGATCCGGTCGGGATCCCGGGGATCCACTTGAAAGTCGATCGGAAAACCGCCCCGCACCCCCTCGGATCCCCAGCCGTCTCCAGGGGTCATTCTCTCCCAGGTCTGACCGCCGTCCTGGCTGCGCAGGATCTCGGCGGGGTTGCCCGCATAAGCGATCTCTGGTTGGGCGTCCATAAACTCAACCGAGTTGATGTTGCCTTCCCCGGCATCATAGACCAGCTGCCAGCTTTCGCCCCCATTCCTGGTCAGGTAGACCCCTCCGCCTTGGTAGTATTGGTTGTTCCCGGTGCCGGCCAGTAGGATATCCGGGTCCTCGGGGTGCATGTAGAGGGAGCCCACGTAGAGATTGTTCAGACCGTTGTTGATCTGGAACCAGGTCCTGCCGCCGTCGATCGATTTCAGGATCCCCACGCCCCCGGGTTTCCCGGCTTGGGGATCGGAATTGGCCGCTTCCCGGTCAAAGATGCCCGTTGACACATAAAGGATATCTGTGTCCTGGGGATTGACCCAGATATAGCGCACCAGATCATCACCGCGCCAGATCTCATTCCAGGAGTCACCCCCATTCTCGCTTTTATAGAGTATGCCTTGGGTGAGATCGAATTCCCGCCCGTTGGTTGGTTCACCTGCCCAGACCCAGCTGGAGAGTTCACCTCCGGCATAGATCACATTTGGATCCCGGGGATCGACTGTGATGCCCCGGAAAGTCAGTCCGTCGATGATGTTGATACCTGAGTTCTTCCTGACCCAGGTCTGTCCCCCATCATCAGAGCGGTACAGCCCGCCGCTGAACTGCATTCCGGCAAAGATCACTTGGGGATCATGGGGGCTGATGGTGAGGCAGAAGACCGGAATGGCGTCCTGGGAGGAGCCTGTTCGGTCGCTAAATCCCTGATTGGATGGGTACCAGGAGACTCCGCCGTCATCGCTGATAAAGACGCCGGCGAAGGCGTCGGTGACATACATCTTGTCCGGGTTTCCAGGCGCCATGCGCACGTCATAGCCTAAACCGCCCAGTGGACCGCCAGTACGGATCCAGGAAAATTCCCCTTGCGCAGGCTGGGATTCCGGCGGAATTCCTTCCACTGCCGTCTCCCCTGTGAGACTGATCGCCAGATCATCGATCAGGATCAGGGAATCTTCCAGGGCTTCGAACGCGATCGCGCCGCTGCCTAAGGGCTCTGGGTCTTCGTATGTCCACTGCTGCTGGCCGTTGATCTCCAGGCGGGAGGTCCCTCCCTGGGAGAAATAAGCCACATTCAGCCAGGTATTGGTAGGGCTGGGTTGAGTCCCGCGCGCCAGGTTGCCCAAGAAAGTATCAGGCCAGTACTGCTTGTTGAGTTCGGAAGGTTCAGAGCCGATCCCAGCGTAATAGCGCCCGATATCGTTGTTGTGGGTGATCAGGTGCACCCTACCTTGGACCACTTTGAGTCGGAATGTCAGCTGGAAATCACCTGGGACCGGCAAATTCAAGCGGGCCCATTGATGTCCTTCTCCCCGCAAAGCACCGTCCACGATCTCCCAGCCCGGTTCCAGTTCCCAGATGTCGTTCCCACTTTCGAAATCGTCCTGGAAATAAAAACCCTCCTGGGCACTGGCGGAGAGCCCACTGCAAGCCAAGAGGATCAGGGCCAAAATAAGGGGTAGGAGGGTTGATTTTCTCATCAGGCTGCTCCTTGTCTGTCTTTCGCTGGGGGAAATTTAGAGAACCGGGTTGAAAACCTACCGCTAAGAGGATATTTCAATTTTAGCACCATTTCAGTCGGGCTGTTTTTAGTTGGCGGAGCGGGGGGCAGATTGTTGCGGGATGGTTGAAGAACCGTAATAAATATCAGTTTTTATATTTTTATGCAATTATTGTTGCCACCCTCGCATTTTTGGTGAAATTTTGCTACAATACAACCAAATAACTTCAAGCTGCCCGCGTTGTTAATTGATTTAACGGTGGAAGGATATCTATAAATTATGGATATCAATGAAAAAGCGCTCCTGTACCGGGCCCATGCGGGCGACAGGGGGGCAGCTGGAACCTTGTATGAACATTATTACCGCGATATATACAGCTACATCTTCTATCGCGTGAATGATGTTTCCACAGCTGAGGATCTCAGCGCCGAAGTGTTTGTGCGCATGATCCGGCACCTGCCTTCCTTCCTCGCCCAGGGTAAACCGTTCATCTCCTGGCTCTACACACTTGCCAGGTTGGTGATCGAGGATTACCGGCGCAATCCAGATCAGCTGATCTCGGCCCGTGAGATCAGCGGTTATGGGGATAACGGGAGGGTCGTGCCGCTGAGCAGGGATCAACAGGCGCTGGGATGCTTCCAGAAAGCGCTCCAGCACCTGAATGATAACCAGAAGGAGATCATTATCCACCGCTTCGTGGAAGGGCGGTCAGTCGAAGATATCGCTGACCTGACCAATCAGAGTGAAAAGGCCGTTCGGACGCTGCAGCTGACTGCCCTGGTCTCTCTGGAAGAAGCGTTGATGAAGGAAGGCTGTCTATGATAAGCCGAGATTTTGCAGCAGCTATCGAGGAATGCCTCCAGCGTTTGGATCGGGGAGAGAATCTCCCTGACGTGATGGCGAATTTCCCCCACATGGCTGAAAAGCTTGAACCGCTCCTGCTGATTGCCATGGCCAGCCGGGCTTTCCCTGTCCCTGTACCCGGACAGACTGCCCAGCGCCTGG
>JBGCVQ010000121.1:0-5063 GCA_045888315.1 Anaerolineales bacterium | reverse complement strand
TCCTACAAACCCCGGGATCAAAGCCCACAGGTAAGCCCAACTTTCAAAGTGGCCAGTGTAATTCTGGTAGGCCAGAATCCCGCCGATTCCGCTGACGATAGTCGCGGGGACTGCCAGGCCCGGCTCACCCACAATCGCTCCCAGCGCCAGCAGGAACAGACCTACCCCGATCACGATCCAGGGCCATGAAAATTCCCGCCAGAAATCAGGCACCAGGTCAGGCATGACCTGGGCGACGAATAGGACAACCCCGATCAGGATCAGGACTGCTCCTCCGACAATCGATGTTCGCCTTTGCTTATCCATTTCCAGTCTCCTTGTAGATATTGATTGATAAGTCCAACCTTAATTTTAGCATGAGCTGCTGTTCCCCAACCCATCCTGGAGTATCCAGCCCACCCCTACCGGGAGATTGTTCACTGGGAAACCTATTCCGGCTTCTTCCTTTGGTAGAATACAAGGTGTGTAACAATCCCCTCTATCTATACGTTATTAACGCAGGAAAGTTTCTAAGAACTGGGATCAAAAGGATCTCAATTCTCCAATAAGAAGGAGGATCAAAGATGAATTCCCATTGGAAGTGGGCAGCCGTGGGTTTGGTTGGTTTGGCGGCAGTCCTGATCACATCCTGCACACCCACACCGGTATGCGCCCCCGTTTATAACGTCACCAAGACAGCGGACACCAATGACATGGTCTGCAGCGCAGGAGACTGCTCCCTGCGGGAAGCGGTCGGAAACGCCAATGTCTGCCCAGGGTCCCAGACCATCAACCTGCCAGCAGGCGGTTATATCCTCACCATGGTTGGTGATGATGAGGACCTGAACCAGACCGGCGACCTTGATGTCACTGACGACCTGGTAATCATCGGCAGTGGGGCGCCCTCCATTCACGGGGGCACGGAGCGCGCTTTCCAGATCCACAACGGAGTGACCGCCCAATTCGAAGGGATCTGGCTGGCCGATGGGAATGCCATTCTCGGCGGCGGCTTGATCAATGAGGGGGACCTGACCTTGATCTCCTTCACATGCAACTACAACAGCGTCTCCATCCCGCCCGGAGGCATGGGCGATGCCCGGGGCGGGTGCATCTTCAACACCGGCAGCCTGATCGTCGACAATGGTCATTTCCTGGCCAATACAGCTGGATTCGGTGGTGCCATATATAACCGCGACAACGCCACTGCACTGATAGAAAATTCCAGCTTTACAGGCAATGAATCTGAATATCATGGGGGCGCCTTGTGGAATGGGGTTGGTGCCGAAATGACGATCAACAACAGCACCCTGGAGATGAGCCAGGCTGGTTGGGATGGTGGGGCAATTTGGAACCATGGAGATCTGTTCGTGGAGGGTGTCTCCTTTGAGAACAACGAGGCCCTGGGAAACGGCGGAGCGGTTTTCAGCTGGATGGATACTTACACCCAGTTCAATAACAGCTGGATTGACGGGAATACCGCAGTCCTGGGGGGTGGAATCTATAATGACAACGGCATGATGCATCTCTACGAGAGCGGAGTAACGAATAACACCGCCACGGGCGCTGTGGGAGGTGGGATCTACAACAACGGTCCCATCCCCACGGGCGGCCTGCTGTTGAAGAACGTGACCGTCAGCGGCAATACAGCCCTGGGAGGCGTAGGGGGAGCGGGTATCTACAACACGGGGAACTTCGATCTGCGCTTCGTGACCATCGCTAACAACAGCCCGGAAGGACTCCGAGTCGACACAGGCGCTGAGATCAAGGTCCGCAGCTCGATCCTGTCCGGGAATCCCGGAGGGGACTGCGGAGGCACTGCCCCTGACTCCCTGGACTACAACCTGGACAGCGACGGCACCTGCAGCTTGTCTGGGTCCCATGATCTCTCAGCAACGGATCCCTTGCTGGAACCCCTGGGAGCTCATGGAAGCCTGGCTCCCAGCCACCCGCTGGGAACCGGCAGTCCCGCCATTGACAGCGGTGTCCCGGATCTATGCATTGCCAATGACCAGAATTTCGTCAGCAGGCCCCAGGGCTTGGGCTGCGACCGGGGAGCCTTTGAGAGTCCTTACAGCAAGGCGATCGTGCGCGGCTACTCCTATATCGACAGCAACCGCAATGATCAGCGGGATCCCACCGACGGCGCCATCTCCGGGGCTATGCTGACCCTCAAAGAAGGACCCTGCCCGGGAGGCGCGGATGTCGTGGATGTCAGCACTTCCAGTCCAGATGGCTTCTATCAGATCACCGAGATCGATCCAGGCGACTACTGCCTGGCCAGGTCACCTATCCAGCAGACTCTTTACCCTGACTATCACGACCTGAGCCTGGCTGCGGGGGACATCCTGGAAGAAGTGAACTTCCGCTATCTGCTCTCCCCTCTAGGTGACGCCTCGATCAGCGGCGTGGTCTGGCACGATGAATGCGCCGTGCCCTACGGTACTCCCCCCTCACCTCCCGCTGGCTGCATCTCCCTGCCAGGAGGAGGCCTGGGAGCAGATGGAGTCTTCGATCCCGGCGAACCGGGCATTGCCGGCATCCGAGTGGATGTCTACGGCGGCGGCTGCCCGGGGATGCCAGGTGGGCTCGTAGGAGCTGCCTATACCGGAGCGGATGGATCCTTCACCCTCGGTGAACTGACTGGAGATATCAGCTACTGCGTTGTAGTCGATGCCCTGGCCTCACCCAATGACATCATCCTCATCCCCGGGAACTGGACCTATCCGGACCGCTATGCAGACCCGGCCGAGGCCGAGGTCACCCCAGCAATCGCGGAGGATATGGAAGACGTGGATTTCGGCTGGGATTACCAATTCCTGCCGGAGCCGCCCATCCCCTACAGCTCGCTGTGCCTGGTAAACAAGGATGCATTTATCCGCCAGGGACCGAGTATGGATTACCCGGAGCTGTTCGTGGCCCTGAAAGGAGATATATTCGAAGTCCTGGCAAAGTCCAAGTCAGAACAACCGACCTGGTTCTTCGGCCAGAATGAAGCTGGCGGGCAGGGCTGGATGTCTGAGCTGGTCCTGGACTGCGAGGATCTAGATCCAGAGCAGGTCTATATCCGAGAGGCCCCACCCCTACTGGAACCGGAGCCCGAGGGTGGAAAACCCCTGACCTGCAGTATCGATCTGCCTTATGAGAAATGTCTGGCAACAGGTGGTGAGTGGATCATACCGAATAACGTGACCCACAAAGTGGATCCTTACTGCCAGTGTCCCTGAAAGACAGAAAGCTTAGATCAAAAAAGGAGCAGCTTCTTGGAAGCTGCTCCTTTTTTTCTGAAATTCCAAGATACTACGATTCTTCAGACTCACCACTTGTGGAAAGTCGATAGGCTTCCGGCCCGGGTTTGAGGAAAGGAAGCTTGATGACCTCATACTTCACTAACAGCCAAAAGATACCGACCACGATCATCAAACCAGCCGCAATGCGCGAATAGCTGATATCCGTCCCCGGCCACCTGGGCTGATCAGGCCGGAAGAATTCGATGATCTCCCGCCCCAATCCTTCCAGCACCAGCCAACCAGCGAAAATGGTAGCAGGTTTGATCCGGTCCTTGTATTCCAAGGCGATCCAGAGCAGGATCCCGGCGGCCAGGAAGTTCCAGAGCATCTCGTAGGCAAATGTGGGGTGGAAGTAAGTGGTCTCGTAGGGGAACTGGTACATGTTCCTCCAGGGTGCGATGCGGTGCAGCTCTTCAATACGGATCCCCCACGGCAAGGTCGTCGGCTGGCCATACAGCTCCTGATTGATGAAGTTGGCAGGGCGCACCAGGGCTTGACCGATCAGCAGAGCCGGTGCCGCAGCATCCAGGAAGATCCTGAAATCAAGCTGGTTCTTCTTGACATAGATATATGCCCCCAAGGCTCCAAAGAGAACGGCGCCATAAAAGTGCAGCCCTCCCTGGGGAAGGTTGATGATCTGGAGCGGGTTATCAAGATAATACCTTCCTCCACCGAGGATATCGTTCGCCACATACCAGAGGCGAGCGCCCACAATGCCAAATGGCACACCCCAGATCAGCAGTTCCCAGATCTTCTCTCCGTCCTCTCCTCGCTGGCGGACCCCCCATTCCGCAACCAGGCCGGCGATGATGATGCCCACCGCCATGATCACACCGTACCAGTGCAGCGATAGATTCGTTCCCGGGATAGTGAATATGATTGGATCCATTTCTTTCCTCCAAATTTCACCGGCGGGGGATGCCCGCCGGTAATAGAACAACCGCGTTTATCTTACCATACTCAGATAACGCGGTTGGTCTTTTCTCCAGGTTCTTATGATCCCTTAATCTTCGCCGCTCATCCAGCGGGGCTGCTGGCCGTCTTTCTCCGGGAACCTGGAAAGCACCGTGACCTCAACCGGCAGAGCGACTTTATTTCCGTCTAGCAAGCCTTCCTCAAGGGTTTTACCCTGCAGGGGGAAGACCCTCAGAGAAGTGCCCGGATCCGAGCAGCGGCAGTTCACCAGCGCCAAGCCAACCAGGTAGCCGCTGACATCGACTGAACAGCTGGTAACCTGCCCAACTTCCGTGCCGTGATCGTCCACGACCGGGTCCAGCATGTTGGGCCGGCGGGTCCGCTTCTGATTGCACCGGAAGCGGACGATTTCCCGCTCCCTGTCCTTCTCCCGGGCTAATAATGCATCCCGCCCCACGAAGAAAGGCTTATGGTATTTGACATAGCCTGGAAAACCCGCTTCGATAGGAGAGATTTCCAGCGGTCCTGCCAGCTCATGGCCGTAGAGAGGAAGTCCAGCTTCGATGCGGGTTGAATCCCGGCATGCCAGCCCAGCCGGTTTGACGTCCAGGGGCTCTCCCACTTCAAGGATCTTATTCCAGAGCTTCTCCATCTGGTCGGGATGGACCAGGATCTCAAAGCCCCAATTCTCTCCCGTGTAGCCAGTGCGCGCCACGACCAGCGGGATCCCTGCCAGCTCACAGGACATCAAAGCCGTCCTGCGCAGCCTGGTCAGGGATTTCTTGAGGATCGGGTCCCCTGTCAACGCCTGGAGTGTTGCCAAGGAAGCCGGCCCCTGGAGGGCGATATCGCGTTTCTGGTCCTTTCCCGATCCGGGGTCCT
>JBGCVQ010000120.1:0-21455 GCA_045888315.1 Anaerolineales bacterium | reverse complement strand
TTTTGAGGGCAAGACAGCGTTGATCACCGGATCTGGACGGGGCATTGGCAGGGCGATCGCCCTCCATTTCGCCCAGTTAGGGGCAAATATCGTGGTCAATTATTTTCGCAACCGGAAATCCGCCGAGAATACAGCTCGGGAGATCATGAAGTATGGGGTTCGGGCAGAGATTGTCAAAGCCAATGTAGGGGATCTGGAAGATCTTGATCACCTCGTCGCAGAAACGGACAGGCATTTTGGGAGATTGGATTTCTTGGTCAGCAATGCTGGATCAGGTTACAACCGCCCCATCCTGGAACAGCGCCCTAAAGGCTGGGACTGGACCATGGATATCAATGCCAAAGCCTATCTGTTCCTAGCACAGAAGTCCCTCCCGCTGATGGAGAAGGGTGGGGGGGGATGCATTGTCAGCATCTCCAGTCCGGGTTCTTTCCGGGTTCTGCCTGAATATGCAGTTGTGGGGGCCAGCAAGGCGGCTATTGAAGCACTCACCCGCTATATGGCTGTCGAATTCGCTTCCCGGGGTATCATTGTGAACGCGGTATCTCCTGGAATTGTAGCGACGGAAGCGCTCCAGCATTTCAACACGATGCAGAATGAAGACCTGCTGGACCAGATCGCTGCCGAGACCCCGGCTGGAAGAATCGTCACTCCAGAGGATGTTGCTGGGATCGTAGCTTTCTTATGCTCCCCGGCAGCCAGCATGATCAGAGGCCAAACCATCCTGGCAGATGGGGGATTCACCCTGCCGGCCAGCGGTTTGCAGAGACCCTCTTTGGAATAGCTCAGCGGACTGGGTTGTAGTGATTAGGAAAACCAATCATCGGCTGAGTTATTTTTCACATCCTTTCCTTGATATATATTCGAATTATGTTATACTCCACAATCAAGTGATACTGTTCCTGTTATCACATTCCCAAAAAAACTATTGAATATCAGCAGCTGTAGTTGACAATAATTACTTGGTAGCTTTAAAACAAAGAATATCTCCAGGAATTCTCTCTTATCAGAAGGAAGGACTGTCCTGTTTAATTCTTGTTCATTGCTTGGTTTACCCCGGGTTCGATAGGGGGAAATAATCAACTAAATAATTGAATGACAGCAGGAATTGACCTTCATCAGCTGGAAAGGAGGTGATTTGGAAGAGATTACTTGATGTTTAGAATTTCAGTGTATGAAAATTTTCCCTAAGGAGGAAACTAGAATGTCGAAGCGTTTATATCTATTTAGTGTCTTGGTCGCTCTCAGCCTGATCCTGGCTGCTTGCGGCGGCGGAGCAGCTGCTCCTGATGTTTGTGCAGAAAACCCTGATGAGACCGTCTGCGCAGTGATCGAGCCCGGCAGCACCGTGAAAATCGGTTATGCTGGTCCAATGGCCGGGGACTACTCTGCCTTTGGTATTGACATCTCCAACGCCGGCTTGCTGGCTGTTGAGGATGCCAATATGGCGGGTGGTGTCGATGGCTTTGATTTCGAACTCCTGATCGAGGATACCCAGGGCAGTGGTGAAGGTGGAGCCTCCGTGGCGAACCTTTACGTCTCTGACCCCGATGTGGTAGCCATTGCCGGACACACCTTCTCCGGCTCGACCGCAGCTGCTATTCCGATCTACAATGCTGCCAGACTCCCCATGCTATCCCCTTCAGCGACTCGAGCGGACCTGACCGGTGGAGACCAGGATGTCTTCAACCGCATCCCCTTCACGGATGATATCCAGGGCCAGTTCGCAGCCGAATATCTCTACAACGTCCTTGGTGTAAAGAAGCTCGCTGTGATGCACGACGGCGATGCCTATGGTAAGGGTGTAGCTGAGAAAGTCCAGGAAGTCTTCATGGGCTTGGGTGGCGAGGTTGTCGCAGTGGAAGCAGTTACCCCTGGTGAAACCGACTACAGCGCAGTCCTGACTGACATCGGCGCTGCAGATCCTGAAGCCATTTATTTTGGTGGGTATTATCCTGAAGCAGCTGTGATCGCCAAGGATATGCCTGTGGCTGGCCTCGAGGGCGTGATCCTCTTCAGTGATGACGGCACCTTTGGTGGTACCTTCATCGATTTGGCTGGCGAGAACGCGGAAGGCGTTTACGCAGCTTCTGGCGCACCGCTTTCCAGCCCCCGGGTGGAGGAGTTCAACGTTCGCTTTGAAGGCGTTTACGGTGATCCTCCTGGAGCCGTCTCCACCTTCACCTGGCACGGTTATGATGTCGTTGACGCTCTGATCCAGAGCATCAAGTCCGTAGCGATCCTCGGTGAGGATGGAAACCTTTACATCCCGCGCGAAGCCCTGGTGCAGGCGGTAGATAGCCTGTCCGGGTATGAAGGCCTGACCGGCATGCTCTCCTGCAACGGCGGTGAGTGCAATGCCTCTGGTCCTTCCTTCCTGGTCGTTCGGGACGGAGCCTGGGTACTTCCCTAAGTAAGTAGGGTAGGGCTCATCGTACCAACATACGCGAGGAATGCCAGTTTTTTGGCTTGCCTCGCTACTCCCTGAAACCAATCAGATGGTCAGCAAGAAAGAAGGTCGTTATGAGTAAATCCAGTTCAAAAAAATCCGCTGGGCCGATCAGTGGTTTTGTAATTGCCCAAGTTATCATTTCTATTTTATTTATAGCTTTCTTGACCTGGCGGCTGTACACCGTGATCTCGTCCGGTGTCTATGGCCCAGACACCTGGGTGCGCTTTGCTATCAGCGGTTTGATCATTGGCAGTGTCTACGCGGTGATCGCCATCGGCTACACGCTGGTATACGGCATCTTGTTCATGATCAACTTTGCCCACGGCGAGATCATGATGCTGGGAGCTTTTTCCGGATACTTTGTATTCGAAGCTCTAGGTAAGATTTCAGTGGCAGCCACAGGAATGAGCTTCCTGGATTCCTACCAGATCATTTCCGTGATCCTGGCCTTTCTAGTCGGGATGTTTGTTGCGGCACTCGCAGGTTATTTCCTGGAGCGCATCGCTTACCGGCCGCTCCGAGGAGCCCCACGCTTGATCCCACTGATCAGCGCCATCGGCGCTTCGATCTTCCTTCAGAATGCAGCCCAGGTTATGTTTGGGCCCAAGCGGCGGACTTACTTGAATCCCGCATCCATCCAGCGCTCCGTGGGTTGGAGGATCCCGATCGGTGGGGAGGAGGTCATCCTCACCTATACCGGTGTCCTGACCTTCGTGCTGTCTATTCTGCTGCTGATCGCCCTTTATATTCTGGTGATGAGGACCCGTTATGGCCGCTCCATGCGCGCGGTTGCAGAAGACAAACAAACAGCGGCGTTGATGGGCATCAACGTCGACCGCATTATCAGCAACACCTTCATTATCAGCGGTGCCATGGGAGGTGCTGCGGGTGTGATGTGGGGAATCCATAACGGCATTATCTATCACTACGTCGGATTCATCCCTGGGCTGAAAGCTTTCACCGCAGCTGTTTTGGGTGGGATCGGTAATATCCCTGGCGCGATGGTCGGCGGGATGATCCTGGGAATCGTCGAGTCACTTGGGCCGGCGGCCCTGGGGATCGATTTCCAGCTCAAGGACGTGATCGCCTTTTCCATTCTCGTCTTGGTGCTGATCTTCCGTCCCTCAGGTATCGTAGGTGAAGTGCTATCGGAGGAGAAAGTCTGATGAATGAACAATTGAAAGAGAATGCCAGATCAGGCTTGATCTTTGGCGTAGTGCTTATCTTCTTAATGCTCTTTGGCCTGACAACAACGCTATCTGATATCCTGGGAGAATTATTAAGCCTGCCTACCAAGACCCGGACTGGGAATTCGGGGGGGTTGATGCTGCTGCTGGCACTGGTAGCCTTATGGGCTGGGTCCCGGGCGGCAGCTTCTGACCGTTTGAACTGGAAAGCGGGTATTTCAGGAGGCGCTCTCTCCGGCTTGGTGATCGGATTGATCACGGGGGGATTTAGCTTGCTGGTTGGAACACTGGATGCTGCCAACGTGGAAATGCGTGATTACCTCGCCCAGCTTGACCGGCAGTCTGTCCAGTTCCTGCTGTATGGGAGAAGCATCTGGACCGGGGTGCTGATCACTGTAGGAATATTCCTGGTTTTCGGGATCCTGGGTGCGCTGCTGTCTTATTTCACCGAATCCCGCCAGGTTGGGAAACTGGTCCAGAAGCAGTACCTCAAACTCAAGGACAGGGTCATGGATGCCAGTCTCGTGACCAGGTTCCGCGACCATCCGCAGTCGAAATGGATCGGATATGGTGTCCTGATGGTCATCGTACTGCTCATGCCCCAGGCGCTGGGAAAATACTGGAACTATGCTATGGGAACGGTGGGCATCTACGTCCTGATGGGCTTGGGATTGAACATCGTGGTCGGGCTGGCTGGCTTGCTGGACCTGGGATATGTGGCCTTCTTTGCGATCGGCGCCTACACGATGGGTCTGCTGACCTCCCCGGCTCCCATCACCATCCAGTGGAATTTCTGGCCGGTATTGGTGATCAGCATCATGCTGGCAGCCTTTGCTGGTGTGCTGCTCGGTATCCCTGTCCTGCGAATGCGGGGTGATTACCTGGCTATCGTCACGCTGGGTTTTGGTGAGATCATCAGGGTCCTGATCCGCAGTGACATGATGGCTCCCTACCTGGGTGGACCCCAAGGTGTGCGGGATATCGCGGGACCCAGGCTCTTGGGTTTTAACCTGGCTACTGAAAAGGGATATTTATACCTGATCATCCTGGCTATCTTGCTGACCATTGTGTTCACGACCTACTTGCAGAATTCCCGGGTTGGAAGGGCCTGGATGGCCATGCGCGAGGACGAGACCGTTGCTCAGGCAATGGGCATCAACACATTGACCTATAAACTGATGGCCTTCGCTACGGGAGCTGCCTTCGCGGGCCTGGGAGGCGCTCTGTTCGCCGCCCGGAATCAGTACACAGGTCCGGCAGACCATACATTGATGGTTTCCATCAATGTGCTCTGCCTGCTGATCGTGGGCGGTATGGGCAGCATCCCGGGAGTGATCATCGGTGCTTTTGTGTTGAAAGGATTGCCGGAAATTCTCCGCGAGCTGGATCAATACCGTCTGCTGGTATTTGGCGCTCTGCTGGTAATTATGATGATCATTAGACCGGAAGGCATCTGGCCTGCTCCCAGGAGGAGGATGGAGTTATACGAGTCCGGCCTGGAAGGGGTTACGCCAGATAAAAGCGTAGTAGGGAATGAGGGTTAGAGATGAGTATTCTAGAGACCCGTAACGTAACCAAAAGATTCGGGGGATTATCTGCGGTTGACAACGTCTCCGTGGAGATTCCTGAAGGATCCATCTACTCCATTATCGGACCTAACGGGGCAGGAAAGACCACTTTGTTCAACTGCATCACCGGTTTCTATCCTGCGGACAGGGGAGATATCCGCTTTCTGGATAAATCGCTGATGGGGCTAACCCCGGATCGGATCACTCAGAGGGGGATTTCCCGAACCTATCAGAACATCAGGTTATTCCCAATGATGACTGCTCTTGAGAACATCCTGGTGGGAGCCCACCCCAGATTGAAATCCAACCTGGTGGACGCCTTCCTTCACACACCCCGACAGCGAGCAGAGGAAAAACAGGCGCTGGAGAAATCCCAGGAACTGTTGAACTTCGTGGGCTTGAAAGGCAAAGGGGACCTGCTAGCGCGCAACCTGCCCTATGGTGAGCAGCGCCGGCTGGAGATGGCCCGCGCCCTGGCGAACCAGCCTAAGATCATTTTGCTGGACGAACCGACAGCAGGTATGAACCCCAATGAATCCCGGACCATGATGAGATTCATCCAGAATTTGCGAGATGAACTGGGAATCACCATCTTGCTGATCGAGCATGATATGAAGGTGGTCATGGGTATAAGTGAGTTCATCTATGTTTTGGACTTCGGACAGCTGATTGCCAAGGGAACACCGGAGGAAATCCAGAAGAATCCCCAGGTGATTGAGTCTTATCTAGGACGGGGCGCCGCCTGACTCCGGGCAAGGCACTCCAAAGAGAAGTATTGCTATGGCTATGCTAGAGGTAAACAACATTCACACCTATTATGGGAACATCCATGCTCTCAAAGGAGTCTCGATCACGGTAGAGGAAAACGAGATCGTGACCCTGATCGGAGGGAATGGTGCGGGAAAAACGACCACCCTGCGGACAATCTCTGGATTGCTCCAGCCGCGTTCTGGCGAGGTGATTTTTGAGGGAGAGAAGATCTCCGAGACACCAGCCCATGAGCTGGTCTATAAGGGGATCACGATGGTCCCGGAAGGCCGGGGGATCTTCGCCCGCCTGTCCGTCTATGAGAACCTGGATATGGGCGCCTATTCCCAGCCCGATCGGACCCATTTCAACAGCGACCTGGAACGGGTCTTTCACCTCTTCCCGCGCTTGAAGGAGCGCCGCAGCCAGGTTGCGGGGACGCTCTCAGGCGGTGAGCAGCAGATGCTGGCAACAGCCAGGGCTTTGATGGCCCGTCCGCGCTTGATGCTGATGGATGAACCATCCATGGGTCTTGCGCCGATCTTGGTGGAAAGCGTTTTTGAAACCATCACCGAGATCAATAAGACAGGGACGACCATCCTCTTGGTCGAGCAGAATGCAACAGTCGCCCTTTCCGTTGCCAACCGCGGCTACGTCCTGCAAACCGGTGAGATCGTCCTCAAGGACACTGCAGAAAATCTCCGCCAGAACGAGATGGTGCAGAAAGCCTATCTGGGGATCGAATAGATCAAGCATCTTAGAACCTGAGCAGTCCTGTGGTGATAGAATATGCCACAGGACTTTTGATTTAATCATTTGAGAGGATTGTTATGCCAAGCGCTGAGATACTGACCATTGGAACGGAACTGCTGTTGGGAGAGATCGTCAATACCAATACCCAGGTGATCGCCCAGGCCCTGAGGAAGCTCGGAGTGGATGTGTACCGGACATCAACGGTGGGGGATAATAGGGAGCGGATCGCACGAGTTCTCAAGGAATGCATTCAGCGGGCAGATATCGTGATCATGACCGGTGGCTTGGGTCCTACCGTAGATGACCCTACCCGCCATGCCATCGCTGAAGCGTTTGGTCTGAAGCTGGTTTATTTTCCGGGCCTGTGGCAGTCGATCGAAGAACGTTTTTCGAAATATGGTATCCAGCCGCCAGAGAATAATAAACAGCAAGCTTATCTGCCTGATACGGCTCGCAGTCTGCCCAATCCGCGCGGGACAGCCCCCGGAGTCCATCTGGAGGTGGATGGAAAGGACGTCTTCGCCCTCCCTGGAGTTCCTATCGAAATGGAGGGAATGCTGGATGAACAGGTCCTGCCCCGGATCACTTCCAAGTATGGTTTGACTGGCGTGATCCTGATCCGTAATATCCGGGTGGATAATATCGGGGAATCGCAGATCGACGCCCTGATCAGCGACCTGGAGGAACTCCCCAACCCTACCGTAGGACTGGCTGCAAATAAGGGCTACGTCCAGATCCGGCTGACAGCCAAAGCGGAGAATGAAGAGCTGGCAGACGCGCTTCTCTGCGATCTGGAGGGGGAAATCAAAAAACGCTTGGAGGATTACCTGGATATCCCGCTTTTCTGACCTGACCGGTTCAGCGCCAGATGAGGGCAGCTGCAAAACCGGTCAGAAGAGGGATGATCAGCCCGACAGACCAGCGGATGGCGCTGAACCGCCAGCCCATGAAGGGCAGTTCAAAGCTGACTGTCAAGAGGGATTGGGTTGACCAACTGGTGATCAGAGTAATCACTGGCGCCAGGCCTGCCCCTGCCTGCATGAGTAGATCAATGATCGGGAAGACCACATACGGGCCGCCGGGAAGAAGCATACCCAGGAACTCTGAAGACAGGATTCCCTTCCATCCTGAATCCGGACCGATCCAGGATGTGATCAGTTCTTCGGGAGAAAGTAAGTTCACATAGCCAACGATAAAAAAGGCCAGGATAATCAGCAGAGCATTCTGCTTGGTGGTTTTCCAGGCGAATTTGAACCCTTTCTTAATGGTTTCCTGTCCTGCTCTCCAGCTGAAGACGAGCAAGACAGCGGCAATGATCCAGAGAATGATGGTCGCTGAGCTCATTCTTCCACACTCTTCCGGATCTTTTCGATCGCACTGCCGAACAGCCATTCTACCGAGATCCCCAGCAGGGGCGGGATCAGGAAAGTGATCAAGTATCTCCGGAGCGCAACCGTCGCCCCCAGTATTCCAAATTCCAAAGGCAGCCGGGAGATGGACCACAGATTCTTTGCTGTGACGAAGGCGATCAGGACTCCCAAACCTGCCCCGGATGACAGCAGGGCGCCAGCAATCGGGTAGTAGGCATACGGTCCTCCAGGGATCAGCCCTCCTCCCAGGCAGGCCAGGAGGATTCCCTTCAGACCAGCTTCCCTTCCCAACCAGCGGGTGATGAACTCCTTTTTGATCAGCGCCTGAAGCAGACCGGCGGTTAAGAAGGCGGCGATCAAGAGCAGGGATTCCTTACCAAGGATGGTCAATCCTTGCAGGAGACCCTCAGCGACGAATTCCCAACCTCCTTTTGAAAATGCGATCCCAGCCAGAATGAGGATCACAGCAAGCAGGATTAAATGGATACTGTATTTCTTTACTACTTTGTCCATGACTTTATTTATCCAAGGGTAAAGTGATCGTGAATGTGGACCCGACGTTGACTTCACTGGTCAGAGTGATCTCTCCCCCATGATCGACGATGATCTGCTTGACAACAGCCAGTCCCAGTCCAGTCCCGGGCACCTGATCTCTGTGACTCTGGACCCGATAGAATTTCTTGAAGATCTTGGGCTGTTCGTCCTCGGGTATGCCCAGCCCTGTGTCCGTTACCGAGATTGTCAGCTTCTTCTTCTTCGCAGATGCCCGAAGCGTGATCTCACCCCCTTCATGGTTGAATTTGATAGCGTTATTGATCAGGTTGATCATCGCCTGCTTCAACTGCTTCCTGTCCCCTACCATCCTTGGCAGGCTATCTGCAAGATCCAGGGTGAAACGCATCGCCCGCTCCTGGGTGTCGGAATAGAAGATATCATAGCACTCCACCAACAGCTCCCTGATGTTGAACTCGCTGACATTGTACTGTTTCCTACCTGATTGCAGGCGGGCTAAGTCGAGGAAAGAGCTGGACATCTCAGTGAGGGCTTCGATCTCAGCCTCCATGATATCGATCATCTTCTTCTTTTGCTGATCGTCAACACGATTGCTCTTGATCAGGTGCGCGGCAGCATTCAGGGCGGACAGGGGCGTCCGGATCTGGTGCACGAATTCCCCGATCAGGTCTGACTGCAAGAACAAGCGTGAGTTTTCGATGGCTACAGTCGCCTGGGCACCCAGAGCCAGGAGCACGTCCTGGTCCTCCTGAGTGAACTTGCCGCCTTTCTTGTTAATGACCTCCAATACTCCAATCACCTTTCCCTTGGAGAGCAGGGGAATACCCAGCAATGAATGGACTTTGATATTGGTGATGGTTTGGATGGAATCGAAATGGCGCTTATCTTTTTGGGGGTCATCCACGATGACTGGTTTCTGATTCTGGACGATCCAGCCGGCAATGCTTTCTTCGAGGGGAACGATCACTCCTCTGTTGAGCTGGGTATCCATATTCGTGGCTGATTGAAAGTACAGCGTGTTCTTTGCCGGATCGAACATCAAGATAGAGGCTTCCTCCGAGTCGGAGATCTCTTTAGCGGCATTCACGATCTTAAGCAGCAGGATATTGAGGTCCAACTCAGATGCAAGGTCACAGGAGATGTTGATCAACTTTTGATAGCTGTTGAGTAGAGTGGAGTGTTCTTTATCCTTTTTCATCGATCACCTTATCCGTAATCATAGGAAGTAGGGTTTCCAGATCCCCCTGGATGGAAATGTCCGCCTGTTCATCCAGATGTGTGCCCATCCGGTTGAGGATGATCATCCGAGCTCCCCTGGCAATCGCCGTATAGGGCAGATCGCAGGTGGGTGTAACTGTGAGCGAAGAGCCCAGGATGATCAGCAGGTCGCAAGTCATGACCTCTTGGCGAGCTGCTTTCCACTGCTGGGCTGGGAGCTGCTCCTCATAGAGGATGATATCCGGTTTGAGGAGTTTCCCACAGTTCGGGCAGCTCGGATTCTCGTCTCCAGCAAGGAAATCAGCCAGAAATTGGTCGGTAGCCTGGATCTGCTGATAGCAGCCCAGGCAGGTCAGCGTTTTAAATGTTCCGTGGACCTCAATGACATGCTTGGAGCCGGCCTTCTGGTGAAGCCCATCGATATTCTGGGTGATTACCGACTTCAGTTTCTGGTTCTTTTCTAGCTGGGCGAGAGCTGTATGGGCTGGATTGGGCTCTGCCTGGAAGAGACAGCTGACAAAAGGCCGCAGCCAGCTGTAGAACCTGGTTGGGTGGTATCGGAAGGCACTCAAGGAAGCGACTTCCATGGGGTTGTACTTGGTCCAGATCCCGCTGCCAGGCGTTCGAAAATCGGGGATGCCGGAGGGGGTTGAGATCCCAGCCCCCGTCAAGGCCACACAGTACGCTGATTCCCGGATCAGCTCCGCGGCTGTTTCAAGCTGATCCTGCATTTTTGCGGTGGGGTCCACCATAGATTTTATTTGAGGATCTGCTTGGCTAGATCACGGAACTGGTCAGCGGTCATGCTGTTGTTATCCGCTCTCTGGATCATTGGTGTATTGGTCATGGCAGCTTGGTAGGCCAGTTCAGGGACAGGGGTGAAAATCTGGTCTATCTTCCGTTCCA
Source organism: Anaerolineales bacterium (assembly GCA_045888315.1). GTDB lineage: Bacteria > Chloroflexota > Anaerolineae > Anaerolineales > UBA11858 > B10-G9. The sequence goes on along the minus strand of JBGCVQ010000120.1, from coordinate 10,741 downwards.
GCTGGTTTTCTGCCTGTTCCCAGCTGAGCTGGACTCCTGATCGCTGCCGGTTGATGAGGACTGTCAAGAAACGTCCCTCACCGATCCCGCTGTTGATCAGGTCCTGGATCATGATCCGGGTTTGGGTGATATTCGATGGAGAGGGCTCTAGGCAGATGATGATCTTATCGCATACAGGCAGGATGCGGGAAGCCAGCGGGGTCAATGACGGTCCCAGGTCAAGAATGATGAAGTCTGCTTGGGTCCGTAATTGGGTGGCTATTTCATGGAATTTATCTGTGTAGACTGTGTATTTGGAATCCGCGGGTTGGTACGAGGAAAGCAGGGTCTTGATCCCGGTCTTGTGTTCCAGGATGGCGGGGCCGATCAGGTCCGAGATATCATCCTCTTCATCGAGCAATTTGACCAACCCGGAGGTATTTTGTACGTCGAGGTCCATGCCGATCGTCCCCTGGCCGGGGCGGAAATCAGACAAGATGGTTGGTTTGCCGGTCTGGTTGTGAACCTCGATGGCCAGGTTAGTCGCCAGGGTGGAAATCCCGATCCCCCCTTTTGCAGCGATGATACCCACCAGCTTTCCTTTTCCGGGTGAACTTGCACCCGTCGCCACAGCTCGCTGGGGGGAACGTTTGAGGATGGAATTTACTTGGGCAAAAAGCTCTCGGGGGCGGGCAGGCTTGGTGATATAGGCATCTGCTCCCGCTTCCAGGCCTTCGACCTTATCGTCTACCTGGCTGCGGGCGGTGAACATAATGATGGGGATGACCTGGGTTTCGGCATTGGCCCGGATTGCCCTGGCTACGTCGTAGCCGCTCATATCGGGCATCATCACATCCAGCAGGATCAGGTCAGGGAATTCCTTTTGGGCCAGGTTCAAGCCCTTTTCGCCGGTGGTGGAAGCTAGAATTCGAAAGCCTTTCCTTTCCAGCATGATCCCCACCAGCTTCAAGGTATCTATGTCATCATCGATGATCAAGATTGTCTGAGCCATGCCGCACCTCAATGTGATCAAAGGATCTGTTAATAGAATATACCATAGATTATAATGTGCTTATGTTATTCGAATCCCTCGACCAAATCCTGCCGCTGATTGAACCTCCCATCATTGTTGGCATCTCTGGAGGGGTGGATAGCATGGTTCTCCTCCACGCGATGGTCATGAAGAACTACGCTCTCATCCCTGCCCATTTCAACCATAATTTAAGAGAAGGCTCGGACAAGGAAGCGCAATTCCTGAAAGACTACTGCCTGGAGGAAGGCTTGCCTTTCAGGGAGGGATCTGGGGATGTCAGGGCTTATGCTGAAGAGAATAACCTGTCGATCGAAGAGGCTGGCAGAATTCTTCGCTATCAATTCTTATTTGATATAGCTCGAACGGAGAAGGCTGGCGCGGTCGCTGTTGCTCATCATGCTGACGATCAGATCGAGACCATCCTCATGAATCTGCTGAGAGGAGCAGGCGCTAAAGGGTTGGCTGGGATGAAGCCGATCAGCGTGCCTAATTCCTGGAGTTCTACGATCCCTGTCATCCGGCCGCTCCTGGATTTCGATAAACGGGAGCTAATTCGTTATCAAGAAGAACATCAACTTCCAGTGCTCGAGGATCCATCGAATGCCGACGAGAATTATTTCCGGAACCGGATCAGGCACACATTGATACCCCAGCTGGAAGAGCTCAAGCCGGGTGTTCGGTCCCGCTTGCTGCAGACTACCCAGATTCTGGGTGCTGAGGACCAGGCGCTGGAGTTCTTCACCATCTTAGCCTGGAAAACCTGTCTGAACAGCAAAGGGGCCAGTTATATTCAGCTCAACCGTGATGAGCTTCTGGAATTCCCGGTGGCCATCCAGCGGCGCTTGATCCGCAATGCTTTAAAAACTCTCCGCCCGGAATTTCGGGAGTTGAGTTTCCTTCATGTAGAAGCGGCCTTAGAGTTCATCCGCGATCCATCGCGCAAGTCCTCCAACTGGGTAGCGAAAGTGAACCTTTCCCAATCACCAAAACGGGTGGTGTTATCCACCTGGGAGACCGATCTGGTCAAGGACCAATTCCCCCAGCTGCTGGACCTGAATGAGATAGTCCTTTCGGAAAATGAGCAGATCGCGCTCGGCAACGGGTGGTATCTGGAAATCCACCCAGCGGCTTATTCTGCAGGGCAGTTTGAAGAATTAGAGATCCCGGGGGAGGATTTCATGGTTTGGATGGATCGCGATAAACTCCTGCCAGGGGGTGCCCTGCGGGCGAGGGAAGAGGGTGACACTATCAAACCTCTCGGTATGGGAGGGAGATCCATCAAGCTTTCTGACCTGATGATTAACGAAAAGATCCCTGCCCCTTACCGTGAGAAATGGCCATTAATCGTCAGGGAAGAAGAGATCCTTTGGGTGCCTGGGGGGCGCCTGAGCCGGGAAGCCAGGATCACAGAGCAGACTGATGCGGTCGTGGAACTGCGGTTTATTCGCAGGACTCACTAATCTGCTGCTTTTTCAGTGGCTGGCTCTTCTATTTCGGGGGAGCCTTCCTCAGATAGGTTTTTGCTTAAGGTGTGGAGCTTGCGGCTGACCTCACGCCACTGGACCTCTGAAATTCCCAATTTTTGGCGGATCTTGTTTTGATCTACACCTTCCAGCCAATCCTGGACAGCTGAGGTCCACCTGCACATCGAGAAAGATACCCTTTCCTTGATACCAGCGGCTTTTCCAAGATCCTCCAGGACATATTCAAGCATGCGGGCAGACCAGGGGAAAAGGCGGTCTACCAGCTGGTAGCGGTGTCTATATTCCTGGTAAGCGTCAACCCATTCTTCACTAAGGGGAAGTTTACGCTCTTTATAGCGGTTCCGTGGGCTGGCGTAGCGGATGAAGACCAGCGGCCCTTGTGGGGCGTCCAGTTGAATGTGATTGGGGCTGAGCGATAAGCATTCGCCTTTTTTGATGCCTGTTTCCAGGAGGAGTTTGAAGAGCAGGTAGGACCTGTGATCCGCGTCAGGACCCTGGCGGAACGCTTTGGCTGTTTCCAGCATGCGGTCGATCTCATCCCTGGAGAGGACTTCTGGGAGGGGACTGCGGACTGATTTTTGGACGACTTTCTCCGCTGGATTTGCGGCGATGGCTCCACCTTCGTGCAGCCAGCGGAAGAAGGATTTGAGGGATGTGATCCGCCTGGCAAGGGTCTTTGGGCTGCAGGGTACGTTCCTCTCATTTTCCATCCAGCGTAAAAAATTATTCAAATCAGCGAGGTTGATCTCACCTACCTGGCGGTCAGGGGGAAGGTAGGAGGCCAGCAGGCGCAGGTCGCCCAGGAAGGCAGTAATGGTGTGGGGAGAGCTGCCCTGGTCGTTCAGGTAGATTTCCCAGGCTTGCAGGGCAGGTGCCAGGGTGGTTCTGGGATTGATATGGGCGCTGGTTTCTCCTGTCATCACCAAAGTCCTTTCGTATAGTCAATATAACTTAGTGTACACGAGGGCTTTTTCCCTGTCAATAGTGGAGGGGCCAATCCCGGCCAGGCTCAGGGATTTTGCAGTGTCACAGTACCAGCTTTGGTCTCGATGGTAAAGTTCAACCGCGGTCCGGATCCCTCCAGGCGGTATTTATCCCCGACCTGTTCCCAATTGCCAGATGTGATCACTTTGGAGAGAGGCCCCTCGAAATTGACTTCAGCGGGAACGCCATCAGGCACGGAAATCACCACCCGGCTCAAACCGGTCTCTATAAAGACAGCGGCGTCTCGTTGTAAAAAGCCAGAGAAATCGAGATTGTAATTGCCTGCGCCGCTCTGGAAGATCATGGTCTGGAAATTGGCATTGGCCAGCTTCTCCATGCTGATATTCGAGGCTCCGGTCTCATAGCGCAGCGCTGCCATGTTGGCGGTATTGGGCGTGGAGAACTTGACTTTGACGTTGGCAGCGCCATCGGATATATGTAGATCAGTGATTGCCAGACCGCCGAACTCAAAGTCGCCGCTGTATCCTCCAGCTTTGATGGTGAGCTCGATGGGGATATTCTTGAATGCCAAACTCCACTCGTTCTTGACCTTCTCGTCGATGGTCGGAACCGCGTTCAATTTAAGATTGCCCTGTTTGATCTCAACTCCATATTCATCCACAGTCACTTCAGGTTTGAAATCTGCCACATTGAAGGATGCGGTACCGGAGATCAAGTCATTTCCTGGGTTTGGCAGCAAGGTCATCTTGCCTGCTCCGAATGACAGTCTAACATCGAGAGGGGCAGGAGCTTCTGGAATAGGAATCTGGATCGCTTCTGTTTGAGTGGGTCCGGTTTTCTGTTCAGTTTTAAATGGCAGTTCGACGTTAATCCCGCAGCCGGTAAGGGTGATGGCGAGCAGGGCCAGCAGGATTATCCGCAGATAGGCTTTCATAGATACACTCCCCAGCATAAAGCTGATTTGAACAATACTATCAATTATCTAGTTGCAGGATTCATTCCACAGGGAAAATGGGTTCTTGCTGCCCCAGGACCGGCTCAGGGCGGGTGATGTGGACCTGGATTACCGCTATCAAGCTGGCCAGCACTTCCCGGACCTTCCAGAAACCCTCATCCCGATAAGGACGCCGATCCGCAGCTACTCCCACGGTCGGTAATCCAAGGGAGCTGCAGGTATAAAGGGCCCGGGGAAGGTGGAAACTCTGGGTGACCAGGATAGCTTCCTGGAGTTGAAAGATCGCTCCCGCCCGGTAGCAGGTATCGTAGGTTCGCCGGCCGGCATAATCGAGAACAATGTCCTCTTCTGGCATGCCCAGTTCCAGCGCATAACTTTTCATTGCCCCCGGTTCGTTGTAATCGATGAAGCGGTTGTCTCCACTCATCAGGACCTTTTCGACTTTACCGGCCTGATAGAGCTCGACGGCAGTGGCAACACGGTCTTTGAGAACTGTGGTCGGTCTTCCGCCGGCTGTTAGCCCAGCCCCAAAGACAACAGCAGCTCTGGCTGGCGGCACACTTTCAACCGAGAAGGTCTTCGACCTGGCCTGGTAGACCATGATCCCCCGCGGCAGGCATATTCCAGCGGTGATAACCAGGATTACCAGTAATACGATCATCGTTTTCTTGTTCTTGAACACTTGCGCATTGTACCATGTCTGATAGGAACCAAACCTGAGGCGCCATCCACCGTCAACCTTGGAAATGGAAGGGCTGGAAGGTGGATCGCCGAGGGATACCCTACTTACCGGATCCAGCCAGATAGATCGACAGGGCGTCCTGGTAAACTTGTTTCAGGGGGATCCCGTATTCCCGCGCCGCGCGCTGGCAGTCCTCATATTCAGGAGAGATATTGATCTCTCCTTCGGGGCCGCTGGCGATTTTCAGTCTGATCTCACCAAAGGGGGTCTTGATGGTGATCGATTTGCGGGAGAGGGCGTAGCGGGCTGCTGGCAATTGTCGGATACCCAGTGTGCTGGTTTCCTTAAAAAGGATCTCCCGCATTTTTGCAGCCTGGAAGGGTTCTGCGAGCACCTGGATCTGGACCCCTGGCCGGTTCTTTTTCATGTGGACAGGGATGAGCGAGACGTCCAGGGCCCCGTTCTGGAAGAGAGTTTCCATTACATAAGGGTAGATTTCAGGATTGAGATCATCCAGATTGCATTCCAGGATTACCAGCTGTTGGGGCCGCTCTTCGGTTTCTTCCTGCAGGGATCCGATCAACACCCGGAGCAGGTTGGGGATCACCAGATCCCGGGAGCCGGCACCGTAGCCGATATTCTCAAGCGACATCTCAGGTACTGGTCCGAATTTCTCTACCAGCGCAGCCAGCAAAGCCGCACCAGTAGGTGTGACCAGCTCTGCCTCTAGATCCATCCCGACCACAGGGATGCCTTCCAGGAGCCTGGCAGTTGCGGGGGCGGGCAGAGGTATTTGGCCGTGGGCTCCCTCAATGAATCCTTTGCCAAGCGGCACGGAGGAAGAGAAGACCCGGGAGATTTCGAGGATATCCAGTGCCAGGAGCACACCTGTGACATCGACAATGGTGTCAGTCCCGCCCAGCTCGTGCAGGTGGATCTGGTCTGGAGAGGTGTTATGGATCGCGGATTCCACTTCAGCGATCCTCCTGAAAATTGCAGTTGAACGCTCCTTGACCGAAGTCGGCAGGTCGCTTTCAGTAATGATTTCCAGGATTTGCGCCAGATGTCGTTCTGGGGGCTGTTCTCCAACCGCTACATCGACTTTAGTGGCTTGGAATCCATTCTTGGTCACTTTCTTCACTTGGAGATCGAATTCATCCAATTTCAAGCCGGCCAGCTCAGCCCTCAGTTGATCGGCAGAGACACCAGCGTCAATCAGCGCTCCCAGGACCATATCCCCACTGGCACCTGCTATGAGGTCAAAATAGAGGACTTTCATTTCTTGATCCTCCTCAAGATCGTCTGAGCATAGACCGCAGCCCCAAAGCCGTTGTCGATATTTACAACGGCAATGCCTGGAGAGCAGGCGTTCAACATGGCCAGGAGTGCCGAGATCCCACCGAAATTCGCGCCGTACCCCACACTGGTGGGTACCCCGATCACTGGACAGGACACCAGACCGCCTACAACGCTGGTCAGCGCTCCTTCCATTCCTGCCACGCTGATGACAACATCAGCCTTGGCGAGGACGGCTTGCTGGTCCAGGAGGCGGTGGACACCGGCAACACCGACATCGAAGGCCCGAATGACCCGGCTTCCGAAGAATTCCAGGGCCTGGGCTGCCTCTTCTGCAACCGGGATATCCGAGGTACCGCCGGTTACTACCATGCAGAATGGGCCCTCAGGGTCCACTACGGGATTCTCCTCTTTACTAAGTTTGATCAACCTTGAAACAGGGTCATACTCTGCTCCAGGCAGACGGGGCAGTACCTCTTCCGCTGCTTGGGGTGTAAGCCTTGTGCCCAGGACCCGATCGTGATGGACCTGGAGGTGTTCTATGATCTCCACGATTTGATCAGCGGTTTTTCCCTGGCAGAAGACTACTTCTGGCAGCCCCTGGCGGATATCACGGTGGACATCAAGCCGGGCGAAATCCAGATTCTCAACAGGCAGCAGCTCTAGTTGAGCCAGGGCTTCCTCAGGACTGACCTCTCCGGAATGCACACCGGCGAGAAGTTTTTCGAGTTTGGACCTATCCATCTTGTTCTATTCCTTTGTTCATACTGCCTGACCGGAAACCTTCCAGGTCCAGGGTGATAAAATTGAAGCCGATCTCTTGCAGGGACTGGATGATCCGGTCCTTGTGTTTGAACACCAGGTCGAAATCACCTTCCGGCACCTCAATCCTGGCCACAGGGCCGTGGTAGCGGACCCGGAACTGCTTGAGACCCAACACGGCCAGGGCATTTTCTGCCTGTCCGACCTGGTCCAGCAATTCAACTGATAAGGGGGTTCCATAAGGGATGCGGGAGGCGAGGCAAGCTGAGGATGGCTTATCCCAGTTTGGCAGGTCCAGCTCGCGGGCCAGCTCCCTGATCTCCGCCTTTGTGAACCCTGCTTCTTGGAGAGGACTGCGGATTCCCTGCTCCCGGGAGGCTTGCTGACCGGGTCGATAATCACCCAGGTCATCCTGATTGCTTCCATCGAGCACAACTGAATAGCCATGCTCAGCAGCGTAGTCGTTCAGCTGGCGGTAGCGGTGTTCCTTGCAGAAATAGCAGCGCCTGGGTGTATTGGCTCTGAAAGCCGCCAAATCCATCTCGCCTGTTTCCAATTCGATCAGTTTCCATCCCTGCTGATGAGCGATCTGCCTGGCTTCCTCCAGCTCATGTTCCGGGAGGGTGGGCGAGATGGCAATGGCAGCGGCGGATCGCTCGCCTTGCAGGTCGTGGACTAATTTCATCAGTAATGTGCTGTCCACCCCGCCAGAAAAGGCCACCAGGGGACTGTCCATTGTCGATAGAGCCTGGCGTAGGTGTGCTTGTTTGGAATCCATGCAACCTAGTCTACCATAAAGAGGTTTATGATAAAAAAGGCTTCCGGCTGGGGTATCTGCCGGAAGCCTTGAAGATCCTGAGTATGATCAAGATTGGCTAGACGATGCGCTCTCTGATCACAGAACTGACATAATCCATTAAGGCAACGACAACTGCGATTGCCAGCATCTGCGCGCTGGCTGCCCTATAGTCCAGGAGGTTGATGTTCTGCTGGAGCAGGAAGCCGATCCCACCACCGCCCACAAAACCGATGATGGTGGACATGCGGACGTTGATGTCCCAGCGGTAGAGTGTGAAGGAGATGTACGGCGAAACGATTTGGGGAACAACTGCGTAGACGATGGTCTGCAGCTGATTTGCTCCGGTAGCTGTAACAGCTTCTAGCGGACCGGGCAGGATGCTTTCCACCTGCTCCGAATAGAGCTTTCCCAGTGCGGCTAGCGTGTGCAGGGACAGGGCCAGTGAACCAGCAAAAGGACCGATTCCAACCCAGATCACAAAAATGATCGCCCATACCAGCGCTTCAACAGAGCGAGTTCCATTGAGGATTGTCCTGGTGATGAAGTAGATTGTCATGCCAGTGGGAAGCGGCTGCTTTGGCTTGGTAATGATCGCCAGCGCCAAGCCCAAGGCTGCGCCGATCCCAGCCGGCCAGTACAAAGTTTTGGAGAGATCATTGATCTGGTACATCCAGTTGATCCCTGCGCCGATCAGGGCCAGCAGGGTCGCACCAGCAACAGATGCACTGATCATGTTGACGATCTTAACAACAGCTTCAGGGGATTTATCACTGATCGTCTGTCCGATCCTGCCCAGCATGCTGCCCAGGACCGCACCAGTGCCTAAGGCAGTCAAGGCAGGGATGACCAGGGTGGCTGCTTCCCCCATCTGAAAGAGGAAATTCCCTAAAAATCCGAAAACACCCAGAGGTTCGATCAGTGATCTTCCGAGATTGCGAGCTATTTCCTCCAGGAAGAGCATGACAGCGATGGCTCCCAAACCTGCTAGAACCAGAGCAACGATTCTGCCAGTCCTGGCAATCCCGGTATGTTTTGTGGAGCTGAATGCCCAACGTAGTACGGCAAAGACCACCACGATTCCCACAGCAATGCCAAGCAAGTCGTAGGCGAGGTTGGCCAGCATTGGCTCAAGCAAGGATTTGGCGAATCCGTATGCCTTGAAACCGAGGTAGATTCCAACTGGCCAGCCGATGACAGCCAATGCTACACTGCTGAGAGGGCTCTTATTCTCTGCCATCAGGTTGCGGGCCGCCAGGAAGCTGACCGGGATGGCCAGGGCAGTCCCGATCGCTGTTGCCAGCAGCGCCATGAAGACCGTCTCAACAATTTTTTCCCAAGTGATTTTTGCAGTTTCTGTGAGTTTTGCCGAGCCAACCTTGACCCGAGCGGTGGCACGGATGTGCTGGGCTTCCTCAACCGGTTGGCGATTCGGCAGGGTGACTTCTACTTGGAAATACCCGGTGTCATCAACCCGGTAATCGCCCAGGGTTTTTTTCACACCACTGGCTGTGATGAAGTCGAGCGGTCCACTGGTGCGAGGGATTAAGTTATGACCTTCGATAATTACGGTTTCATCAGGAGAGCCGCAATATTTGCTTGCGGTCAGGTATGGACCTGAAGTGTCAGGCTCAGGTATCGCGATCTCCTGATCCTCTAGACAGGGTAAATAGAACGGGATCTCGATGTTTGTTTCTTCAAGATCATATTCAATGATATCCGGTTTGACGAGGGCTCGGATCACTCGTTTTAGTGATGTGAGCCGATCCTCAGAGCGGGTTGTTTCAAAATTGACTTTGGTGACCTGGACGCCATAGGCGAAGGCAATGATTACAACTACAACGCCAAGCGCAGATGCCAGATATCGAGACAGGGATGGTTTCTTTTTCATTGGATCACCCTTAACCTACGCGCTCAGCTTCTTTGCCATAGATTTCCTTGAATTTGACATCATCGATGTCATCGGGATCGCCGTCAAACATCAATCGGCCTTCGTTGAGGGCGATGGCCCGGTCTGCGTAGCGGTGGACCAGGTCAAGGAAGTGCAGGCTGCAGAGCACCATCACGCCATCTTCCCGGTTGATCGTTTCCAGATACTGCATGATGCTGTGGGCCAAGACCGGGTCCAGGCTGGCCACTGGCTCGTCCGCTAGGATGATCTCAGGTTCCTGCATCATTGCCCGGGCGATACCCACGCGCTGCTGCTGTCCTCCGCTGAGTTCGTCTGCCCGCTTGTACGCCTGGTCGGCGATGCTCACCCGCTCAAGCTGTTTGATGGCCATGTCATGGTCGCTCTTCGGGAAGCGATTCAGCAGGCTCATGGCTGGATTGACATAACCCAGGCGGCCGCTCAGCACGTTGGTGATCACCTTCGATCTGGATACCAGGTTGAAATGCTGGAAGATCATGCCGATCTTGCGGCGGATGCGCAGCATCTCGTCCTGGCTGGCGGCGGTCACGTCCTGGCCATTCCAGATGATCTGTCCAGAGGTGGGTTCAACCAGGCGGTTGATGCAGCGCAGTAAGGTTGATTTTCCGGAACCACTCAGGCCGATCACTGCCAGGAACTCTCCCGGTTTTACGGAGAAGCTGACGTCTGTCAGGGCTTGGGTTCCACCTTCATATACTTTGGTGAGGTTTTTTATTTCTAGCATAGTTTTAATTTACGTAGCCCCGGATATTGCTATCCGGGGCTATGTACATACAGGTTAGAGTGATTTACTCACCGATGTTCTCGAGGGTGATGCCCTGAGATTCCATGAGGATGCGGATGCCGTCGAAGTTCTCATCGAAGATGGGAGCTACGCCG
>JBGCVQ010000119.1:3662-6709 GCA_045888315.1 Anaerolineales bacterium | reverse complement strand
AGTGGGCGGTATTGGACTCGAACCAACGACCTTTGCGATGTCAACGCAACGCTCTAACCAGCTGAGCTAACCGCCCGTGGAAAAATATTATACTTCGGAGCCCCCGATTAGGCAATACTGCCTCATTCCCCGCAGCTCTCCAGGAACATCCGCAGCGCCTCCTCGACCCGTTCCGGGGCTTCCAACGGCAGCATATGGCCTGCCCCACGAATGACCTGGAGTTCCGCTCCGGATATTTCAACCGCCAGCTCTTCCGAGTACTTGAGGGGGGTCATCTTGTCGTTTTCCCCCACCAGCACCAGGGTCGGCAGGCTGATCCCAGCCAGTTCGGATCGCAAATCGACTGCATCGCAGGCCAGGAAATCGCCCGCCAGCACCGAGGGCCGGGTCTCCAGCATGGCTTTCCGAACACCCTCGATAAGTGGTTTTGGCGTTCCCGGGTTGAAGGACCACCCCAGGATCCTGTCCACCGCCGCCAGGGCTCCCTGGGGGGTGGACAGCTCTTCGATCAGGGCCAGGTTGACCGGCAGCCGAGCCCCGGTGCTGATCAGGACCAGGCCGCGGACCAGCTCGGGATGCTGAACAGCCAGCCAGAGAGCGATCGCTCCCCCCATGGAATGTCCGACCAAAAAGACCTTGGGGAGATCCAGGGAATGGATCCAGCCAGCCAGCGTTTCCCCATAATCGGCGATCCGCTGCAGGCCGGGACCTCCGGATTTCCCATGCCCGGGCAGGTCCGGAGCATAGACACGCCAGCCGCTCAGACGGCGCAGCCCGCTGGGCCAGGACAGGCGGTGCCCACCTGCGCCGTGGATCAAGGCCAAGGCCCTGCGGGAGGGGTCGCCGGCTTGATAGGCCTGGTAGTAGAGGTTCGATGAATAGGGCATGTGTTTATTCTAATATGAAAGCCGGTATTTGCTGTTAGCAGGACCGGGGGAATGTGACCGGGATGAGGAGATCGGGATGAAGAGACCGGGAGATGGGCGGATGATCATTTCTTCGGTATTTTTTGAGTTGGAGAAAGCGAGCCCCGCTTGGTGGGGCTTAATTAATACTGATTGCGTAATGATTGCCGGGGGTTTGTAAGCGTCTGGCGGAGAAACAACCAGCCCCCAGATTCGTCTGGGGGTGTGTAGGTGAACGCTATGAAAGTAAGTAGTAAGAAGTGGTTAGCAAATCTTTTTCCGGTCGCGCTGAAAGCGCTATCAGATCAAGCGCAGGCGGTCGGCGGCGTCCGGGGTGAGCGGGATCACCACCTGGATCTGGGTGCCTTCGCCGGGGATGGACTTGACGTGGAATACGCCCTGGACCAGCTCGGCCCGTTCGCGCATGTTGAGCATTCCCAGGCTGCCCCGGTCGTCATAATTGCCCATCACGTCATCCACCAGGAAGCCTTTGCCGTCGTCCTCGATTTCCAGGAAAGCCAGGTCAGGCTGCAGCCGGGTGACCTTGACCCAGATATGCTCCGCCTGGGCATGCTTGCGGGCGTTGTTGACCGCTTCCTCGGCGATGGTGAAGATCACCGTCTGGGCATTCATGTCCAGCTCCTGGACCAGCCCCTCATCACACTGGATGATCACGTTCTGGCCGAAGGTCTCCTTGGTCTTCTCCGCCATGGAGTTCAAGGCCGCGATCAAGCCTTCCGATTCCAGCACCAGCGGCCGCAGGGTGAAGAGCATGTGCCGCAGCTGCTTGGAAGTGCGGCGGGCCAGCTCCTCGGTCTGGTAGAGAGCCTCGCCGGCAGCGGTGATGTCCTTGTTGAGCAGGTGGCGGGCCCGGCTGATCTGCATCGGGATGGCGGCCACGGTCTGGGTAGGGCCGTCATGCAGGGCCCGGGCCAGCCTGCGCTGGGCTTCGGACTGGGCTTTGATGATCTGGTCGCGCTCGGTTTTCAGCTCCTGGAAGAGATGGGCGTTCTGCATGGCGATCTGGGCCTGATGGCTGATGGTGTTGATCACGTCCTGGGCATCCGCGTTGAAATAGTCCTTGTCAGGATGGCCGAAGATGATCACGCCAAAGGTATCCAGCCCTGCTCGCAGCGGGACGCAGTAGCCCGATTGGCAGTTCCGGAAGGACAGGAACTGCTTCAGTTCGGGGTCAACCCCGAGTTCGTTGGTGACATGGGGATCGCCGCTTTCGATGACCTTCTCCAGTAAGCCGTTGACGCCCGGAACCCGGATGGTCATGTCCGGCCTGGGCAAGCCCCGGCTGTAGGCCACTACCAGGTCAGGCACGGACATCTCCTCTTCCGCAAAGAGCAGCACAGCGCTGAGCAGCTTGTCGGTGGGCATATCGAGGATGCGCAGGGCCAGGAAGGCAGCGTCCAGGCTTTTTTCCAGGACCCGGGAGTAATTGAGCGTCACTGTCAGGTCGGTGATCAGGGCGTACATGCGCCGGATGCGCTCCTTGGATTTGTCCTCGTCCCTTCTTCTGCGCGGTTTGGAATCCTCCTCAGCAGTGGAAGCTTCCTCCCGGGGCAGCAGGAAATAAGCGGCTCCCCCTCCCAGGACAAGGGAGATGAGAACAGCCAATCCAAGGATGATCCAGAACTCTTGAACAGATACCATTTTTAGTCCGTACTTATCAAGGGTGACAACCTATATCATAACCCAAAACAAGGCAGTTATCACCCGGGTCTTGCCCGGTCAATCGAAAGGATAAAGCTCACTGGAAAACAGGTTTTCCAGGATTGGCACCAATTTTCCGACCGCTTTGGCTCGGTGGCTGACCTGGTTCTTCTGCTCCGGGGTCAGCTCTGCCATGGTCAAACCCGAGTCTGCCAGGCGGAAGATCTTATCATAACCAAACCCACCGTGTCCCCGGTCTTCAGGGATGATATCTCCCTGGCAGACGCCCCGGGTGACGATGGGTGAACCCTCCGGTCCGACGAGGGCGATCACGCAGTGGAAGGCGGCTTTCCAGGGCCTGGGGTAGCTTTTAAGGTTCTCAAGCAGATACAGCCGCCGGTCCTTATCCGTCGCGCCTGGCTGAGGTGCGTAGCGGGCGGAATACAAGCCGGGGGCGCCGCCGAGGGCTTCCACTTCCAG
>JBGCVQ010000119.1:0-3562 GCA_045888315.1 Anaerolineales bacterium | reverse complement strand
TTGCTATCCTGATTTTAGATGAAAACTAAATAAAGTGCTTAAGAAAACCGTTAGGTACGGAAAGCACAGCTTTGTCCCTTGCGGTAAAATGGTTGTACAGATCAAACTCAGACACACTATGCCTACTAATCTTCCTGCCGATTATTTCAATGCCGAGGAGCGCTTCCGGTCGGCTACCACGACAGAGGACAAGATCAAGTACCTGGAAGAGATGCTCAGCACCATTCCCAAGCATAAGGGAACGGACCATCTCCGGGCGGATCTACGCAAGAAGCTTTCCAAACTGAAAACAGCCACCACATCCAAGAAAGGTGTCAAAAAGCAGGCCTCTCCCTACCACATCAACAAGGAGGGTGCCGGCCAGGTGGTGATCATCGGCTGCACCAATGTTGGGAAGTCGACCCTGGTGGCATCCCAGACCAATGCCAACCCCGAGGTGTCCGAGGTGCCGTTCACGACCTGGGCACCCACCCCGGGGATGATGGCCATCGATAACATCCAGATCCAGCTGATCGATACCCCGCCCTTTGGCGATGACTACATCGATCCCGAGTTCCTCAACCTCATCCGCCGCGTGGATCTGGCGCTGATCATGGTCGACCTGCACGCCAACCCGGTCCAGGAGCTGGAATTCGTGCTGCAGAAGCTGCAGGAAAATCGCATTGCCCCCAGCTACCTGGAAGGGGTGATCCATCCTGAGGGATTCGTCCTCTATGTCCCCTGCCTGGTGTTGGTCAACAAATTCGATGACGAGAGTTTTGCGGAACATTTCCAGATCTTCCAGGAGCTGCTGGAAGGCGACCACCCCCTCATACCGGCCTCAGCCCAGACCGGCTACCAACTCGAGGACCTCAAGACCAGGATCTTCGCGGAGCTGGGCGTGATCCGGGTCTATTCCAAGGCCCCCGGCAAGGATCCCGATAGGACCGCGCCCTTTGTGGTCGAGAAGGGCATCCTCCTGGGCGATTTTGCTGGAAAGGTCCACAAGGACTTCCAGGAGAACCTCAAATCAGCCAAGATCTGGGGCACGAGTGTGGATTTCCCGGGCCAGATGGTCAGCCGCGAGCATATGCTCGAGGATGAGGATGTGGTGGAACTGCAGATCTGATCTTGAGGGGGAGACCGGGAGACAAGGCAAATGGGAGAGGAGTAAGAAGTAAGTAGTAAGTAGTGATCAGTGGTCAGTTATCAGTAGCCAGTGACCGAAGTTCAGTGAATTCTCAAGTTTTCTGTCATTGGGAGGAGCCCTGAGCAGAGGCGAAGGGCGACGCGGCAATCCCCCCCTCAGGTGGTCCAAATACAGCGGACTGAAGTCCTCGCTGTTGACTGCGCCGAGTCCTTGGTCATCAAGCAGGGAATCCTCTTGTGGTCAAGCGAAAACTGTGTAAAATAAAAGCACCCAGGGGGAATGTTAACGGTTGAGCTGCGCTGCATAATCAAGTCCTTATTCCGAGAAAGGAGATAATTATGTCTACCTCAACCAAGCACTCGTCGTTCTTCCTTATTCTGGCAGTGATCCTTTGCTTCAGCGTCATTCTCTCTGGCTGCGGCCAAGCTCTCCTGTCCCAGCCCGATTCGGGCTCCGGGGAGGAAGGGGCTTTCGATGAGATCGATCTCTCAGGTGCTTCCGAAGACAGCAGTGGAGCGGAGGGCGAGGATTCAGAAGGGGAAAGCAGTGATTCCGGAGATATCAGCCCGGTGATGGCTCATTGCCCTGCTGAACCGATGGCTATGAATCTGGTGGTCAATCACACCTGGGATTTCAGCCCCAACCGCGATTTGGAGAAAATGCAGGTGAACGGATCGACCGGCGCTATTGTATTCTGTCCCCTGACAGTTCATAAAGACCAGGTCACCATGAAAGACTGCTATTTTCCTGTTACAAATACAGGGTTCATCAACACAGATTCGGGTCCTTGTGATATACAGGCAACCGGCGGTGCAATTCTGTCTCTCGACGATGGATACTGTAAAGATGGTGTTGTCACCTTAATGATCACAGAGACTGTTGATGCAGATGTGGGGCTTTCAGGTGCCATGAACTGCCCTAAAACCTCACAACCTTATTTTGCCTTCTATCCACCATCAATTAATACGCTCACTTTTCCGATAGGCCCCAGTCCAGCCTACCAGACGGAGGATATGGACCCGGATCTGACGAATCAATACCGCTATCACAAAGAATGGAGTTTGTACTCCCCGGATATCCCATCACCGGAAAGTGAAGAATAAGTCACTTCCTCTTGTGTTGATTTGTACGGATGCACCAGTTACCTAACCTGGTGCATCTGTTTTTTTCGGAGGAAAATTACTGGTAAGATAGAGGGATTATGAAATTATCCCGCAAGACCTGGCTGCAGCTGTCGACGACTGCCCTGATCCGCACTGTTCTCAACACCGGATTCAGGATGGTGTTCCCGTTCCAGCCCATCCTGATGGAAGGTTTTGGGATCAGCCTGGCCAGAATCAGCCGCATGTATGCCGGCCAGTCCCTGGTGGGGCTTCTCAGCCCCTTCCTGGCCTCGGTAGCGGATACCCGGGGGCGGAAGACCGGGATGCTGACCGGGTTGGTGATTTTCAGCCTGGGAGTGCTGGTCGTGCTCCTGGTGCCAACGCCCCTGGGATTCTTCTTTTTCCTGGTGCTATCCATGCTGGGAAAATCGATCTTCGATCCCTCCCTCCAGGCTTATTTCGGGGACAACATCCCCTATTCGCGACGCGGATTCGTGATGGGGATCCTGGAGATGAGCTGGTCGCTGTCATTCTTCCTGGGCATGCCCCTGATCGGTTTTGTCCTCAGCCGATTTGGCCTGCTGGAGCCATTCCTGGTCCTGGCCGTTCTCAGCCTGGCCTCGATCCTGGTTGTACTGGGCTTGATTCCCCCAGATGGGGTTCCCAGGGCTTCCGGAGAGACCGTGCTCTCTAAGCTCAAGGGTGTGCTTCGCACCGGACCTGCCCTGGCGGGGCTGGTGGTGATGACCTTGATCTGTCTCTCCAATCAGCTGGTGAACGTGGTCTTCGGCGTGTGGCTTAATTCATCCTTCGGTATGCAGATCGCCGCCCTGGGAGGAGCCCGAACCTGCGCCCTCGAGGTTCTCCGTTGAGAGGGCGAAGCGGCTGAGCTCGAGGATGCGCGGGTAGACATAGAATGTCTGGTAGACCACCGATCTTTGGAGCGTGAGGATGCGAAGCGGGTCCTCCAGCTCCAGCCGCTCCAGGCCGACGGTGTAAATGCCGCGGTAAGCACACTGAAACGAGAACTCCCGCTGCACCTGCTCGCGGGGCCTGAGATAAGTGGAAAACCCCGGCATGACCAGATCCATGTTCTCCTGAATCGGCTTGAAGTGTATGTGCAGGTGTGCGATAGGAAACATCCCCTCGTTCGAGAGCGAGAGCCTGTAGTTGACGGTCTGCCCCTTGGCCGGATGCTCGTTGTCGAAATGCTGTCCGTACCGAAGCCTGCCCATGGATATGAGGGCCATGACGATGGATGTGATGGGCAGCAGGACCGCGAATATGAAAAGAGTCTTGAGATAGCCGCCGAAGTAGACGGCCTGAAGCC
>JBGCVQ010000118.1:3909-6444 GCA_045888315.1 Anaerolineales bacterium | reverse complement strand
CGACCTCCGAGGTCCCCCCAACCTCGGAGGTCTCCCTTTTTTATAATGGGAGGATTGCCAGTATACATCTATCCTTGGGTCTGGATTGAATTCTCTCTGTAGGCAAGCTGCGTCCCTGCATTTATAATCTAACCAGATTCCAAGGAGCCAGGATGTCCAAGTATGTCGCAGCTATTGACCAGGGAACCACCAGTACCCGCTGCCTGATCTTCAACCACAGCGGGGAGGTGGTCGGCGCCCATCAGCTGGAGCATAGGCAGATCTACCCCAAACCTGGCTGGGTGGAACATGATCCCCTGGAGATCTGGGACAATACCCTCCAAGTCATCGCCGGCGCGCTCCAGGCAGCCCAGGCTCTTCCGGAGGACATCACAGCGGTGGGGATCACCAATCAGCGCGAAACGACTTTGGTCTGGGACCGCCTCACAGGCAAGCCTTTCTACAACGCCATCGTTTGGCAGGACACACGCACCGACCAGCTCATCCGGCGCTTTGCAGGGGATCGCGGATTGGACCGTTTTCGAGAGCGGGTTGGCCTGCCACTGGCAACATATTTTTCAGGACCCAAGATCGCCTGGATCCTCGAGAACATCCCGGCTGCTAAAAAAGCGTCTGAAGAGGGCCGAGCTGTTTTCGGCAATATAGACAGCTGGCTGATCTGGAACCTGACTGGCGGCCCCCAGGGTGGGGTCCATGCGACCGATGTCACCAATGCCAGCCGCACCATGCTGATGGATCTGGAAACCCTGAACTGGGATCCCGGGATCTGCCAAGTAATGGGTGTGCCATTACAGATGCTGCCCGAGATCCGTTCCTCGTCTGAGGTTTACGGCTATACGACGCCTGAAAGCCCATTCGGGGCTGAGATCCCTGTGGCGGGCGACCTGGGCGACCAGCAGGCAGCCACTGTAGGCCAGGCTTGTTTTCTGCCGGGTGAAGCCAAGAATACCTACGGCACCGGCTGCTTCATGATTCTCAATACCGGGGAGGAGGTCGTCCATTCCCAGCATGGGCTGCTGACCACCTTGTGCTACCGTTTTGGCCAGGAACCACCGGTCTATGCCCTGGAAGGATCGATCGCCATCACCGGCGCCCTGGTGCAGTGGCTGCGAGATAACTTAAAGATGATCGATTCTGCGCCGGAGATCGAAGACTTGGCCCTGACTGTCGAGGATAACGGAGGGGTGTACTTTGTCCCGGCCTTTTCAGGGCTGTTCGCCCCTTACTGGCGGGCAGACGCCCGAGGAGCCATCCTGGGCTTGACCCGTTTTGTCAACCGGGGTCATATCGCCCGGGCTGTTTTGGAAGCGACCGCTTTTCAAACCCGGGAGGTGCTGGACGCCATGAATGCCGATTCTGGAGTGCCCCTCACAGCGCTCAAAGTAGATGGGGGAATGGTATATAATGACACCCTGATGGCTTTCCAGGCCGATGTGCTGGGTGTGCCAGTCATCCGCCCCAAGGTAGCAGAGACCACTGCCCTGGGCGCTGCTTATGCCGCCGGTTATGCGGTGGGCTTTTGGAAGGATATTGAGGAGATGAAGCGCAACTGGCAGATGGATCAGACCTGGCAGCCGGATCCGGGCAGCAAAGCAGGGACCGATCTCTACCGGATGTGGAAGAAAGCGGTTACTAGGACCTTTGATTGGGTTGAAAGCGAAGGGTCATGAACGCCAGAATCGACCGATGGCAGGCACTCAAAGACAATCCCAGCCCCGGCGTCCTGATCGTGGGAGCGGGAATCAACGGCATCGGCACCTTCCGGGATTTAGCTCTGCAAGGGCTGGATGTGGTGCTGATCGACCGGGGTGATTACTGCAGCGGCGCTAGCGCTGCTTCTTCCCACATGGTCCACGGCGGGATCCGCTACCTGGAGAACGGTGAGTTCAGCTTGGTGCGGGAGGCAGTCCGGGAGCGCAACCAGCTGATCGAGTACCTGCCTCACCTGGTGGATCCGCTGCCAACGACCTTTCCAATCTTCAAGATTTTCTCGGGGCTGCTGAACGCACCCTTGAAGTTCCTGGGACTGCTCGATAAACCCTCGGAGCGGGGCGCCCTGGTCATCAAGCTGGGGATGGTTTTCTATGATGCCTTCACCAGGGAGCAAAAGACCGTCCCTCCCCACCATTTTCGCAACCGATCCCAGTCGCTGGCGGAATTTCCGGATCTGAATCCGGAGATCCGCTATACAGCCACCTACTATGACGGCTGCATGTCCTCCCCGGAGCGGATCGCGATGGAGTTGATCCTGGATGCGCTGGAGGCCAATCCGCAGGCGCTGCCGCTTAATTATGTCTCACTAAAATCAGCCAGGGGCCGAGAAGTGCTTCTCAAGGATGAGATCAGCGGGGAGGAGCTTACCCTGACTCCGAAGGTGCTGGTCAACGCGGCTGGACCCTGGATCGATTTCCTGAATCAGAGGATGGGCTGCAAGACCCCTTACGTCAGCGGCACCAAGGGCAGCCACCTGATCCTGGATAATCCCCTTCTGAAAAACGCCATCGGCGATCATGAATTCTTTTTTGAGAATAAGGA
>JBGCVQ010000118.1:0-3809 GCA_045888315.1 Anaerolineales bacterium | reverse complement strand
CTGCTGGATATCCCGGTGCTGTCCCTGGTGGGAGGGAAGTGGACTTCTTTCCGGGCTTTCTCTGAGCAGGCAGCCGATAAAGTCCTGGGTCTGCTCGGTGAAGAACGCCTGAAATCCACCTGGAATCTACCGATCGGGGGCAGTCGGGGTTACCCGGCCAGCCCGGAAGAGCGCGACCTGCTGCTGGAGAAATGGTCAGAATCCGCTGAACTGGAATTTTCTCAAGTAGAAAGACTGTTCGAACGCTACGGCACCAAGACAGCTCGCTTGACAGCAGGCTATCCAGACCGGTTGGTTCCCTTGAAGACCGTTCCTGAGATCACACGGGGGGAGTTGGAATGGATCTTGAAAGATGAGGATATCCAGCACCTGGACGATCTGATCTTGCGCCGGACCACCCTGGCCAAAGTTGGGCTGATCACCGAAGACAGCCTGCGCGAGGTCGCGGGGATTTGCGCTGCAATCCTGGGATGGGATGAAGGTATGCTGGAGGGGGAGATCCAGCGCTACCAGGAGTTGATGCTGGCCAGGCACCGGATGGATTTTACCTCCTATGTCCCTGACTGATCATCAGTAGGGGGAATAACCAGCCAGGGAAATCGCAGCATTGTACATCCAGGAATGCCACTTAATCTGCTGTTCTCGGTTGCAGGATGGATTTCCTTGTCCTGCTTCCACCCCCCTCTTGACAAATAAATTAGTTAATATAAACTAACTATATGGATAAGAAAGGCATCGTGCTGGACACGGTGGAAATGATCTCGCAGCTGATGGGCGAGCTGGAAAGCCATGCTTTCGAGTCTGAGGGTTTTTCAGAGATCACCCTGCGCCAGATGCTCTACTTGGAGACGATCGATTTTCTGGGTACGCCGACCTTCAGTGAGCTGGCAGAACATCTGCGGGTCACACTTCCGTCTGTCTCAGGGATCATTAAAAGATTGATCCTTCTAGGATATGTCCAGAAACAGCAGTCTGCCGATGATGGCCGGGTGTATTTCTTATCGCTGACCGAGAAGGGCCTGCGGTTCAATGACCTGCATGACGAGGTCCATAAGATCCTGGCTCAGCGCATCATTCAGAATCTGAGCGAGGGGGAGATCTCGGAGCTGGCTGAATTACTGAGTAAGATCACCTGAAAACCAGGTCTCCCGAGGTGGGAATATGGAAATCGAACTGAACATCTGGACGATCCTGCTGGCAGCTAGCTTAACCGCAGTGGTCACCGGCCTGGGCGCGGTGCCGTTCTTATTCTTCAACCGTTTCAGCAGGTGGTGGTTGAGCATCTTCCAGGCAGCCACAGCAGGCTTGATGCTGGGCGCCAGCCATAATCTGATCCGAGAGGCAGCCCTCATCAACCCTTACAAGGCGATCGTAGGCTTGCTGGTTGGTTTGGGATTGATCGTGCTGGCGGACCGCCTGATCAGCGGCAAGAAGGAGATCGATCTGGGTGAGTTAGCAGGGGGAGATGCCCGCCAGGCGCTGTTGATCCTGGCGATCATGACCGCCCACAGCTTTGCTGAGGGCATCGGGGTGGGAGTGTCCTTTGGAGGCGGTGAGAAATTAGGCTTGTTCATCACGGCAGCCATTGCCGTCCATAATATTCCCGAAGGCCTGGCGATTGCCATG
This sequence comes from Anaerolineales bacterium, assembly GCA_045888315.1. Lineage (GTDB taxonomy): Bacteria > Chloroflexota > Anaerolineae > Anaerolineales > UBA11858 > B10-G9. The sequence continues at coordinate 2,183 of JBGCVQ010000118.1, read as the reverse complement.
GTGATGGTTCCCAAAGGAACCAAAGCCTGGAAGGCCGGTTTATGGGGGATCTTCAGCGGATTGCCTCAGCCCCTGATGGCTGTGCCCGCTTTCTTGTTCGTACTGCTCTTTGAGCCCTGGCTCCCGGTAGGCCTGGGCCTGGCTGCGGGCGCCATGATCTGGATGGTATTCGCCGAGCTGATCCCTGACGCCTACGAGGGCGGCGCCAGCGGGACAGAGATCGGCATCGCCGTTACCCTGGCGTTTGCGGCCTTGCTGGCATTCCAGGAATTTGTTCTGGTCTTCTGATCGCGGCCATCAGCTTGGTCAGTCCCGCTCCTTCCCCTATCGATCCCCGGTGGTTATGACAGACCGAACCCTAAAACAGTGTATAATCCCCAAGGTTTATGGTCCTTCCACTTGATGGAGCATGTTCTGTGACAAAGAAGATCGTTTTTGACTTGGGCGGTGTATTGCTGGACTGGAATCCCCGCCATCTCTACCAGAAGCTATTTCCAGACCAGGAAGAACTGGATTTCTTCCTGGCAGAGGTCTGCTCTCCATCCTGGAATGCCCAGATGGATGCCAGCAAACCCTTTCAGGAAGCCATCGATGAATTGATCATCCAGCATCCGGGTTATTCAGAGCAGATCCAGGCTTATTTTTCCCGCTGGGAAGAGATGATGGGTGGGGTCATTCCAGAAACTGTGGAGATCCTCCGGGAGCTGAAAGAGAATGGCTCGGATCTGGCAGCGCTCAGCAATTGGTCTGCAGAGACCTTTCCTCGCGTGCGGGGGAAATACGATTTCCTGGATTGGTTCGATCCCCTGATCCTCTCCGGGGAAGTCGGCGTGGCCAAGCCGGACCCGGCCATCTTCCACCATCTGCTCCAGGTGTTGGGACTCCCGCCCTGGGACTGCCTGTTCATCGACGATTCTTTAGATAATGTCCAGGAGGCTAAAAGACAGGGATTCTCTACCATCCATTTCCAATCCCCTGCTGAGCTGCGGGACGAATTGAGCGGTAGGGGTTTGTTATAGAACCCGCAAAACACGGAGAAGAATGAAAGATCAAGGCAATCAAAGCTGGGGAAGCCGCTTAGCAGGGCGGCTGCCTTTTTATTACGGATGGCTGATGGTCCCGGTCGCGATGGTAGCTCAAGCTGTCACGGGTGTCGGCCAAACCTACGGGATCTCTGTATTCAACCCGTCCTTGCTGGAATCGCTAGGGATCAGCCTCTCTGCCCTCTCAGGGGCATATATGGTTGGAACCCTGGCAGCTGCTCTTCCACAGACCTTGATCGGGTCCTTGATGGACCGCCTCGGGATCCGCAAGACCACCCTGGGGATCCTGCTGCTCCTGGGGGCTGCCTGCCAGCTCTTTTCCCGGGTCGACTCTCTGCCAGCCCTCCTGGTGGGCTTTTTCAGTCTGCGCTTGCTGGGACAGGGCGCGCTGTCCTTGATGGCAGGGAACATCCCCGCCCTGTGGTTCCGGAAAAGATTGGGCACGGTGACCGGGATCGTCAGCAGCGGATTTTCAATCAGTATGGCTGTGCTTCCTCCTTTTTTCCTGTACCTGATCAATCAGCTCGGCTGGCGGGCGGCTTATGCCCGACTGGGTGTGCTGGTGTGGCTGATTGCCCTGCCGCTGGTCGCCCTGCTGCGGGATGGCCCCGCGGATGTCGGGCAGGAATTGGATGGGGGGATCTCGGAGGAGGCTCGAAAGGCTCAAGCTCTGCCGAAAGCTGACGATGTTTGGACAGCGGCCCAAGCCCGCAAAACGCCGGCCTATTGGATCATGGTCAGCAACGCTGCCTTGTGGGCGATGGTGATCACCGCGGTGTTCTTCAATCTGCTGTCCATCCTGGATGCACAGGGGATCACGGCAGGGGTGGCGGCTGCCACCTATACCACTTACGCGGCTGCTTCCCTGGCTACACAGCTGCTTATGGGTCCGATCGCGGACCGGGGATCCCTGCGGGTACTGCTGCTGATCTGTATGTCTTCCCTGGCTGCTGGCATCGCGGTGCTCTCCCAGGCTGCGGCGCCCTGGATGGCCCACAGCTACGCCGTGCTGATCGGTATCTCTGCTGGCTTGATCTCCTTGCTGGGAGGCACCCTCTTTGCTCGCTATTACGGCCGGGAAAGCCTTGGCCAGCTGAAAGGAGGCATGCTGACCGCCCAGGTTGCGGGCAGCAGCCTGGG
>JBGCVQ010000117.1:4353-8787 GCA_045888315.1 Anaerolineales bacterium | reverse complement strand
GCATCAGCGATCTCGGGATTGGTGTTCCCGGCCGCGATCAGCTGCAGGACTTCCAGTTCCCGGTCCGTAAGCGGCTCCACCAGGGCCTGGCTGGCAGCCTGGATCCCAGACCGATCCTGCCCAGGAGCAGCCTCCAGCAGATTCTGGCGATACCCTGCCAGCTGCTGGTCTTCTGGTCGATATAGCTCAAGGAGCTCGATCAGAGCCGGTCCCTCATCCAGGAAGGTCCGCAGGTACCCCCCGGGCAGAGCAGACTTGAGTCCTGTTTCCAGGAACTCAAATGCCTGGGACCGCCTTCCCGCGGCTTCAGCGCTTAAAGCCTGCAGGATCAGGACCTCGATGGTCTTCGAAGTTCTCTTTCCAGCGGACACACGCGGAAAATAGTGATCCAGCAATCGAGCGGAATTTTCAACTTCATGCTGGGCCAGGAACAGCCTGGCGATCACGCCGTACTCAAAGTCATGGGGCGGCAGATATTCCCCCAGGGGATCGAAATCCAGGCTTTCCAGCCAATTCTGGGCGTATCCCAGTTGGCCCTCCTGGATCCAGGTTCGCGCCTGCCAGGCAGCCAATTGATTCAAGGTCCAGGGTGAGAAATCCTGGTTGAGATTGAAATGCCTGACATCCTGGATCGTATCTCGCAGATCCTGATATTCAGACCGCGAGAACAGCACCCGCAGCAAGCACAAATAACTGCTGCCCAGGTAGATGACCTCGCTGCCCCGCGAAGCCAGGTCCAGGCCTTTTTTGGCATATTCCAGGGCTTGGTCCAGCTGCCCCTTTTCCGCCAGAAGTTCTCCCGATAAAGAGAACATCCACCCCGCCATGGGTGTAGCATCCAAACCGCTTTCCTGCGCCAACCGCAAACTCCCGGTCAAAACCTCACTGGCCTGCTGCAGGTAGCCAATATCCCTCAAGGTGACCACCAAGCGCAGGTTGGACAAAAGTTTTAGGGATGGGTAGCTGGTCTTCTTGCTCTCCTCCACAGCCGCTGACCGGGCATGAAATGCTTGTTCCTCATCCAAACCGCTGTAGGAGGAACCCAGGCTATCCAGGGCGTACCAGCGCCAGATCGTATCCTCTTCGGGTAGGAGCTTGAGCGCCAGGGACGAATATTGGCGGGAAAGCGGGTTATCCCCCACAAATGATACAAGATGCGCTTTGACCACGGCTCCACGGCCCAGCAGATTCCGATAGACTGGATCGAGGCGGCTGATCGGATCTTCCAGAAATTGCCCGTCTCTGAGATATCGCTCAAACTCAAAACCACAGCTTTGGAGAACGGTTTCAGCCTGCTCAGGGTGGCCACTGTTGAGCGCTATTGCGGCTTTGATGATACAGAGCATGGAGACTGAGCTGATATTGTCCTCGGGTATGCGCGACAACCAGCTTTCCAGCAGGTCCTGCTCCATGACCCACAGGGAACTTTCCAGATATTCCAGGACCAGCTCTCCTGCATATTGATAATCACCGGCCAGCAGTGCTTGATCGACCGCTTCTTCAGCCATCCCCTGTTCTCGATACCAGCGGCTGGCTTTCAAGCGCAGGTCCTGGACCTCGCCTGGTGAGCTCTGGGTCAAGCGCTGAAAGAGCAGGTCCTGGAACAAGTGATGATAGCGATACCAGGTGCGGCTGCTGTCCAAGGGGACCAGGAACAGATTAGCTCTTTCCAAACGTTCCAGCATCTCCGCTCCGTCATTATTCCCGGTCAAGGCATTGCAAAGTCCTCCGGTCAACCCCTCGACCAGGCAGGTTTTCAGCAAAAAGGACGCAACAGCCAGTTGCTGCTTGGAGAGAACCTCCTCCACCAGGTAATCCAGCACCAAGCGGTTGCTGCCGGTGAATTCCTCGATCAAGCCTGTCAGATCTCTCTGACCCTGCAGGGACAAGCCTGCCAGCTGCAGCCCGACAATCCAGCCTTCCGTCCGCTCTTCCAGGGCTTCCAGCTGCTCGGGGGCGATATCCAGAGCCATGACTCGCTCGAAGAACAAGGCGGACTCTTCCCTGGAAAACCGCAGATCAGCAGCCCTGAGCTCCACCAGCTGCCCATCCGCCCGCAGTCGGGCCAGGGGCAGAATGGGATCCTCTCGGGTCAAGAGGATCAGATCGATCCCGGCAGGTAAATTATCGATCAGGAATGCAACCAGCTCCAGGACAGCCGATGCCTCAAGTACCTGGAAATCATCCAGCACGAAAACGATGGGATCCTTGATAGAGCCAAGCTCGTTGAGAAGAGAGACCAGGGCAGCCTCATCCTCCTCCATCTCTACGGTCTCCAACAACCGCAAAGCCTCTTGTCCTACGTCCGGATCGATCTGCTGAAAGGCGGCGATCAGGTAAGCTAACAGCCTGGAGGGAAGATTATCCCTCTCATCCAGGGAGACCCAGGCAACCTTAATAGACCGGTCCAGGGAGGAAAGCCAATCCAGCACCAGCGTGGTCTTCCCAAAACCCGCTGGCGCGGAGACCAGGGCCAACTTCTTACTTATCCCCTCTCTCAGCGAAGAGATCAGCCGGGGGCGGCTGACCAACTCCTGGCTGGGAGAGGGGATGAAGAGCTTTGTGGCCAGAATGGGGTGCGGCATACCCCTTTATTATACTGGGTGTCACCCACCCCACAAGGACTTTTTACAGTCATTTTTTCGGACTTCACCACCAAGTCCGAATGATGATCTCTTTTGGTTTGACTATTAGAGTCCAGTTTGCTCCTACTGACGAAGTCCTGCTAAACTAAATACTTACATGGATAAAGCGGCCATCAAGAAACCGATCCTGGCAGCCAGATTAGCGAGCATGTGAAGGGAGATAGGCAATCGCAAATCCTTCTGCCAGTACACCAGATACCCCAGGGACACTCCCAGCACAAATATGGTGAGGAATCCATAGGGCTGCCAGACATGATAGAAAGCAAAGAACAAACCGCCGAACAAGGGTGACCACCAACCCAGGTGGTCCAGGCGAGGCAGCAGGAAACCCCTGAAGTAGAGCTCCTCCACCCAGGGCAGGACGATCCCGGTCAGGATCAGCTGCAGGCTGAAGGTGAAGATCAGAATGCCCTTCCCATAGGCCAGATACTGGGCTTGATCGTCCAGGAAGATCCAAGCGGGCAGCCAGGAGAACAGCCGCTCCGAGATCAAGGTATTCAGGGGTGTGACCAAACTTATCAGCAAGTAGACCAGCAGGAAAGCTCCCCCAAAATAGAGCAGGAACTTTCCCAGGGGAAGGCGGTCCTGAAAACCCACCACATCCTTCAGGGTCAGCCGCCCCTGGGCACGCTTTCCAGCCAAGAGCATGATCCCCAGCATGACGGGCAGGTCGAGAAGCAGGACTGCCAGCAGGAAGGCCAGCAGCGGCGGGAAGCCGAATCGGTTAAGAACCGGCCGGAGGAGGAAGAAACCCCCTGCCGTGATTGCTCCTGGCAGGATATGAAGGATTAGCGAAGTCAGTAATTTATGCTGCATATAAGTGTTGTTATTCTCGTCCATGTTCGGTTCACTTCCTAATAATTAGCCAATACCAAGCACTGCTATGATCCGGTATGCTTTCTGGAATGATCCAATACCGCTCAGATGACCCAACCCCAAGCCAGCCACACGATCAAGATATTCATCCCCAGGCTGACCGCGATCAGGAATTTATCATACAGTCCGGGATAAGTCGGCAAGCCAACCGCGTTAACCAGGAAGAACACCACCGCCAGAATGATGTCTGACCAGCGCACGACCTGGCCTTCAAAAAAAATGTTCACCAAGACCATCAGGATCGGCAGCAGCATGAACACAGCCATCCCCAGATACAAACCTTGGCTGACTTCCATACCCCCTACTTCCCCTACTTCAAAATCCCCGCTGAAAATGCGCAGCACATCCCCCAGCAGGTAGACTAGCATGAGGGCAATCCAAACTGCCGCTAATTTGATTCTGATCGGCTCCATTTTCCTTTCTCCTTCGTTTTTCATATTGGGTTATGATCCGGGCCAGGATAATTATCCCCGTTAATGCCCTACTGTGATGACGACATTTCCCTTTTTATGGCCTCTTTCCGCATATTTATGAGCCTCGGCAACTTGCTCCAGCGGATAAATCCGATCGATCGCGGACCTGATTTTCCCGGCTGCGCTCAGCTCTTTCAGCAGAAGCAAATCCTCCAGATTTTCGCATGTGGGAGATTTGACGCTCAAGAATTTTCCAGTCTGATTCAGCGATCCCTTACAGCGGGACGGAGCTAGTTTTCCAACCGTGTCAAAGATCAGGTCATACATCTCACCATTGAGCGTGAAATTCTCTCGGGTATAATCGATCACCTGATCCGCTCCCAGCGACCGCACCAATTCCTGGTTGGAAGCGCTGCAGACCCCGGTGACCTCCGCCCCATAGTAATTCTTAGCGATCTGCACCGAAAAGGTGCCCACGCTACCGGAAGCCCCATAGACCA
>JBGCVQ010000117.1:0-4253 GCA_045888315.1 Anaerolineales bacterium | reverse complement strand
CCAAAGATAATCCGGACCGCCAGGGTAAACAGCGGAGAGTCGGGGTGCCTGCCAGCTCGGGCCCATACCACCCCCGAGGTCACCGTCGTCGCCCGGACCTTGACCAGGATCTCCTGATCGCCAGGTGTTGGCTTATCCAGCTCAGTCAGTTGAAGCACCTCTGGGGATCCGTACTGTGTATAGATGACTGCCTTCATTGATCAATCCTTTTGATCACCATCATTCAAACAACCCTTCAGGCCAAACCAAGTACGAGTCCCAACATCAGGAACAAGAAGAAAACGCTCTGCCCGGAGTGGGCAATGATCCCGAACCAGGAGCTCCTGAAGCGCTTGGTTGGGTAGGCGAACAAAAACAAGCTTCCCAATGCGAACATGCTCCAGGGTTGATGGATGTGGTAGAGGCCGAACAGGACGCCATTGGCGACCCAATCCCATTTTCCGAAGGTTTTATTCATGCGCGGCAGCAGTAAACCCCTGAAAAGCAGTTCCTCCCCCAGGACGGTGTTGAACACCGCGTTGACAGCAAACAGTGCCAGGATGTCCCAGGCACCCACCATCATCGCTTTGCCCTCGGGAGAATCCAGCAGTGTGCCCAGCGCCCATCCAGGGGGTTCAGCCAGGAAGGGGAAGATCGAGGTGACGAATTTTTCAACATAGCCACCCAGCTCCATGTCATAGAGGGCAGTGAGGATCAGCAACGGTACGATCCACCACCATAATTTCCGCGAGGTCTGTCCAGTTTTCGGGGATCTGGGGGCATTCAGCCAGAGCCGCTCCTTTAATGTCTGCCAGCGTAGATTCCCTGCCTCTTTGTAGACCAGGAACATCACCAGCAGGAACTGCCATACCAAACCGACGGTGAGCACAGCCAGGCGCTCGAATCCCGGCTTGGCTGGATCAGCAGCCAAAGCAGGCGCAACGACCCACCCTAAAAGTCCCATCGGTATGGCTGCTGCTGCCCAGACGGCAATCACCTTTCCAAAACTGTACTGGGGGATGGAAGTCCCGTCGCTCATTTCATTCATTATCATCTCCTCCAAATCTACTTAGTACAATGCTCAAAGCCATTTCCATGCTTTCAAGATGCTGAACCGAAAATCACCGAATGCGCCTTGAGTGAGTTGAGCTGGCGCGCAAGCTCCGGTTTCCAATATCCTGTTTGTTATCCCTGTCAGGCCAGCAGGACCCGGATCACAACATTGCCGCCGCTTTTCCGGCCGCTTTCAACGTATTTGTGGGCCTGGACAATCTCCTCCAAAGAAAAAACCCGGTCGATCACCGGCAGCAGGTGGCCGCCTTCGATCAAGCCGGTCAGACTCTCCAGGTCCTGGGGCCGATCCGAGCGGCTCATCTCCACGCTGACGAATTTACCAGACGGAGTGAGCGAATTCCGGATCCCCCGCTTGGTGATCCCGGAGATCATCCTCCCGGCTGCGTCGAAGACCAAATCGTACTGCTGGCCGCTTTTTCTGAAATCGCTGCGGGAATAATCATAGACATTCTCCGCTCCCAAATCCTTGACAAGATCCACGTTGTGGCTCCCGCAAACACCATCCACCTGGCAGCCATGATAGCGTACAAGCTGAAGGGCATAGGATCCCACCGAGCCGGAAGCCCCTATCACCAGGACTTTCATCCCAGGGGTAATCCCCCCCATTTTCAGTAAATTGAGGGCAGCCAGGGCGCCGGTTGGGACCGCGGCTGCCTCTTCAAACCGCAGATTTGTGGGCATTATTGCCGCGAATCCGGTCTTTTCCGTGCCGTTCTCCGGAAGGCAGATATACTCCGCGTAGCCCCCGAACAGCAGCCCGGTTGGTCCGTAAACCTCGTCGCCAACCTTGAAGCGGCTGACCTGGCCTCCCACCTCCTCGACCACGCCGGCGACCTCAAAACCCAGCACCTGGACCTTATGCGGCGCAAATAAGCCGTTATAGAGTCTGGCCGCCTGGGGATCAGGCTTGCGCATCCGCCAATCCCCGGCAGTGACAGTGGTCGCATGAATCCGGATCAGGACCTGGTCCTGGGTCAGTTCCGGTTTCGGGAGATCCACGATCTGGAGCACCTCCGGCGGGCCGTATTGCTCGTATCTGACTGCTTTCATGCTGAGTCTCCTCGTCCTATCATTCGCCCGAGATGGGCTGGTCACTGGCCGCTGGCTGGCAGAGAGGCTATAAAATCAGCCACAAGATTGAGGTTCCCTTTCTCGATCTTCCAGGGGTCATCACCATGCTGAGCATACAGGGCGTCTGCCAGCAGCACTACCATCAGATCGAGGTCATCCACGATCGCAATCTGCTGACCGCCGTGTCCCCAGGCGAGATGGTAGCGGTAGCTGCCGGCCTTGATCGACCACCACTGGTATCCGTACTCATTAGCCTTCCAGTTGGGGCCAACACGGAACTTCCAGGTCCTCTTGGAATAGGATTGCAGAGATTCTTCCACCCAATCTGCAGGAACGATCTGCTTACCATCATATACTCCATCATTGGCGATCATCAGGCCAAATTTGGCCAGGTCGGTTGAGGATAGGTCAAGATCGGCAAAACCCAGGTAGTTGCCGTCCCAATCCTGCTGCCAGAAGCCAGGTTCAATGCCCAAAGGCCCGAACAGATGCTCGATGGCAAAGCTCCTCAGGTCAGTATCACAAGCTCGGGCCACGATCATGCCCAGGATGTGGGGGGTCAGGTTGCTGTATTCGGAATCAGAGCCAGGATCTCGAACCAATGGCACCTGAACGAGTGTGTCATTATGGAAGCCGGAGAACAGCAGGTCCATCAATTCCGGGGTGGATTCCTCCCAGGGATACCCCGCCCGCATCTGGAGCATTTGCTGGATCGTGATATCGAACTTGCGGGTGTCAGTAACCTGATCCGCATATTCAGGAAAGAAATCCATCATCTTCTGATCAACACCTGTAAGACACCCCTCTTCAATGGCGATGCCTACCAGGGCTGAGGTGATGCTTTTCGTGACCGATTGGACCTTGGACTGCCTGTCCGGCGATCCGCCATTGAAGTAGTCCTCAGCGATCAAATAGCCGTTCTTGAAGACCAGCAAGCTGTAAACCGTCGGGAGTTGTTCGGCGTTATTGTACAGCTCAGCTACCAGGTTCGGATCAAGCCCCTGCTCCTCCGGGGTTGAGACCGGCCAGATGTCCGTCGTTATGGGGGCATAGTCCACCGTTTCCAGAACCTCTGCCGAGGGGGAACCACCACACCCCACCAATAGAACAGATAACAGCAGGCTCAGTCTTAAAATCAACAAGAAGAGTTTATTGATCCTTGTTATTGGTTTACAATAGTTCATCTGTTTCTCCTCAAGAAATCAAATCCAGTTGTGATGCCCTGATTGTAGGATAAGTCCAGGCACCTGTCATACCCCAAAGGGGTTATTTCTCTCCCAAACCAGGGCTAAATCTTCTCACCCTTATGGAAAAAACTCCTGGTAGATTGTCCAGGCGTTTTCGATTCCGATCTTCCGGTTCTCCGAAACACAAACCCTAATCGATCTCTGGTATTCCTCGCTTGAAGCTGAACAAGTCGCGCAGCGAGCTGTGTTTTCTGTGCAGTAACCAGGTTGTTAGGAGTGCAAAGATGAAGTTAGATGTGGCTGTTTCGATGAAATGTGATAATCGCACAGAAGGCGGCATCACACCGGGAATTAGATGGACGTCGTTTTGCACAAGTGCGAAAAGCAGCCCCAAAATCAATCCGGTTTCCCAAACACGGCCTTTGGTAGTGCGAATGACAGGTACGGCAAGAGCAACCCACAGCAAGCCCCTGAAGATCTCGAACAGGAACACGAAGGGATCATCTGCCCAGACATTGCCCATCTGGGCCAGGAAACTGCCGGGATGGGTAGATCCGTAATAAGCGACCAGTTCAGGATTGCTAAAGGCCACATAATAGCCGAAGGTCCAGAACAACGCCGGATAAACGATCACGGATAGAAAGGCAACTTTCCAGACAAGCTGCCCGGTGGGCATGACCAGGCGAGTGTTGGGTGTCTCGTCCACCTCTTCGCCCTTCTTGGCTTTGCCCAGCATCCAGACGGCGATCACCGGGAAAAGCACAGCCATGGGGACGGTCATCAAAAACAGCCCGGGCATTTCCCCTGCGTTTACATCTGTCATGAACCACCAGGCCTCAATGATCGATAGGAATGTCTTTACGCCATAGAGCACCAGGGAGACAGTGACCATCAAGCGCAGTCCCCTCAACCGGGAGCGCAGGATGAAATAGGTCAGGATGA
>JBGCVQ010000116.1:0-56032 GCA_045888315.1 Anaerolineales bacterium | reverse complement strand
CCAAGGCGATCGAACCCGGCAAGCAGGTCGATATCTCGATCGAGATGACCGCTCCTACGACCGTTGGAGCGTACACCGGCAACTGGCGCATGGCGACAGATTCCGGCAGCTTTTTCGGGGACAGTTTCTATGTCATGATCCTGGTGAGCGACAGCACCTCTCCCACAGCCACCACCGCATCGACAACGAAGACGACCACCCCGACACCATCCGCAACACCAGTCCCTTCAGACACAGTCAGTCCATAAGGACCGAGCGAGGGGGGTGTTTGCCCAGGTTCGATATTAATGTATGATATAGGAAGGGCTAACCCCCCTTCCTATTTTCATTCAATGGATCTCCGAAGCCAAATAGAATTTATCGGTGGTGGATAACTCCCATGATCCCTGATCCCTGCGTCTTGAACAGGCAGGGATCCACCTTGATAAACCCGGCGTATTGGCATGTCCCACCCTCAGTATCCATAAAAAAGGAGGATGATATGAGATCCAAGCGAACCATCATTGGCATCATTCTATCCCTGGCCAGTGGCGCTTGTTTTTATCTGGCTTTCCCCCCCTTGAACATCTGGCCCCTGATCTTCATTGCGGTCACCCTCTACCTGATCGCCCAGCACCGCCTCTTCCCGTTGAAATGGTCAGCTCTGGCACCCACCATCGCCCTTGGGATCTGGCTCTGGCCTTTCTTATACCGGATCTTCAATATCGAAGGAGCCCCCTTCTGGCTCCTGCATATGGGTTTGCTGATTGCGGTTTTCACCTTTTTCACCAGCACAGATAGGAAATTCAACGAGAGAACGGGATTTCGCTGGTTTGTCCTGCAGGGCTTATTTGCCTGGGTAGGCTTCGAGATGATCCGCAGCTTCATCCCTTTCTTGGGCACGATGGGATTTGTGGCCAACCCGCTGGCAGGCCAAGCTTGGTTGGTCCAGCCGGTATCGATCTTCAGCATCTACGGCTTGAACCTGGTGGTGATCCTGGTCAACTTTGCCCTCGCCCAGGCAGCAATCGTCTGGATAGACCGTAAATGGCCTTCAGATGAGGTCATTCCAGCAGATCCCGGACAATCCCGCAGCTGGCTGATCGCAGCCGGGGTTATCCTGACGGCCTGGATCGGACTCAGCCTGATCATTCTCAATCAACAACCAGACAGCGCCAATACCGTCCGGGTGGCAGCCCTGCAGATGGATATCGCTGATCCCGGACACCAGGTCGATGACGCCGGGCAAGAAGCGCGCCTGGACCTGCTGGGCAGCCTCCTGCAAGAGGCTGCCGAGAAAGGCGCAAAGATTGCCTACGTCCCGGAAATGGCTTTCGGTTTCGATCCCCAGACCAGGTACACAGATAGGATCCTGGACATGGTCGCACAGGCAGGGACCTACCTGTATTTCACCTACGCCTACCATGATGACGCCGGCTGGCATAACGAGACCGTGCTGATCAGCCCCGAGGGAGACTTTTCACCCATCTACGGCAAACAGCATGCCTTCGGGGAGCCCCCCACGGCAACTGCAGGCACCTATCCCATCAATCCCACGCCTTACGGGAAACTGGGATCGATCATCTGCATGGATGGGGTTTTCACGGACTCGGCCCGGAGAACGGTCAGCCGGGGGGCTCAGCTCCTGGGAATCCCCAGCTATGACACCACTGTGGGGATCTCGGAGCAGAACTGGACTCACTTTGTCATGCGCTCAGTAGAAAACCAGGTCCCAGTCATCAATGCCGACCGCGGCTTCTACTCCATGATCACAGATTCTCACGGCAGGATCGTGGCCGATATCCGCAGCAATCAAGGCAGCAGCCAGGTGATCCTGGCGGACGTGGTTCCAGCCCAGAGGCGATCACTCTACACCCAGCTGGGCAACGATTGGCTGGGGTACGCGAGCCTGGCAGGATACATCTTCTTTATCTTCTTCCCGGGGATCCTGGCCAAGAGGGAGAAGAAAGGCAACCAGGAAATCTAGACAACTGAAAGCACGCCGAATTAACAAGATGCCGGCCCCAATTTACCTGGAAGCCGGCATCTGTTATTTTTCAGGCACACCAGGTCTTTCAGACACCTATCAGGACAGGAAGCTCACGCCGGTCAGCTCTTCCGAGATCGACCACAATCGAGCGGCATCCACCTCACTGCGTGATACCTGGTTAGAGGAGACCACCTTAGGGAAACCAGCTCTTTCTCCCTTGCCGCCAGGACCATAATAACTGCCTCCCTGAGCATGGGGATCGGTTGCGGCCCGTAAGCCCGGAAGGGCACCCATCTCGGCGCTCTGGAACAGGACCTTCATGATGCCCTGGATCAACCACACCGCACGGCCTTGCAGGAAGTGGTCAGCCAGACCGGTCGCTGAGATACCGGGATGGGCTGCCAGCGCCAGGGACTTCGCTCCCCGGCGTTCAAAACGCCGTTGCAGTTCATAGGTGAAAAGCAAATTTGCCAGTTTAGAACGGCTGTAGGCTTTCATGGATTTATAGCCGCCATGCTCGAATTGTAGATCGTTAAAATCCATTTCTCCCCCGTAATGGGCGTTACTGCTGATGTTAACAACCCTCGACCCGGGCGTTTCCAGGATCAGATCGATCAAATGGCCTGTCAGCGCGAAATGTCCCAGGTGATTGGTTCCGAACTGCCTTTCAAAGCCATCTGTGGTCCGTCCATAAGGGACGAGCATGATCCCCGCATTGTTGAGGAGAACATCCAGTCGATCATAGCGGTTTCTGAACTCCTCCGCAAACCTCTTGATCGAAGCCAGGTCTGCCAGGTCGAGAGTGAGTGAGGCCAGCCTGGCCTCGGGTATCTCTCCTTTGATGTCCTGCAAGGCGGCCTGCGCTTTTGTCTGATCCCTGCAGGCCATGATCACTTCAGCGCCTTTCCGGGCCAGCTCCCGGGCAGCTTCCCGCCCGATACCGCTGTTCGCCCCGGTCACTACGATCACCTTTCCCGTTAAGTCTGGGATATTCTCCGCTGTCCAATGTACCGTCATAAGTGATGTCCTCTCTCATTCAACATTCAGGCAGAGGCGATCATCTGGCGCACTAATTCGATCTCCTCTTGATTGATCGTGTGACCCATGCCAGGGTAAATCCGTTTATCAACCAAGCCGCCCAGATCTGTGATGACCCGACCGGCTTCCTCAAAAACATCCAATGCGACCCAGGGATCCCTGTCCCCCAATCCTAGAAAGGCGGGTGTCTCGCGTAAATCACCAATAAGCACGCGCACCTTCCCCGGGGGACCGATCAGCGCACCGCTGAACACGAACAAGCCTCCATAGCGATCAGGGTTCCGGACCAGGTATTCAGCGGCCAGGCAAGCGCCCTGGGAAAAACCTCCCAGCAGGATGGATTCTTTGGATATTCCCGCTGCTGCTGCCTGATCGATCAAATTGGAAACCAGGGACAGGGCAGAAGACAGGTCTGGCTCGTTGGGCTCTAGGGGGCCAAACGCAGTATTAGGATACCAGCGATTTCCCGCCGCCTGGGGCAACCAGAAGCAGGTATTCGCGGACTGAAGGGATTCAGACAAACTCAGCATGCTTTCGGCTGTCGCGCCCCTGCCGTGAAGCAGGATCACCAGCCGATCAGCCCTTTCCATACTTTCCCCCGCCTGCAGGATCGGCTGCCCTTGATGGACATCGAAACTCATTCTTTATCCTCCAGGGAGGGGTACTAAGCCAGCCTCGATCTCTTGCCGCCGGCCTTCCAGGAAGGGTGGCAGGACCAGATTCTCCCCCAAGCTTTCTGGATGCTCGTCGATGGCAAAGCCAGGCCCGTCCGTAGCGATCTCGAACAGGATCCCGGGTGTGACCCGGAAATAGATGGATTTGAACCAGAAGCGGTCGATCTGGGGACTGACGTTCAAACCAGCCTTCTGCAGGCGCTCCAGCCAATCGATCTGCTTTTCCACATCGCCCACCCGGAACGCGACATGATGTGTCCCCCCGGCTCCCAGACGGGCCCGGGGAGATTCTGGATCTTCCAGGAGCCAGACTTCCCTTCCCGGCCCACCCGCCGAGTTGGTCGAGAATATCGCAGCGGGGGTGGTCCCATCGGTCCAGTTCGCCTGGAGCACCTCTGAGAATCCCAGGATCTCCTTGAAGATCCAGCTCAACTGCGTCCTCTCTGGCACTAACAGCACCACACTGTAGAAACCACGCAGCGCATACTCATCGGGTATTTCAGGATGGGGCCAGATCTCTCCTTCGAAATCTGCCCCGCGGTCGTTCACCAGATAGAGCTGCTGACCTTCCGGATCCTCGAAAGGCAGCAGATCCCGTTCGGCAAAGGCACTGATCTGCCCTCGTTTCACGGACAGCTTGTCAAATCTCTCTGCCCAGAATTCCAGAGCTTCCCGGCTGGACACCCGAAAGGCTGTACCGGCTATGCTGTCCGTTCCCCGCAGGTCCGCTCCAATCCGGGGCCAATCGAAGAAGGTCATATCCGTACCAGGGGAGCCCAATTTATCAGCATAGAACAAGTGGTAAGCTGAGACATCATCCTGGTTGACCGACCGTTTGACCAGCCGCAAACCAAGCACTGCCGTATAGAAATCCATGTTATCCGCGATCCTGGCGCTGACTGCGGTCACATGATGAATACCGGTTAACTGCATAGTAATACCTCGCTTGTTGTCTGTCCTGTCACCACTATAGATGAGAAGAAAGGTTGGAATCTTACAATCCCAAGAAACCTGCGACCTATGCAAATCCGGATCAACTGGTCACCGAAAATGAGAAGTGAGATGGATTTGGAACCGACCAGGCGCGGTCAGTCCTGCATTTGCCGGGAACTTACCACGCTTCCAGCCAGATAGAATATCAAGGATTCCAGGTTTTCCCCCGTCAGATTGGAGACCTCCAGATGCGCGAAATTCCCCTTCCAGCCAGGGCGCTTGGAGCGAATTTCCGATGCCAGATGTTCCAAACCCTGTTCGATATCCTGCTTGGTAACCTCAACCAGGTCAGTCTTGTCCAGATGAGTGCCCAGCAGAATGAAATGTGAGGCATCGTTGAGCAGATCCTCCACTCCATCGATCCAGTACGCCAAGCCCTGGAAGCTTTCCTTGCTGGTGAGATCATAAGTGAACAGCACCACATCCAGGCGGTGAATGGTGGGCTTGAAGATCTCGATCACATCTTCGAACGATCTGCCTGCAGGATCTCCCTCCCCCCGTTTCTTACCTGGCGGAACCAGGAACTGAAGAGTGACTGCATAGTCCTCACCAGCCAAATGCTGCTGGGTTGTCAAGTACTCGTATTCGAGAGTATTGGTCTTGCGGATGCTGTCTAACAGGTCGCCGCCTGGTATTTCTCCCCTGCTGACCAGGTCCAGGACTTTGGGGACAGCTGTCTTGCCAACCCCTTGATTACCTACCAGCATCACAATTCCAGTCACTTTTTGGGTCATTATATGTTCCACAGAATAATGGATATCCCCCAGAGCTGCCAACGATGCTTTGGGAATGGACACCTGGCACTTCCTTGATTGTGTTCATTCTACATCTCTGTAACAAGGCGCGCTAGGTTGTTTTACAGGAATGTAATTAAGGTCTGATCCATGGTCAGGAACTTCACTGAGGATAGCAATAGGTAGATTTGGGCGAGTGCGGGTCAATCCATGATGGGCTGGAGCCGAAAGCCAAAATGGTAGGTCTTGCCGCGCCGCAAGCGAGCATCAGGATCCCTGCCGTACATCAAACTGAACAGATCGCCCACACCACGCTGAGCCAGGTCGAGGTTCAAAGTGTAGAAATCCCGTTCCGGCAGCTCGTGGATGTGTTCCGCATCGAGCAGATCACCCTCAGTGTACGGCCAGAGGCTGAAATTGAGCAGCTGGCCGTCCAGCTGCTGGATCAGCATGCCTTGACCCTGCTGGTCTGTGAACTTCACCCAGCGTACATCGGTGCGGTTGCCATTTTCCTGGGGGTGGATGTAGTCATGGCGGACCTGGCTGCTGGGCAGGTGATAGACAGCCTCCATCCCGCCCGTTTTCCGGTCAGGCATGGTCTCGTGCGGGCCTCTTCCATACCAAGTCGTGTTGACCAACCTGCCGCTGAGCGGTAGCTGCAAGCCCAGCCGGAGCAGTTCATGGCGGGGCTGGAATTGGCAGCGGACCTCCAGTTCTCCGTTCAATCCCACCAGGTAGCTGAGCTGAAACGGTGCTCGCCCCTGCGGCAGCCGGTAAGCGGAGCGGACCAGAACACGGTCCGCACCGGTCCGCTCAACCTGGAAATCCACCAGGCTTAAACCGGACCGATAGTCTTTCCACTTCCTGTTAAGGTTGAAATAGCTCCCCAAGCCGGGCAGCAGGATTTCGGGCAGGAGGTCATTGTCCAGTTCACGGTAGAGATTTGGCACCAGGGGACCTACCAGCAGCGGAATACCCTGCTGCTCCAACAAAAGCAGGTAGCCGCTCTCCGGCCGGAAGGAAAGCTTGGTCTCTCCGACCAGGATCTCCAGCAGATTTTCCTCGGGATGGATGATCATGGGAGTGGTGAGCGCTTGGGGGAGGGATGCGTCTTCGGCGGGCAGATCCTGCTCGGCTGGCAGTGTTATCTGGTCCCAGGCCACCCGGTGACCTTTCGAACCCCATTCCGTCCTCCGCTCAAGAAGGAACTCCACCAAAAGCTGATACTCGGAGCCTGATCGAGTCTCTTCCGGGATGCTGTAGGGAATGATCAAGGTTCGCCGTTCTCCGGGTGGGATCGCAGGGGCTGGCATGGTTCCGGAATCGATCAGCTCCCCATCCCTGGTCAAGGACCAGCTCAGGATCAGATCATCCAGGTCACTGAAGGTGTTCTTATTATGGATGACTACTTCGTTCGCCGTCAGATCCCCCGGGCGTACTTTCAGCGGCTGGTAAACCTTACGGACCTCGAACGCCTGGGGGTTGGGAAGCAGATCGGGCTGGAACAGGCCATTGATACAGAAGAACCCATCGTTGGGTTCATCGCCCCAATCCCCACCATAAGTCCAGACCATAGTGCCGTCCCCCCCATCTTGCAGCAGGCTCTGGTCGATCATATCCCAGATATACCCACCAGCGCAGTTCGGGTAAGATTCAAAGACTTTCAGGAACTTGTCCAGCCTGCTGACACTGTTGCCCATGGCATGGGCATATTCACAGGCCAACACCGGCTTTCCCCTGTAATGTTTGGGCCAGACTGGCCTTCCAAATGCCCCTTCAGCTTTGAAGAACCACAGAGGCCCTTGTCCCCTGACCACTTTTTCCAGGAAATCTGGGGTGGGATACATCATGCTTATGAAATCCGAATGGGAGTACCTGTACTCGCCTTCGTAGTGGATCGGGCGTGTGCCATCCAGCTCCAGTATCTCCTGGCGCACAAATCCAAAGTTCTTCCCCTGGCCGGCTTCATTACCCAGCGACCAAAACAGGATCGAGGGGTGGTTGCGGTCCCGCCGGACCATGCGAGCGCCCCGGGCCACGACAGCGCCCCTCCATGCTTGTTTGCCCCTGGGCAGGTGCTTGACAAAACGATGTGACTCCAGGTTCGCTTCGTCCATCAGGTAGATCCCATAGCGGTCGCACAGATCATAGAAATAGGGATGGTTGGGGTAGTGTGACGTCCGCACTGCGTTGATATTGAAACGCTTGAGGGTTTTGACCTGCTCTTCCATGGCTTCCCGGCTGAGAGCGCAGCCCTGCCGCGGGTCAAATTCATGGCGGTTAACACCTTTGATGATGATCGGCTTTCCGTTGAGGAGAACCTGGCTGTCAATGATCTCAACCTGGCGAAATCCGAACTTGAAGGGAACCACTTCCAGCAGCTCGCCCTTTTGATCGACCAGGCTGATCAGGACGGTATAGAGAACAGGCGTTTCGGCAGACCACTGCTGGGGGTTGGGGACCTTTTCTGAGAGGTTGAATATTTGCTCGATCCCATCCTGTTCTTCTATTGGCAGCTGGTGAGAGTAAACGATCTCACCTGCTGGATCAAAGAGTTCGACCTCCAAGCTGGCTGGACCTTTTTTCTGATAGGGTGAATCGAGATAGATATCCCCCAAGAAGAATGCGTTCCGGTACTTGCCATCGAATTCACAGCGGAAGAAACAATCCTTCAGGCTGATTTCGGGAATCGTATAGAGATAGACATCCCGGAACAGCCCATTGAGGAACCACATATCCTGGTCTTCCAAGAAGCTTCCGTCACAAAAACGAAAAACCGCTAAACAGAGCTGGTTGTCCCCGTCCTCCAGGTGGTCAGTGATCTCGAACTCTCCTGGAAGCCAAGAATCCTGGCTGTACCCGACTTCCTTCCCGTTAAGCCAAACCCTGACAGCGGACCTGGCTCCCCCAATATGCAGCCTTATTCGCTGTCCCCGCCAACCCAGTGGGATCGAGAAGCGCTGCCGGTAGCAGCCCAGGCTGTTCAGGTGGGGATCGATCCCCGGGGGATTTTTCTCATCTGCCCCGGGCGGCAGGCCGATATTCCGGTAATGGGGCTTTCCGTATCCCTGCATCTGCCAGGTCCCTGGAACCTCGATCAAATCCCAATCCTGGTCATCGAAATCCGTTCCGGCGAATGCATCATCCCACTCCAGCAGGCTGGACAGGTAGTGGAATTTCCAGAACCCATTCAAGCTTACATAGCGGTCCGATCCTGCTCCGGACAGCGCCGTATCCTTATCCGGATAGCGGGTCATGGATGCCGTCATTTCCAGGCGGTTGATCTCAAATACCTGGGGGTCTGCCCAGAATGGCTTTGTGCTTTCGCTCATTTACAAGTCTCCTCAAGATCTGTCGCCCGGGCGTAGCAGGTCCACTGCAAAATCAAGGCATCCTAGACTGGTTCTGCCCTGGGCGATTAGATCACATATCCGACTTTGAAGAACCTCCGAAGATCTGGTTCCATGGCCCTGCAGCCGGACCTAGAAACCGCGCCGTCCCTCTTCTACCCCGCTATTTCAAAGCTTTCAGGACCTGGTCAGCCGCCAGCTTGCCAGTCAGGATGGCTATCGGAAGTCCCGAGGGGCTGAAAGTCCACTGCCCGGCCTGAAAGATATCGGGGATGGGCGTTTGAGTCGCGCTGAAGACCTTCAGCAGGCGGTTTTCGACTGGCAGGGGGCGATTGGTAAAAGACCAGCCAGTGATCGCGCCCTGTGTATTGGCCGTTCTGGATTCCAGCGTCAGGGGTGTGGACACAAATCCGTGAATGACCTTGTCCTTTATGCCAGGATAGATCGATCCATCCAGGATGCGGATGATCTCCTGCTGGCAGAGATCCTTGAAATCCTCGTACCAGCCACCTTCCTGGATCAACCTGGTGAGCTGGTAATCAAACAGCAGGCTGATGATCAAACCAGTCCTTCCCCTGGGAGCCAGGGCAGGATCCCGCAGCACCGGAATGGAGATCTCATAGGTCGAGTAGGTCAGGAATTCTTTGAGCCAGCCTTCCAGCGCTCCGCGGCCTTCCTGCAGGGGAGGAGATCCCGCCGCGGATTCCCCTTCTCGCCTGGGACTGTAAAATAAATGCTCACTGGCGATCTCCGAGAAGTAGCCAGGCTCAAGGTCCAGGCCCAGATAGAGGGTCAGGACAGAATCATTGCCGGTTTTCCCTTCCAGCTCGGACTTCCTGTGGAGGATGCCCTCTTTCAGATTTCCCGCTGGGAGCGTGTCGAGGGGAATGGATCGATAAAGAGCTTTAAGATCCGCTGCCCAGATCAGCTGGCGGAAGGAATAAACCTTTCCTTCGCTGTCTGTGACAGTTTTCCGCAGCGGATCGACTTCTACGATCCGGGTCCTGGTGCAGATCGCGCCGTAATTCTCCTGGATATACTCTGTCAGCTCCTGGGTCAGCTTTCCGGTGCCGCCCAGCGGATAATGGTAATCCAGGTAGACTCTCAAGTAGCCCAAGGCAAAAAAGGCGGGCGTTTCAGTGAAGAAATGCTGAGTGATCATGTCCAGCAGGGCTTGGTTACTGGTGAATTGGGCTAAATATGACTCTACAGGGAGATCCAGCTGATCGATCTTGGGGAAGGCAATTGCGTACTTTACCATCCAGGGCAGCACTCTGGACGCGAAATAACCCAGGTCCTTTTTGACATCCAGGAAGGACGGGTTATCGATGCTGTACTGGAGATCCATGTATCCCATGATCTCTTCCATGCTATCCACGATCGCCTGAATATCCTCGGCACTCTCTGGATAGAAGGACAGCAGCAGGTCTCGATATCGAAAGAGGTCCTCCGCTGATTCAATCGCGATGACCTGATCCTCGATCCCCACTGTGATCTGGTTCTTGGCCCATTCCAGCTTCAACCCGAGCTGTTTGAGCATGGGAAAGAGGATCCCAGAATTATCCAGCGCCCGGATGCCGCCATCATACACAAAGCCGTCGCGTTCGAAACTGTTCACCAACCCGCCGCATTGAGCTTCTTTTTCGAAGATCACGGGGGGATGATTGTTCTTGGCTAAGAAAGCCCCAGCCGTCAAACCTGCAACACCGCCGCCAACGATGATCACATCATGCACCTGGTATCCTCCTCGATCCGAATCAGCTTCCCACTCCTAGCCAAAATAGCGCTTCATGAACCTGCGATAGGGTTTATGGAAATAGGGGATGTTATTGAAGATATCCCCCCACAGGTCAAAATAATCCCGCTGGCGAATGATGCGGTTGTCTTCCGCGATGGTGATCTTGGTGGATCCATAAATGGATGAGCTGGGCCATTTCCGGAAAGTCATCACCATTTCCCAATCGAACAGGAAGTACCCCGGAGCCTCAGCAATCGTGTATATATCCATCGAGAGCTGTTCACAGCGGTCAGTCAGCCGCTGGCAGAGATCCATGAAATCGCTTTTTCCCTCAACGACCTGGATGCTGTCCTGGAAGACGATCTCGTCGTGATAGTAAGGGAACAAATGGGACCAGTCCGGCTTTCCTTCCTTGTTGTAGGTTTTCCCCCACAGTTCTCGGATCCTCTCAACTGTCAGAGGTTCAAGAACGGTCCGGTCGTTCGAATTATCCATAATACACCTGCACCTTTGAGAACTTGTAATACATTTGGCTATTTGTGTTTGCTCAAGCTGCTAAACTTCCCGGCAGGCCGGCGTCGAATTCAAGAAGCGGAGAGAGAAGGGAGTAATCCTAAGCCTGGCTCCAGTTTTTGGCTTAATCTTGGTATGATTTTAATGATGGCTTACTTCACCTGGTCTGTACTCGCTTTTCTCAGCGGTTCCTTACCCTTTTCCGTCTGGCTTGGCAAGCTCTTCCTGGATGTGGATGTGCGTGATTTTGGGGACGGAAATCCAGGAGCAACCAACTTGTTTCGCGCAGGAAGTCCGCTGCTGGGAATTATAACCTTGATATTGGATGTTGGTAAAGCAGCCCTTCCAGTCGGCATCTGCCGCTTTATACTTGGGCTCCACGGTCCGGGTCTGGTCTTGATCGCCCTGGCCCCTGTGCTGGGGCATATGTTCTCTCCTTTCCTGCATTTCAAGGGGGGAAAAGCCCTGGCCACTGCTCTGGGCGTGTGGATCGGGCTCACCACCTGGCAAGCCTCACTGCCCGCGGTGCTGGGAGTGGTCGCTGGAATATTGATCTTCAGTTCTCCGGGATGGGCGGTCATGCTGGCGATGGGGGTGATCCTGCTGAACCTGCTGGTCTGGATCCCGGACCCCACCCTGCTTTTTGTCTGGGTTGGCCAGACCGCCCTGCTGGCCTGGAGCCACCGCCTGGAGCTCATGAAAAAGCCCCACCTTCATCAACGCTGGTATAAGCTCCTCCGCAAAGACCCTGGGTAAACTCTCGATGATCCGTTATCTCAGCAGCGACCTGATAGTCCATTTGATCATCTTCCAGATAGTGATCCTGGCCATTGCCCTTTGGAATATCATGCTGGCACGCAAGGCACGCCGTCATTCCCCTCCCCCCGCTTTCCTCCCTGTCTCCATCCTGGTACCAGCCCGTAACGAGGAATTGAACATCACGGCTTGCGTCAAGTCGCTCCTCGCCCAAGACTACCCGGATTTTGAAGTCATCGTGCTCGATGACAGTTCCAGCGACGGCACTCTGAGGGTGCTCCAGGAGATCGCCCAGGGGGAACCGCGCTTGACCGTGCTGGAAGGCCAGCCGGGGCCTGATCTGCACCCCGGGAAGAACTGGGCCTGCAGCCAGCTCGCTGATGCAGCGCGGGGTGAGCTGCTGTTCTTCACTGACGCAGATACGGTTCACCACCCTGAGACTTTACTAAAAGCCACAGCCGCCCTGGAAGGTGAGAGTGCGGACCTGCTCACCGGCTATCCCCGCCAGGTGCTTCAGACCTGGGGGGAAAAATTACTGGTGCCGTTCTTCTCCTGGGCAGTCCTGGTGTTCTTTCCTCTTGGCCTGGCATACCGGATACCTTCAGCGATCTTCACCACCGCCGTGGGCCAGATGATGCTCTTTCGCAAGGAAGCTTACCGGGCGATTGGCGGGCACGCTGGGGTCAGCCAATCGATCGTAGATGATCTCTCGCTGGCAAGAAAGATCCACCGTGACGGATTCCGCTGGAGAGTGGTTTCGGTTTCAGACCTGATCTCCTGCCGCATGTACAGAACCAGCAGCCAGGCCTTAGAGGGATTTTCCAAGAATCTATTTGCTGCTTTTGAGTTCCGCCTCCTGCCCTTCATCTTTGCCTTTCTGTGGCTGGGGATCCTTTTTCTGGAACCGCTGGTCCTCCTGCTGATGAATATCGCTGGCAAGGCACCCGGGGCGAACCTGGGGGACCTGGCGGTCTGCCTGGGCCTCTCGATCCTGGTCTGGCTCATCCCCTATATCCACCTCGGACTGCCAGCCTGGCTGGCTTTGCTATACCCGGTGACAGTGCTGGCCAACGAGCTCTCAGCGGCACGCTCCCTGTGGCTCAGCTTGAGAGGGAAACTGGTCTGGAAGGACCGGGTGATCGAGCCCTCCAGCTGGAAATGGCTCTAGGTACTCGGTATTCCTGGCTCACTCTCCACCTTAAATGATCAGCGCCTGAGGGATCTCAGGCGCTGGGGAGAATGATCATCCGGCTTTGATGGGTATTTTCTTGACCTTGGCCTCTTCAGCCTTGGGGAGCCTCAGTTCGAGGACCCCATCGGAAACAACGGCTTCGATCTTGTCGCGGTCGATTTCCCTGGTCAGCCGGAATCTTCGGTGATAATCACCTGGGACATACTCACTGTAGGTAACTGAATAATCCTTGTTCTCACTTGAACTGTTATACGCGTCAATGGTCAGGACGTTCTTGTCCAAAACGATATCCACCGAATCCTGGCTCACTCCCGGCAGGTCGGCGAGCAGGATGATCGTGTCCTCGGTCTCATAGATATCGGTCTTGGGCACAAAGCACTGTCGGTCCCGGGTGCGCTCGGAATCCTCTTTTTCAACGATCTCCTGATCAGCCACTTCCATGGCCTTTTGATCTTTTTTTGTCATCTCATCAACCTCCCTTTTCAATCAGACAATCTCAACTATCCTGCCTTGACGGCAATCTTCTTGGGTTTATCCGCCTCAGCGCGAACAAGGGTGATCTCCAGGATGCCGTTCTTAAAGACCGCCTTGGTTTTCCCAGGGTCAACGATGAACGGGAGCTGGATAGAGCGGTTGAATTTGCCGAAATTGCGCTCTTGGCGGTGGTACTGGGCACCATCTCCGACCGCAGCTGGCTTTCTTTCTCCGGAAAGCACAAGTCCATCAGCGGTGATGTCCAGGTCAATGTCCTCAGCTTTGATACCAGGCAGTTCCGCGCTGACGATCATCTCGTCCTTGTTGGTCCAGATATTGATCGCCGGATAACTCAAGGGGGAAAAAGAGCGAGCCCCGTAAGAGGTATCCATCAGGCGGTTCATCTCGCGCTGGAGCTGATCCATTTCACGCCATATAGTGGGCATACGAAATCTTCTATACATAGCATGTACCTCCTCGATCAATTCGATCTTATACCTTTAACTACTATACAAGAACATAGTTAACAATCCATAAATGGAAAATATAAAATTCATTAAAAGCAGGGTAGATCGCCTTGAAACGGGAATTCTTGAGAAGGGACCAGTTATTTCCAATCAAACGGTCCCGAAAGAATTGAATAGGGAATTGGAGAGATCGAGTTAGTCCCCCACCATCGCTTGGGGATCCAATAAATTCCTGATTTTTTCTACGATCTCTCGTACTGGCCTATCGATGTTCACCCTCAAGGCTCGTACAGGAGGTTCTAATTCCCCGAATTGACTCTGGAGCATCCTGGCTTTCATATAGTGCTCGCTGCGCTCCAACATTCGCTGGTGGATCAGCTCATATGTGCCTTCCAGGTAAACGAAGCGCACGTCCTGGCGATCCCCCTTGAGGATCTCCCGATATGCACGTTTCAGGGCGGAACAAGCCAGGATCAGTGATTGGCCGCGATCCAGGCTATTAACGATCAGCCCGTGCAAGCTTTTCAGCCAGGGCAGGCGATCCTTGTCATCTAGTGGGATTTCCCGGGCCATCTTGTTGATATTCTCCAGTGGGTGATAGTCATCCCCATCAAAGAAGGGCCAGCCCAGGCAAGCAGAGAGCTCCCTGCCCACGCTGGACTTTCCACAGCCTGAAACTCCCATGAGAATAATCGCGATCGCCATCCTGCCCCTTCCTCGATCTGTTTGATTTTAACGCATGAAATAACTCCAGAAATACCTAAACCGTGAACCAGGGATAGCTATAAAGACAAAAGCCATAGTTTGATTACTATGGCTTTTTAGAGTAGCGGGGCCAGGATTCGAACCTGGGACCTCCGGGTTATGAGCCCGACGAGCTGCCACTGCTCTACCCCGCGTCGATGGACAGCAGATTATAGCATGTGCGATATCTCCGGTCAAGGTTTGGTGGAGAAAAACAGCTCCCACCAGATCTGAAAGAGGTTCTGAGGCTCTGGTGTGGGGGTCTGGATCAACAGCTCCGGCGCTGGCGTCCCCTCAACGGGCATGATAGCAACCCGCTGATCCCCTTCCCGGATCCATTTTCTCTCTGTATAGGCCCACTGCTCAACCGCCTGATCCGAACCGGCCCAGACCACCTGGGTCGAGAGGGCGCCGGTGGTCGCTGTCAGGGCGATCAGGGTTTGCTGGGCATCCTCAAACTCCGCTGACAGGCGCCGGTAATCAGCGATCCGGCTCACAAATACCACCATCCAGATCACTACCACGGCCAGAAAGCCTAACAGGAAAAGCGTTTTCCCTCGTTTTAGATCCATAGTTCTATCTTAACGCACAACGAACGGCCCTGCAACCAGCCTCCCCTGCAAGATGTTTGCCAGCCTTCACCGAAAAGGACCCGTTCCCTTGGAGGGACCGGGTCCTTTTGTGTGCCGAAGGTGGGAGTCGAACCCACATGGGCGTAAAGCCCACTACGCCCTGAACGTAGCGCGTCTGCCTGTTCCGCCACTTCGGCAATATTGCTGCTTGCAGGTGCAATTTTACCCTGACTTGTCATTTTGTCAACCATGGCAGGTCCTCACCAACGGGAGAATTTACTTCCAGGAAACCTGGCTAGACCACTGGGTTCCAAAACCCAACCCGTGCTATAATTCAGGAGAGTGTGCCTTATGATTCAGATGCAAATCGAACCTAACGGGACCAATCTACCACTTGGTTTTCTGGGCTATTCCCTGCTGATCATCCTCGCTGTCGCGGCAGCGCTGATCAAAGTCTATCTGCAGTGGCGCAGGGACAGGTTCACTCAGGGCTACCGCATGGTCATGGGTCTTGCCGGACTGCTGGTCGCGCGGCTGGGCACATTTATACTTACTTATCTCAGCTGGCAGGTGGCCGGAGAATTCTCCCCCAATATACTGGTCCTCGACCAGGCCAGCTCATTGATCGGCATCCTCCTCATCGCCTGGATGTGGAACTTCCCGGAACGCACTCGTGAGATCGATCTGCTGGTGATCCTGATATCACTGGCGGCCGCGGCGCTGGCTGTCCTGCAGCTGACTGCCTTGCCATCACTCTCGGAGGGGGTGCTGGGGTCGATGTCCTTCTGGCAGGGTCTGTCGGTCACCATCCTGGTCATCAGTACGGGTCTGATCCTGATCCGAAAGCCCAACCTCTGGCATCACGGGTTGTTCATGTTGGGGATTTTGATCATAGGGTCCATTCTCGCCCTGCTGGGAAGCAACCTGGAAATCCTCCACCTGGCACAGTTGGTCGCTTATCCCCTGCTGCTGGTACTGGGAGACCGCTTTCCAACCGGCGACTCACTCATGGCCGAACGGGCTGAAGGAGAGGGGCTGGATCGGCGCCGGTTCAGCGTCGACTACCATATCCTGGCCATCATTGAACAGCTTTTCAACTCGACCGACCGCAGCGGCATCCTGTATAAGATAGCAAAAACCACGGCATATCTGATCCTCTCGGACCTGACAATGGTCATCGATACCCCAGATAAGCACGGCAAGATCCGCATCATCGCCGGCTATGACCTGATCCGCGAGGAGCCCCTTCAAGCCGTTACCCTAGACAGCAAGAGTATCCCGCTGATTTCCAATTACATCGAGCGCGGCAAGATGCTTCATATCCCTGCCAGCAGCACATCCCGGGATCTCTCCCACCTGGCAAAAATGCTCCAGCTCAGCAAGCCGGGTCACCTTCTGGCATCTCCCGTTTACGTCTCAGGTGCGAATAAAACCATCGGCGTCATCCTGTTTTCCCCGTTCTCGAACCGGCCCTGGACCAAAGAGGACCAGGATTATATCCAGCTGCTCTGCAAGCTGTATGAACAGGCCTTCAGCCATCATCTGGTTACTCAAGACAGCGACGAAGAGGGAGTGAGCAGCACCATCCAGGAGCTGTCTGAAAAATTGACTGTCCTCAGCAAGGACAAACAGCAGCTTCGGGAAGATATCGCCCTGCTCTCGAAGGAACACCAAAATCTGCTGCTGGACCAGGGCAGCCTGCAAAAGAAATACAACCGCCTGTTAAGCTGGGGGAATGCTCTTCAAAGGCACCTGGAAATGCTCGTGGACCTGTCCAACAAGGAATCCACGGAAGCCCTCCGGAAGTACATATCTGTCATCCAAAAAGAACTTGGCCAGGTCCGCGATGATGGGGAGTACAATGAGCCAGCTGAACTGAGTACCGAGACAGAGAAGATCATCAAAAGCACCGAGTCCGATCCTGACAGCGCCAAGCCGGCCAACCTGGTTGAGGCCATCCATTCCTGCCTGGATGACATCCAGTCGGAAATCACCAAGAAGAAGCTTACCACCACGCTCGATCTGCCGGAAGATCCTCCCCTGCTGCGGATGAACCATGCTTTGTTCCGCGAGATATTCTCCTTCTTGGTCGCTAACGCTGTCGCAGAGTGCCCAGCTGAAGGCGAAATCCACATCAAGACGCAGATCTACAAAGAGGACCACACCCAACATTTTGCCCATATCAAGATCACCGACCAGGGTGAGGGCTACTATCCTGATGAGATCGCAGGCATATTGAACGACCACCTGACAGCAGAACAGCAGGACCAGCTGAGCCAGGTGATGACCAACCTGTATGTCACCAAGAACCTGGTGGAAAACGAAGGGGGAAGAATGTGGGTAGAAAGCTCACCGGGCACCGGTACGACTGTAAGTCTGCTGCTGGCGTTCCTATAGGATCCAAATTGGAAAAGAAATCCCCACTGGTACAGTTCTTGCTACCTCTATACACAAGGGTTGCTGGCAAGAACCCACTTCTCCTGTTTAACAATACGGGATCCCCAGTTCCTGGGATTTCCGGTTGTTCGATAACTGCCGGAGGTTGGGCTGCCAGATCGGATGATGGACATTGACCATGAGCAAGATTAAACGCTACCTTCCCTACATCATCGGCTTGATCGTGCTGGGCTTGCTGGCCCTGGGCGTTGTGCTGGGCACCGGATTAGCTGCCCCTGCGGAAAGACTGCCTGCCGCGAATATCCTCAAAGCGCCTCCCGGGGCAACCCCTACAGCTACCGCATTCCAACCACAGGCTTCCACAGCGACCTACTTGCCCACGGATTATCCCACCCCCACCCCGACGAACACCCCCAAGCCCGAGTTGATCAGACCCGCCAGCAACACCAAGGGCGTGGATCCCATCACCCAACCTGATAACCAAGTGAACATCCTGATCCTGGGATCAGACCAGAGATATAAGGGAATGGTTGGGAGAACGGATACGATTATCCTGGTGACAATCAATACCGAGACTGGCACTGTCAACCTCACCTCCTTCCCCCGGGACCTGTATATCTACATCCCGGGCTGGACTGAGCAGAGGATCAACACCGCTTTCGCCCACGGGGGATTCAAACTACTGCAGGACACCATGATGCATAACTTTGGTATCAAGCCTGATTATTATGTCCTGGTTAATTTATGGGCCTTTGAATACGCAGTGAATGACCTGGGAGGTATCTACGTCAATGTGCTCCAAACAGTCTGTGACGATAAATGGGGCCATGGTGAGAGCCACTGCGTCTACCCCGGGAACAGGCTCATGTACGGAAGAGAAGCACTCTGGTATGTTCGCTCGCGAGTCACCACAAATGACTTTGAACGCAACAAACGCCAGCAGCAAGTGCTTAACTCCATCCTGGACCGGCTGTTTTCCCTGAATACCCTGACCAAGATCCCGCAGCTTTACAGCACTTACGCCAGCAACGTTACCACCAACCTGGATTTGCAAACGATCCTTGATCTGGCTCCGATTGCCTCGAAGCTGAGCGATAAATCCCTGATCAACCAGTACTTTATCAACCAAAAATATGTCACGGATTGGATCACGCCTGGGGGCGCCCAGGTCCTGCTGCCCAATTATCATGCTATCCGGACATTGTTGAAAGAGGCATTAAACGCACCTCAATAAGGGGGATGATCGCCCCATGAAATACGGAGGTCCCACGGCCAGTCGCAGACATGGCAAGCGAGGATAAGATATGTTAACTGGAAAAGGAATGTTCATCTGGAAGATCCAGAACTGTCATAACGGCAGCATCAGTGAGATCACCAGGCGCGCAGTCAGTTCAAATTACAGCCATGTGCTGATCAAGATCGCCAATGGCATTTACAGCTATAACTATGACTGGGAGAAGAATATCGACCTGGTCCCGCCCCTGGTTGCTGCCTTGAAGGCGGAGGGGATCAAGGTCTGGGGCTGGCATTATCTGTTCGGAGACCAGCCCGGACAGGAAGCCTCCAAAGCTATCAGCCGCATCCGGGAACTAGGTGTGGACGGGTATGTGATCAATGCCGAAGGCCACTATAAGGAAAAGTACACTGCCGCCACCACTTTCATGAACCAGCTCACCAGCGCCATCACAAATATCCCCATCGCCCTGAGCTCATACAGGTACCCAAACTACCATCCTACACTACCGTGGAACCAATTCCTGAAAAAATGCGACTTGACCATGCCCCAGGTGTACTGGATGTTTGCCAACAATCCCGGGGCACAGCTCAAGAAGAGCATCGCGGAATTCAAGAACCTGCAGTACACTCCCCCTATCTTCCCCACTGGCGCATCCTTCACGGAATACGGCTGGACCCCAAAGGTATCCGAGATCGTTGAATTCATGCAAACAGCCAAGGACCTCAAGCTCTCCGGTTTCAACTTCTGGGAATGGGGAAACCTGCACACCTACCTGCCTGCCGAATACTACCGGACCATCCGGGACTTCGATTGGGATGGCGGACCAACTCCTCCCAAGGATATCTCGGAGCAGATCCTGGCGGCCCTCAATGGCCATGATGTTGAAAAATTGGGGAGCTTCTACCGCCCGGATGCGGTTCACATCACCAGCGAGCGCACCGTCCAGGGGGTCGAATCCATCAAAAGCTGGTTCAGCGCCCTGTTCACAGAAATCCTGCCAAACGCGGAGTTCACGCTGGCAGGATACAGCGGTACCGGGAATACTCGGCAGATCAGCTGGACCGCCAGCTCATCTGCCGGTGATGTGCAGAACGGGAGTGATACCATCGGGTTGATCGAGGGCAAGATCGCTTACCACTTCTCCCAATTCTCGATCAGTAAATGACACCGCAGATCAATCGTCGGTCACTGGCCGAACCATCTCCCAGGGGATCGTCAACAGGGTCACCCGGTCATCCTCTTTGACCTCTACAACATCTTTTCCTTTCTGGGCAACACGGGACTGCAGCGGCGCATCATCCAGCCGAGCGGACTTTGGTGCGTAGTTCGCCAGGTGCACTGTCACCCGCATGGTCCCCTTCCCCGCAGTCATGCCTGCCAGGCCGTCATCGTCCGCCAGCTTCCAGGCGATCACGCCTTTGCCATATCTTCCTTGAACCGGGAAATCCTCTTCGCTGACTCTTTTCGCCCGGCCTGAGCAAGTCAGGAAGAACACCTCGCCTTTGGTTGGCAGGGTTTCCATTCCAATGATCAGGTCATCTTTATCAAGTTTCATGCCGTTGACACCAGCCGCAACCAGGCCCATGGGGCGCACATCCTCTTCCGGGAAGCGGATCGCCATACCTCCCAGGGTCGCCAGGAAGATGTCTTTCTTCCCATCGCTCAAGCGCAGGGAGATCAACCTATCCCCTTGATTGACTTTGACCATCGGGAATAGATGGGCAGAAGGTCCAGGCAGCTCACCTATCTCGCTTTTCTTGAGCATGCTCTGTTCGGTGACAGTGATCACATACCAGCTTTGGTCGCGATCCTCCTTGGGAGGAAGCCCGAAAACAGCTCCTAACCTGGTTTCCTTTTGGAAGGGACTGAGTTTCGAGAAGTGAATACCTTGGCTGGGTTTGGCAGCTTCGGGTACGGTGTGGGCCGGGATCGCAGCCGCCTCGCCGTTCTCAGCAACCAGGAAAAGCGTATCCCTGGTGTTGACCCGGACCAGCCAATTGGGCACATCCCAACCACTGGGGCGGGGGAGATCCTCGCCCTGTGTCCGGGAGATCAAGCCATCCCGGTTGATCATCACCCAGACATTTTCTGAAGGAGTGAGCTGGGTGAGTTTCATCGGCGCAGCTTCCAGGCCCCCTTCGACCATGGCGATCTGCGTCCGCCGCGCATCCCCGAACTTCTCCTTGATATCCTGGAGGGAATCCGCCACGACTTCTCGCATCCTTTTGGGGGATTTCAGCAGTGCGGTTAGCTCCTTGATCCGCTTCTGAACCTGCTTGTACTCCTCTTCGATCTTCTTGCGCTCCAAGCCGGCCAGTCTCCGCAGGGGCATATCGAGAATGGCCTGGGCCTGGATCTCGGTCAGGGAAAATTCCCGCATGAGGTTGTTCCTGGCTGTTTTTGCCGTCCGTGAATTACGGATCAGGTCAATCACTGCATCGAGATTATCGAGGGCTGTCACCAGGCCTGCTAAGACGTGCTCACGGTCTTTGGCATTCTCCAGGTCGAACTGGCTGCGGCGCTTGACAATTTCCAGTCGGTGTTCCAGGAAAACCAATAAAGCGCCCTTCAGGTTGAGCAGTTTGGGCTCTCCGTCTACCAGGGCAAGGATGATGATGCTGAAGGTATTCTCCAAAGTGGAGCGTTTATAGAGATTCTCCAGGACCTCTTCTGGCTGGGCGGACTTCATCAGCTCGATCACGATCCGCATCCCATGGCGGTCGGACTCATCGCGCAGATCTGCGATCCCTTCGATCTCCTCGTCCCGGACCAGCTTGGCAATCCTTTCCAGCACGGTGGACTTCTTGGTCATATAGGGGATCTCTGTGATCACGATCCTATTTCTGCCGCGGGACATCTCCTCAACGATAGCCTTGGCTCTGACCCTGATCTTGCCCCGACCGCCGCCGTAGGCGCTCTTCAAACCGCTGCGGCGCTTGTCCTCGATGATCACCCCACCCGTTGGAAAATCCGGTCCCTGGATGAATTGAGTGAGCTCTTCCACAGTGATCTTGTCCATCGATTTCCAATTCTTGAGCATGAAATCCAGGGCATCGACCACCTCGCCCAGGTTGTGGGGGGGAATGCTGGTCGACATGCCAACGGCAATGCCTGTGACCCCGTTAACCAGGAGATTCGGGAAAGCTGCCGGCAGCACGTCCGGTTCTTTCAATGTGCCGTCAAAATTGTCCCTGAAATCCACGGTGCGCTTTTCCAGGTCCTCCAGCATCAAGGTCGCGGTGGGAGCCATGCGGGCTTCCGTGTAGCGCATCGCTGCTGGAGAATCCCCATCGATCGAACCGTAGTTTCCCTGGCCGTCCACCAGGGGATAGCGCATTGAAAAATCCTGGGCCATGCGGGCCATGGAATCATAGACAGCCATATCACCGTGGGGGTGGTACTTTCCGAGCACTTCTCCTACGATGCGGGCTGATTTCTTATACGATGAATCCGGACCCATCTTCATATCATGCATGGCATATAAGATCCGGCGGTGGACCGGCTTCAATCCGTCCCGGGAATCAGGCAGTGCCCGGGATACGATCACGCTCATAGCGTAATCCAGATAAGCCTGCTGCATTTCATCATCGATGTCAATCGGGCGAACCAGACCAAAATCCATAATTCCTCCAACTACAACACAACACGGAATACGAACTTTGCGGTTTCCTCTCCACGCCTCGTATTCCGTAGCTTTCTAACATGCAGTGTCTACTGGGATTTTAACCGATGAGCATTATAACATGAAAAGGTGGTCTGCCCGGGAACATCATCCCTGGGATGAACCCTGATAACCTTAAATAATAAGCCGGGGCATGTCCTCCCGCTGCTGCCCGGTCCTGTTGGTCAGGGAGCCTGACCGGAAGAAAAACAAAGAGCGGCTTCAACGCAGAAGCCGCTCTCGATCTTCAAATCCCTGTCAGAGCCCTCTATCAGTCCTCTTCGACTTCCACCTCTTCCAGATCCTGGATGATGGTGTCCTCGGAGATATCGTCCAAATGATAGGACCTTGGAGGACCAGCTGATTCCAGATCCTCCCCGCTACCCCCCTCCTCCGAATCCGGGGCAAAGGGCCCGCGCTGGAAACCAGTCCCGGCTGGGATCAGCTTGCCGATGATCACGTTCTCTTTCAGGCCATAGAGGGGATCCTCAGCCCGGTTTACCGCTGCCTGGGTGAGGATCTTGATGGTGTGCTGGAAGGATGCAGCCGACAGGAATGAATCCGTGTTCAGGGCCGCTTTAGTGATCCCCAGCAGAACCTCGTTGAATTTCAGGGGGCGCTTGCCTTCTTGCAGGAGCTGCTCGTTCTCTTTGATCACGGCGACCCGGTTGGTCAGCTCGCGAGGCAGGGAATTGGAATCGCCCGAATCGGTCACATTGACCCGGGACATCATCTTGGCAATCACGATCTCGAAGTGCTTATCATGGATGTTCTGCCCCTGGGAGCGGTACACCTTCTGGACCTCAGACAGGATATAGCGCTGGCAGGCTTCCCGCCCACTGATGCGGAGGATATCATGAGTGTTCAAAGAGCCCTCGGTCAGGCGCTGGGCTGGCTCGACAATTTCACCATTCTCAACAGACAGCCTGGCATTGCTGGGGATCTCGTAGAACTTCTCATCCTTGACTTCGCGGGAGACGATGATCGTCCGATCCTCGATGCGCACACGCCCGCTGTGTTTGGCCACCAGCTGATTATCAGCATCCAGGGAGGCGATCACATCGCCAGCCTCCACGGTGTCCTCATCGCTTACCCGGCGGCGCCAGAACTTTTCTAGTTCATAGGCATCGCTGACCATTTCGCTTTGAGTAACCCTGACCACACGCATATCGCTGTAGCGGTCAGATTTTTCGATGCTCACCTTGCCCGCGATCTCAGTCATAACAGCCTCGCCTTTGGGGGCTTTCCGGGCTTCGAAAAGCTCCTCAACGCGGGGCAGACCGGTCGTGATATCGCTGGCAGCAGCCACACCACCGGTGTGGAACGTTCGCAGGGTCAGCTGGGTTCCAGGCTCGCCGATGGACTGGGCTGCCACAATACCCACCGTGGCTCCCAGATCGACCGGTTCGCCGCGGCCCAGATCAAGCCCATAACACTTGGCGCATAAGCCATGCTCGAGTTCACACGTCAGTGGGGAATAGACTTTGACACTTTCCACAGACGATTTCTGGATCTTGCGGGCGATCTCCCGGTTGACAAGAGTGCCTTTCTCTACCAGGATCTCACCGGTCTCGTTATCTACTACATGGGCCGCCAGCACCCGGCTGAATACCCGGTCCTGGAGGCTCTGGCCGGCGATGTCCTCGGATCGTGCCAGAATGATATGATTCTCGGTTCCGCAGTCCTCAGCATTGATGATGGCGTCCTGGGAGACATCCACCAACCGGCGCGTCAGATAACCGGCGTCTGCCGTTCGCAGTGCGGTATCCGCCAAACCCTTACGGGCACCATGGCTGGAGATGAAATATTCCAGAGCTGTCAGGCCCTCGCGGAAGCTGGAACGGATGGGAAGCGGGATGATCTGCCCTGATGGGTCAGCCATCAAGCCTCGCATACCTGCCAGCTGGGAAACCGGTCCGAATCCACCTTTGGTAGCGCCGGAAAGGGCCATCACTGCCATATTCCCGTGGGGATCCATGTTGGCTTTGACTGCATCGCCTACAAGCTGGGTGGTTTTCTGCCAGATATCGATGATGCGGTCGTCCTGTTCCTGCTCGGTCAGTAAGCCGCGTCGGAAGCTGCGTTCAACATCGCGGACTTTATCGAGTGCCTCGGAAACGATCTGCTCTTTCTCAGGTGGGATCTGCAGGTCGCCGACAGCGATCGAGTAACCTGACTTGGTCGCGTATTCAAAACCCAGATCCTTGATGCTGTCCGCGGCCCGGGTAGTGGTGTCATTATCACAATATTCGTAGATCTCTGAGATCAAGTCCTTGACATCGCCCTTGACCAGGGACCAGTTGACGAACTGGACCTCAGGGGGAAGGGACATGTTAAAGATCGCCCGACCCACAGTGGTCTCGATCACCCTCTCCTCGGGGGCGGACATGCGCTCCCCGGTCTCGTCATACCAGCTAGTCGCCAGCAGCTTGATCTTGGTGGGGATCTTGACCTGGTCCAGCTGATAAGCGGTATCAACCTCATCCATCGAGGAGAAGATCCTGCCATCTCCAGGATAGCTGCGGTCATCATCGCGGGTCAAGAAATACACGCCCATGACCATATCCTTGGAAGGCGCGATGATCGGCTCTCCGTTGGCTGGCTTGAGCAGGTTCTTGGTGGAAAGCATCAGCTCCCGGGCTTCCTGGACTGCTTTCTGAGAAAGCGGAACATGGACAGCCATCTGGTCGCCATCAAAGTCCGCGTTGAACGCGGTGCAGACCAGGGGGTGGAGCTGGATAGCACTTCCTTCGATCAGCTGAGGTTCAAAGGCCTGGATACCCAGGCGGTGCAGGGTGGGAGCGCGGTTCAGAAGAACCGGGCGGCTCTTGATAGCTTCATCGAGGGCTTCCCAGACTTCCGGGCGGTTGCGCTCGATCAACCGCTTGGCACCTTTGACATTGGTCGCAAAACCCCTTTTCTCAAGAATGGAGATCACGAAGGGGCGGTAGAGTTCCAGCGCCATCTTCTTGGGCAGGCCGCACTGGGACATCTCCAGTTTTGGCCCGGAAACGATCACCGAGCGGCCGGAATAGTCCACACGTTTCCCCAGCAGGTTGCGGCGGAAGCGGCCTTTCTTTCCTTTCAGCATATCACTGAGGGATTTCAGCTCGCGTCGTCCGCGGCGGGAAAGGGCTTTCCCGCGCTGGGAGTTATCGATCAATGAATCCACCGCTTCCTGAAGCATACGCTTCTCGTTGCGGACGATCACATCAGGCGCGCCCAACTCCAGCAGGCGTTTAAGGCGGTTGTTGCGGTTGATCACCCGCCGGTAGAGGTCATTGAGGTCGGACGTGGCAAATCGACCACCGTCCAGCTGCACCATCGGGCGCAGGTCAGGGGGAATGACGGGTAATACGGTCAGGATCATCCACTCGGGCTGATTCTCGGTATTCTGGAAAGCATCAACCACTTTCAGGCGTTTGATGGCCTTTTTGCGCTTCTGTTTGCTGCCAGTTGTGCGGATCTCGTGCCAGAGCTCTTTGGATAAAGCATCCAGGTCCAGGCGTTTGAGAATATCATAGAAAGCTTCCGCTCCCATCTCTGCCTGGAAGATCTGGCCCCAATGACTGCGGAGTTCCCGGTACTCGGCCTCGCCCAGGAAGGTCAGCGGCTGCAGGTTGAGAAGTTCCTCCCGCAGGTGCTTGTATTCGGACTGAGCGGAATCGATCGCTGTGTCCAGATCATCCCGAAGCTGAGAAATCTCCTGGGTAGTTTCCGCCCGAACCCTGGCCACGTCCAATTTGATGTGCTCCAGCTCATTTTCCTTGGCTTCCTTGAGGCTCTCCTCAATCTCAGCCAGGCGCTGTTTGACGACATCCTGGACGTTGGCAATCTGGGAGGTGCTGATCTTCTCGCCTTTCTTGACGATGACCGCATCGGTATCGGGGAAGATCATATCTGCCTTGGCAGCCTCATCGATGCTGTCCTGAAGGGTCTTTTCCAACTGCTGGCCCTGTTTGATCACTGGCTCAAGCTCTGCTGCGATCTGCTCATCAAAGCGGGCCTTGACCTCATCCTGCTTGGCATTCAGCTTGGCCAGTTTCTCTTCCCGCTCTTGTTCTTTCTGTTTGATCTCCTGGCTGAGGTCTTCCCCAATCTCGCCCTCATCGGAAGTAAAGCGAGTATCCAGCTGCTCCAGGGCTTTCTTGCGGCCTTCTTCATCCACGTAGGTGACGATATATTGGGCGAAATATAAGACCCGGTCCAAATCCCGCCGAGACATATCCAGTAAGCGCCCCAGAATGGAGGGAATACGGCGGGTGAACCACAGATGGGCAACCGGGGCAGCCAGCTCAATATGTCCCATGCGCTCCCGGCGCACAGCGGATCGCGTAACCTCGACACCGCATTTATCGCAGACGATGCCTTTATAGCGGATATTCTTGTATTTCCCGCAGTGGCATTGATAATCCCTGGTGGGCCCAAAGATAGCCTCACAGAACAGACCATCTTTCTCAGGGCGCAGGCGCCGGTAGTTGATGGTTTCTGGCTCCAGGACCTCTCCATAGGACCAGCTGCGGATGATTTCTGGTGACGCCAACCCGATGCAAAGTTTCTTTAACCCCTTAGTTTTCACTCGAAAACCTCCTGTACGTTCGTACTATCAACCGCTGTAATTAGGTACCCACACCAATCAACATCTCAACTGCCTGCATCGCACAACCCACAAAATACCCCTGCCGATTCCTATCTGCAGAAATCAGCCAGAAATCACTGAATTGATTGATCATTTATGAGGTCTGTTTGTGTCCAAAAAATGGCACCGCCAGTCAGGAAAGATGTATTAGTACCAGCACGCACAAAAGCAAGCGCAAGAGAGATCGCTCTTCAGCGCTCGCATTCTGTGAAGGGATTGATATTTAACATGCAACTGGTAATTATACAAGGCGAATGGGACCCAGTCAAGAGGAATTTTCCCTCTATTTCATGCCGGACCCATTTCTGGAAACCCCCTGCTGCCTCGTCTGAGACACAGGATTAGTCTACCACAGTCAATCTCTAATTTCCATACCTACTTCGTGGGCGCTTTCTTCTCTGGCTGGCGGATGGGCACTGCCAGATAGAACCTGCTGCCGGACCCCAACTCGCTTTCTACCCAGGCATCCCCACCATGTCGCTCAGCGATGGATTTGACAATTGCCAATCCCAATCCGGTGCCTCCCTGCTTGTCCTTTTCCCGGCTTTCCACCCGGTAGAACTTCTCGAACAGGCGCTGCTGGTCGACCGGCGAGATCCCGATCCCGTTATCCTCGACTTCGAAGATGATCTTGCCTTCCTCCATCTTGTAGCGGATCCAGACCTCGCCGCCCTGCTGATTGAAATTGATGGCGTTATCTATCAAATTCCTGAGGGCTTGCTGGAGCAGGGCCTTATCCGCGGAAATGAACGGAATGGTCTGGTTCGGCGGTGCAACATGAAGGCTGACCTTCTTCTGGGAAGCCCGGATCTTGAAGGAATCCGTCACCTCTGAAACGATGTCGGGGGCTGAGATCATATCCAGCTTCAAGCCAACTTCGGCTTCGA
The DNA here is from genome assembly GCA_045888315.1 of Anaerolineales bacterium. Taxonomy (GTDB): domain Bacteria; phylum Chloroflexota; class Anaerolineae; order Anaerolineales; family UBA11858; genus B10-G9. Next base: position 27,997 of record JBGCVQ010000116.1, on the reverse strand, counting down.
TGCGTCCCAGATCCAACAGATTCTGGACCAGGTGCGACATGCTTTCCACTCCGGTAATGATCTTGTGAACGTAATTCTGCTGCTGATCGTTCAGCTCTCCCACCATCTCCAGCATGGTCGCATAACCCCGCATCAAGGTCAAGGGAGATCGCAGGTCATGGCTGACCGTGGAGACAAAATCCGACTTGAGCTCATCCATTTCCTTCAGCTGAGAGATATCCCGCAGAACGCAAACCCTTCCCAGTTGATGATCCCCCGCATGGACGGGAGAAGCGGTCGCCAGGAACACCCGGCCATCTCCCAGTTTGATCTCTTTGGATGCCCGCCCTCCTGAAGAGCCTTCCAGCAGATCGATCAGCGCATGCTGATCGGTCAATTCCTCGATCGGCTGTCCTTTACCCGCATCCCCCTCCAAGCCCAACAGGACTGCGGCGACAGGATTGGTCAGCAGCAGCTTATCATGCTGATCAAGAACCAGGATGGGATCAGGGGTTGAAGCCAGGATAGCCGCCAGCCTCTTGCGCCCGATCTCAGCCCGGCTGAACAGGGACGAATTCGTGGCTGCCAGGGCTGCCTGGCCGGCCAGGGTCACGATATACCTGACCTCGCTGTCCAGGAAGGTATGGGGCTCAAAATATGCCAGCCAGATCACCCCGTAATAACGCTGTTCGTGCTGCAGGGCAACGGCCAAGATAGCTCCCGGAACCGGATCGTCCTCGTCGAGTTCCAACAGGGGCATGCGAGCCGGGTTGGACAGCATAACCGGGGAGCGGGTCCGGGCCAATTCCAGGATCTGAGGATCGAGATAAGCAAAGGCTTCGTTATCCTCGCCTTTGCCTAACCTGGTCATCGCCGATCCTTCCGAGAGCCCTTCCGGCAGGACGTCCTCCTCGAGCACGATCCGAGCTGAACAGGCACCGATCTCCAGCGCTGAGGAGAGGATGGTCTCCACCGCATCTGCCAGCTCGAGTGAAGAAGCAACTCCCTGGCTGACAGTCAGCAGCCGATTGAGCTCCACCATCCTGTTCTTCAAGCTCCGCCGCATCTTCTCGAATGCCCGGCGAAGCTGTCCGACCTCATCTACCCGGGGTGTGACCCGCAGGGGATGATCCAGCTCTCCCTTGGTGATCCGATCCGCCTCCCGGGTCAATACGTGGAGTGAATCCGCCACTGAACTCAAGCCAAAATACATGGCAGCCATGGTGACCAATGCGATCAAGAGCACCACCCCCGAGAGAGGGGCAGCCAGGTCCAGAGCCAGCTGCTGAGCCCGGACTGCAGGCAGGGTCAGCATGACCGTCCAGGGACGGCCCAGGGCTGAACGAATATACACCAGTTGCCGGATGCCATCTGCCGAGGTCTGTTTTGAGAAGACCTCTTCGTGCTGCAGGTCAAAGCTCGGGAAATAGATACCGAACAGATCATCCTCAGAGGAATACAGCACCCGCCCCTGCTCATCCAGCAGGTAGCCGACCCCGCCCATTTCATTGATGGCTTTCAAGTCGCTCAAGATAGGCTGGGTGAAGGGATTGGACTCCAGGTCCACCAAGCCGACCAGGACGCCAGCTGGCAAACCTTCCGGAGAGGTGATGCTGCCCAGATAAGTGATGACCGTTTTGCTTCCCGTTCCTGTGGGGGGTGTGACATAGACCTGGACCGGCACCCCATTCAACGCGGAGGCCAGACCCGTATAAAAGTCGCTGCCAAAAGACAAACCCTCCAGGTCCTGTTCCGGATAGGCGGCGATCAGATCCGTGCTGGAATTGAATATATAGAACTGTGAAAAGAAGGGAATGGCCCGGAAGCTTTTTCGAAGAACCGTATCCATCTCTTCCTGGACAGTAAAGTCCACAGAAAGATCCGAGGCATATTGGCTGATCAGGCTTTGACCTGTGTTAAAGAAGAAGGGAATCTTGTTGGTTGTGGTGCGGGCGATGTTCTCCAACTGGTTTTGGACCATCTTTTCTGCTGAGTTCCCGGCAACGAACCAGTTCACCAGCAGCAGCACCAGCACCAGCACCAGGGTCAGGGATACCACATACTGCAGGAAGCGAATCTTGATACTGCTTTCGGAGGGAGAAGGCCGCAGTTTCGATTTGATACCATCAGCCCGCGGCAGAGCAACCAGTGCGAATTCCGTGATCAGTCCGCCCAAGGCGAAGCTGCCTCCCAGAGCGGCCACACCAGTCCGGAGGTTGGAGATCGCAAAATCAAGCTTCTCCACCACGGCGCCGGAGGACCAGAAGAAGGCGCCTAAGATATAAACCAGGGCATGCAGCCCGGCGATCAGCAAACTAGCCAGGAAGGGACGGCGCAAGATGCTGAAAAAGGCAGTCCGGAAGCGCTGTCGGATAGCAACCGAGACCAGCAGGGCGAAAAAGATGAACTCGATGACCGTGAACGGGGAGTGGGTATCCCAGTAAGCCAGGCACATCCCTGAGATCAAGCCAATCACAGAAGCGCTGATCGGACCCAAGATCCAGCCGGCAATGATCGCCGGCAGGGCTCCCAGGATCATCAAAGTGCCGCCAGTTGGCTCCAGCGACATACCAGGCAGAGGGATCGCACCCCAATCCGGAAGCTTGATGCCGAAGAACAGGACTGCAACCGGCGCCAGAGTCAGCAGGATGCCGAACAGGAACCACTGGTTCTCTTTCATTTCCCGCTGGTAATCCCGCCAGTACCAATTCCCGAAAATCAGCCCACCAAGCATCACAGCCAGGGCTGCTATCCCCAGCCCGCTTGCCGGCCAGATCAGATATGCAGGAGCATTAAATAAGGTCAGAACGAAGGGCATCATAGCCTGGGTTGGGTTGATTCTGGCTGGTCGAAATCCATACTCGATTATAGCATGGATAGTATCGGCCTTTTCCCCCTAATAAAATAGTAAGAACCCCTTAACCAGCTTGAGGGGAATCGAAAACCACCTCTTCACCTGCCAGGATCCGCTGATAATCGCGGTAGACGCCTCGATAGGATTCTGGAAGCAAAGCAGCCAGGTGCGCCATGATCAAGTCGGTGTTCCTCTGGCGCATGACCCGCCTCTCCTCCCCTTTTCCTGCCAGGGGAGGCACGCTGAACGGTTCTCCAACGATCAGCTGGATGGTCGGCCGTTTCAGGCGCAAGCCCTGGGTCAAGAAATCCATCGTGTTGCCAACCACCGCCGCCGGCACCACCACCACATCGCCAACCTTGTCAATGATATAAGCGACTCCTGGTTTTCCGCGCCGCAAGCCCGGCGTGTGGGAACGGCCGCCTTCCGGCGAGATCATCAAGGGCCGATCGGCTTTGAATGCAAGTTCGACCTGTTTGAAGACCTCGCGGTCAAATTCATTCCTATTGACCTGGATTCCAGCCCACATTTTCGCGATCAAGGACTGACCGGACCGCTGCCAGACGGCAGTGGCACCGATGATCTCCAGGATATCAGGCCAAAAGGCCGCGATGAACGGAACCTCAACCAGGGACACATGATTGAAAGCAACGATATACCGGTTATGGGTGGGGATATTTTCCATCCCGTATAGTTCAACCTTTCCGAGCAGGTTGAAGACCACCTTGAAAAACACCCGCAAAAATCTGCGGGAGATCTTGATATGCAGGGGAACTCGGTAGGTCTCTTCCATGTCAATCTCTGGATCCTCCAGCAAGCTCTTCTATATGGGAAACCACTTCCTCAATAGCCATTTCATCCGTGTTAATGATAACCGCATCATCAGCCGCTCGTAACGGTGCGATTTCCCGGGTCGAGTCTATCCGGTCCCTTTTCTTCAAGGCCTTGAGGATCTTCTCGTAATCTGCCTTTCCGCTCCGTTCGATCCGCTGTTTATAACGGCGCTGGGCTCGCTCCTCAACAGAGGCATCCAGGAAGATCTTCAGGTCAGCTTCGGGCAGCACCACTGTGCCGATATCCCTGCCAACCATGATCACCTTTCCCCGCAAGCCGATCCGGCGCTGCTGGTCTGTGAGAGCTTCCCGGACCTCCGGGTAAGCAGAGACCCGTGAGACTTTCTTATCCACCTGGGGAACGCGGATCTTCCAGGTGACATCGATACCATCCGCCACCACATCGTATTCGCGGCCGTCAGCTTTGGAAGGAGGCAGGACATCTATTTGCACATCCCGCGCCAGCTGTGACACCGCTGCTTCATCCTTGGTGGAGATACCTTTCTCAAGGGCGAACCAGGTGACCGCGCGGTACATCACCCCCGTATCAAAGAACAGATATCCCCAGCGCGCTGCCAGGAGATTGGCAATGGTGGTTTTCCCTGAAGCGGCTGGACCGTCTATGGCAATGATGCTTGGAAAATTCATTCCATTCCTCGTTTGATATCCTTGATCACAACACCAGCAGGAGCTGGTCGATTCCCAATCTAATAACCCGAGTTGATATCGTTGCGGACCCAAAGGATGATGTGATCCCGCTGCACAGGGCCAAAACGGAACGCCATCCAGCTGATCCAATCCTCTGGAACAGGTCCGTTCCAGCCCGGGTGAGAAGACAGCACAAAGTCCTGGCCACGATAGACCTCGTTCTCCGCCCAGGATTGATCCTCCTCCGAAGTGATCAGCACGGGCGGCGGATTCCCGCCCTCGATGCTGTCAGCAAATTCAAAAGCGGGATAATCTTTCAAATACCAGCGCAGGGACGGGCTCTTGGCGAGCACGACTCCCTGGATGCTGTCGGAACGGCCGGTCGCGGTCAGGCTGGCGCCCGAGATGGAGTCCCGGAGAAGGTCCATCTGGCCGGGCCCACTGGAACTGGTGTACAGCGACCGGGGATCCTTCTCCCACAGAAAGCCATCCAGGGTCAAGGAGGAGATCATGAACAGGAGCAGGACCAGTCCAACCCCGATTGCTAATCCCTTCCAGGCAGTTCCCTTATTCCACTCCCCGGAAACAACGATAAAGGACAGGACCACCAGGGCTGTGGAAGCTGCCAGCAGACCCAGCTGGAGCAGGATCGCCTTATCATTCCCAACCTGGAAAACCATCCCGATCATCGTCAGCCAATTCAGCGATACCAATACAGCTGCCAAGCCAGCCACAAGATACGTTGCCCACACGCTCTTGGCTGACGTAAAGACGCGGACGATCTCCAAGGCAGCTCCCCCCCACAGAGGAAGGGCAGACCAGATCAGGACATCTCCCTGGCGGCCAGGATAGAGGAAGACCACCACTAGAGACGCTGCCCAGAAGATCGCAAGGAATTTACCTAATCTGTCATCCGTTCGCCAGGCTCTGGTGAATCCCACCAGGCCGAAGACCAACGCAAAAGGATTGCTGAGGACCAGGATGATCAGCAGCTTGCTAAAAGATAACCCGCCAGGCTTAAGCCAGGAAGACAGGAACTCCGGCAAAGCGCTCACCCAGGCAGTCAGCCCCATCCACTCGGTCAAGAAGGATGAACCTATCAGCACAAGGAGCAAGACTGGTAACAGGAAGCCAACCAGATTCCCCCCGGATTCCTTTTTATATGTAGAGAATCGTTCCCGGAAATAGTCCAGCGGCGCGATCAAACCCGCCCGGTTGGCCGCAAAAACACTTATCAGCAGGATCAGGATCCCCAGCCAGAACCCCTGTCCAGAGAGCAGTCCCAGCCCTAAGAAAAACGCTGACCAGGTGAGGCGGTAGTTGTGAAAATAAACCAGGGCCAGGGACAAGAAAACCAGGGCGGGAAGGGAGTTGCCCACGGTCCGGGAAGCGGAAACCAGGGCAGGGTCGAGCGCCAAGCCTCCCGCCATGACCAGGGCAGGAAACAATCCGAGCTCCTTGCGAAGGGCGACTGGCACCCCGATCAACAGGGCCCCGGCCAAGGCTGGCCATAACCGGGCTAGAAAATCACTGCCTCCGAACATCCGGAACAGGAAGCTGCTGAAAGCCAAATACCCCACTTGAGAACCCAAAACAGCGGATTCACCCAGGGCAGACTGCCAGGCCTGGATAGCCCAACTGGCTTCCATTTCTCCCAGCGGCACTCGGCCCAGTAGGAAGAGCCTCACTAACAGGGCCGCGATCAGGATCAGCCCATAGAGGATAGTTTCATTGGTTATCGTGTACTTACGCTCCATGTCAAAACCCCTCTGAACGGGTCGGGTATCTCGCGTTGCGGATCATTCCTGCTGGAACTCCGGGACAGAATAAATGGTCAACCGCTCATTCCTGAAGGCTGGCTGCAGATATACATCGAACTTATCGACCTTGATCCCAAAGGGGCAGTAATCGCTGCCTTCCGTATAAGTTGAGTATTCGATATTGCCGACAACCACATAGCTAACCTGATATTTTTCAAGCAGGGAGCGGGCCGTCTCCCACTGGGTTGTGCAGTACAAAGTAGCCACGTCTTCCTTCCGCAGCATCACCAGGTCCCAACCACCTCTCCACTGCACCTCGTGGAAATCCCACCCCAGGATGGTCGGATATCCAGTATAGGTCGCCATCCTGGCATGTTCGGTGGAGTAGCTGCCCCCTACTGCCTCGGCAATCACACCCGGTTCGGCATTCCTCAGGAAGGAGACACCTTCGTAGTCAGACGAGGGGTATAAATAGGACCCATCCAGGGACAATCCTTCAGCGCGCGTGAAACCATTGGTCTTGGAGTTCAATCCCAGCACCGGGTAAAAAAGTGCCATTCCCAAGGAGATCAGCATGGCTCCGTAAACAAGCAGCCGCCAGGATCCCTTCAGTGACTCACTCAGAACGACAAAAGCATAAGCGGCTGCGATACTCCAGATCAACCAGGCCTGGTAATAGAACTTAAAAATAGTATTGATCCGGTAGCCGAACATGTCCCGTAAATAAATGAATTCCGGGAAAAGGACCAGGACCATGCCAGATAGAACCAGCAGCAGGATGAGATCGATCTCCCGGGTTCGAGGACCAGTTCCACCCGAGCCCGAGGGGTCCTCCTTTTCAGGGAAGATCAAGCCCCAACCCAGCAGAGATAGGACTGATAGGGTCAGCCAGGTTCCCGGCCGCTGAAGCCTGCGAAACAGACCTTCCAGAACGACCTGGGAGGGATCCGTACCACCAACCAAACCCAGGAACAGATCGATCAAATTGCCCTGGGAACTGGTGATATTGAGAAGCGCTGCCAAGCCAACGTAGGCAAGCATCAGCAGCAGCAATCCCACCACCAGGAAGGCGGTGATCCGCAGCCCTAGCGCCAGGTTGAAGGTCTGCCGCTCCTTAACGTACCGGACTATCAACCAGGCAAAGATGGGAACGAGCAGGGGACCGAACATGACCCAGAACTGATTCCCATAGGTGATAAAGAGCACGTTGGGAAGGATCCCACCGGCCTGGGATGAGAAACCCAGATACCAAGGCAGGTAGAGGAACCCACCGGTCACACCCAGGGCTGCTCCTAAGAACAGGAAATCCTTCAGGAGCACTATCACATCCCATTTCTTCCGTCCCTGATTCTCCCTGAGAGCATAGGCACCTGCCAGGATGCCAACGTACATGGGGAAGTTCCAGGTGTTCAAGAAAGCCATGCCTCCAGCCAGCCAGGCTAAGACCAGGAAGAAAGCAGGGGAGATCTCCAGGGGAAGCAGCCTCAGCCAAGAGAATGACCTTTCCCGGGGTCGGAGATAGAGGGCAATAGCGAAAACCAAGATCAAGAACACATAGGGGATGGACAGGACATGGGGATGGAGATCTCCCAGTAAAAAGGAGAAGAAGGGGAATTCGGAGATGACCTCCTTGCCAAAGCCAGAAAAATCATAATCCTGAATGACCCGGGAAGCCCTCCACCACCACCAATGACCAAAGGTGTTCCCAGCAGGAGGGTTGACCAGGTCCTGGATATCCAGCCAGGACCAAAAAGGGGAACTGCTTTGGCCTCCTGTCCCATTCCAGAACAATCCTTCGGAGGACAGGTAGTGCAGAAACCCTTCCCAGTTGCTGACGATCAGCGTGAAGAAGGGAGCCAGCAGCCCGGGAACCAGGACGGCCTGCCATTTGGCTTTACGAAGCGCCAGCAGATTGTAAAGAACTCCGTAGGAACCGAGAGCCGCCAGGGCGAAGGTCAGGGATACAGCCAGGTTGAAAGCCACGCTTCCCAAGGTGCCGGCCAGTTTTGCCAGCATCGCCACCAGGATATAGCCAAAGTAATAATAGGAGATGGCGTAACCGGAAAGCCAGGGATCCCGGGGTGGCATACCCTCAGAACTCAGGATGGCGTTGATGAAAGCCAGCTCCATGGGTTTCTCGGTTCCCACAATCTCTGGGTTGAGGGCGCGGACGAGAGCCATGGCGATGAATGCAGCCAGAAAGAGGGCTTCCGTGGTGAAAACCAGGGAGCGATGCTCACGCAGCCATTCCTTGAGCTTACGCCAGCCAGAACCCCTCAGGGAATATAGACTTGCGCCGGCGATCAGCAGCAATGGGAAGATCAACCCGGCCAGGTCGTTCGCTGTAAAACCCAGGCGGCTGAGAATCCAGAACAAATAGCCCCAGATCATCATCCCCAGGATCTTGGTAAAGGCCAGGCCGCGGCCAGGGAGATCAACCAGCAAGCGAAAAGACAAAGGGAAGACCAGCCACCCCAATCCAAGAACAATCACATACCAGGCAATAAAATCGAGCATTAAAACCTCAGGCTACCTATAGATCGCTGACAGGGTCTGATAAATTGTGGTATCCCCCTCCTGGTACACCACCTGCCAATATATACCCTCTCCCTGATCGAATTTAGCGATCCCTTCTGGAAGGTATTTTGCCCGCTCCAGCTGGCCAACGATGATGTAGCTAACCTGATATTCAGCCAGGAAATCACGCGCTTGGTCAAGGTCAGCTGTGTCATAGAAGGCGTTGACCCCATCCACCCGCGAATACACCCAATCAGGGGGCGTGAGCGTCCGCTGCTGGCGCTGATGCCAGTTCCAGCCTACCACACCGGGAAGCCCGGTATAAACAGTGTACCGTGTGCCCCAGTGATATTCAACCTGGTTGGCTTCAACGATCACGGGGGAACCCTGGACATTGTCCTGCATCCAGCGGATCGCCCGGTAATCCTGGGAAAGGTCCAGGGCCGTATCGAGATCGAAATAGGTGGCATACTCCATGAATTCCATGCCATCCAGGGTATGAGGTGCTTCCGGCGCCATCCTATCCTTGACCTTGGCCACACCGCCCAGCAGGGGATACAGCGCGGCACTGGTGAGCAGGATATAAAAAGCCGCCTGCCAGATGATTCTCAGAGTAGGTCCTGCTTTACGGCTGGACCCCAGGATCCAACAAAGGGCCGCTGCAGAACTGATCGAGAGCAGGGTCCAGGCCTGGAGGTAGAACTTGAACACGGTGTTCATGCGGCCGATGTCCCCTTCCACATAAACCAGCTCGACCAGGAGTGTGATCGCCAGGCCAGTTCCAACCAGGAAAAGCACGAAGCCTTTCATCAGATCCTGGCCCGGACGCAGCAGCAGCACCAGAGCCCAGACCATCAGCGGCAGGACAAACCAGATCACGTGCACTCCAGCACCGATGATCGTGGATTCACCGATCTTTACGGGATTCTCCAGGGAAACTCCCAGGCTGATGATCACTACCAGCAGGACCAGCAGGGAAGCGATGATCAGCTCACGGATCTTGGCCAGCTCCCTCAGGGCAGAAACCGGCGTAGCGGCCATCCACTCTACTGTTTCCACCGCCATCCAGGAAACTATGATGAACAGGAACAAACCCCAGTGGATCAAATAATCATTCACCGGCGTATGGGTACCGAACCAGGAGCGGATGCTGGTATATCCTTCGCCATACCAACTGGCGTAGGGTTGGAAGGTCAGGAATGCAAAGACCAGGAACACCCCGAGCTTCAAGGCCGAGGACTGCCAGTTGTAACCCTCTTTTTCCCGCTCCTTCCACCAGGAGAAGAGCAGGGCAGCTGCACCCAGTGCCAGATAAGGATAGAAATCCCAGGTGTTGGTAGGCCGCAGAACGCCAACTGCCAGAGCCCCGAAAAGCGGGACTCCAATCAGCGGGATGAATCCCACCCGGGATGGTCCCTTCTGCCCGCTGGTCTTGATGACCGAGAGGATCCAGGCCAGGGCTAAAACGGTCAGCGGCAGAGCGATGAGATGGGCATGCAGATCACCGTACAGGAAGGTGAAGAACGGGAATTCCGTGATCGGTCCCCCGTGCTCTGCGCCGATCGCTCGGCTGGGGTTCCAATACCATTCATCCAGCCGGTAGTGCAGGGTAGGCGTCCTGAACAGCTGCACTACCCCAGCCAGGGTCCACTTAAAGCGCTGGAAGAAGCTGCCCGTGAGAACGTCCACTCCGCCGGAAGCCAGGCGCTGCAGCCCCTGGAAAACCATGCGCATCACACCCAGGTTCCCCAGCAGTCCCAGGCCGATGACGCCTCCGAATCCTCCCAGATAGGGCAAATCCTGGAGCCGGTCCAGCGAACTTCGGCCGCCCAGCAGGTTCCAGGCCAGGGTGAAAGCGCCCAATCCCAGCATCATGAACAGGGTAGGCAGGATCAGGTTGTAGGCCAAGGAAGGCATGATCCCCAACAGCTTGGTAAGCACACCCACATAGACGAACCCGTAATAGTAATAATTGATGTAACCCCCGGCAAACCAGGGATCATAAGGTGGGAAGGTAGTGCTTTTCAGGACAGCGTTGAAATAGGAGAAATCCATCGGACGCTCGCCGCCCTTCCAGGGATGCCACAGATCGGGGTTGCCAAACCGGATCAGCAGGGAGATCAGGAACAGGACCAAAGCCAGGGTCTCCACAGTCAGGAAATAGCGTTTGGATTCCTTCCAGATCCTGAGGAGTTCATCCCGATCCTTATAACCCAGGTAAAGACCGAGCGCAGCCAGCAGGAGCAGGACGCCGGCAATGGTGATCCTCCGGAATGGCACACCAGCCGAACCCGCCAGCCAAACCAGGTAGGACAGGATCAGCAGACCAAAGGTCCGCGCCAGCGGATACCCTCCCACATCCAGACCAGGAAGGACCAATCGCAGCAAAGGATACGCCAGCAATCCGATCGCGAACACACTCAGATACCACACCAGGGCAGCAATCAGCTGGCTGCGGTTGTGAATTGCATTGGGATTGAAGATCTCGCTCCAGGTTCCCCCCGCCCGCTGGCTTGCCAACCTATTCTCGGGCAGCATCAGGTTGCCCGGGTGGCTGTCCGCTTGCTTGGGGGTGATGTGGATCACTTTGGTCAGATCAACTGCGGAGAGAATATCCGCTGCTTGCTGGGGATCGTAATCGGCTGACTTCTTGAAGATGAATACCTTGGGATGGTCGTAGACCGTGAACGCCTCTTCCGCTGGCTGATCATTGATCTCCCAGGATCCGATGTGGGGATCGGATTGGAAGGTCTCGACCAGCTCAAAGCCCAGGGCGCCCTGGTGTGTTCCAGGTTGGGCGGAATTGTAGCAATCCTCGATGGTGATTTCGACCGGACAGCCCATCAACTGCCGGTAGTATTCTGTAGTCAGGGGATAGCGTTCAGGAACGCGAGTGGTGGTAGCCCACTGCCTGCTGGAAGTGATCAAGATATATTCCGCCTGGTCCATGGTGGACAGGAAGCGGTCCAATTTCTCAGGATTATCATCCCAGTACAATTCAAAATTCAGGCCTCCCTGGTAAATACCACCAAAGGGGTCATAACCGTCCAAGCGCAGCGGCAGTCCGTCGTCCCAGGAGCTCTCATTGGCGATCCCGATCCTTCCCAAACTGATCGCTGTTCCAGGATCAAGGGGGGCAAGAGTGAATTGATAGGTTTCCCCTGCCTGGAGTTCGATCGGATCATCAAATAAGATCCTACCCGACGCCTGACCACCGGAGAAGTCCAGCGATCCCTGTCCATCGGACAGAGTGATTCCGGAGGGGTCAGTGAGGCTGATCTGGATATCGATGGATTCCGCAGGCAGGTCCTGCGCCAAGGCAGCTGGAAAATAGACGTCTTCAACTACACCGCTATTCTTAGCGGTGAAATTGGTCAACCAGGGGGCTTGATCGGTGATCACAAGACCTTCCGGGTAGGACAGCAGGTCAAATCGCTCCCCCTCCTCCGTCTCCACTTCCAGCGTGGCCGGACCGGGGATATGCTGGAATATCCACCGGGTAGCAGCCACCCGGGGATGCGGTGTGGTGTAGATCCTTGAGAAAGCAAACGCCCAGAGCCCGGTCAGTACCAGCGCCAGGCTGCCCACCGCCAGCACAGTGATCCGCAGAGCGCGCCCATCGATCTGGACGCCCGCAACTCGCAGCCCCCTCTCAGCAAAAATATCCCACAGTTCAACCAGGATCCAGCCTGCAAATACCGCCATCAGGGGGTAAATGGGCAGCTGATAACGCATAGTGCTGTTCCACTGGAGCGACTGCCAGCAGAAATACACAGCCGTCCAGGACCACAGCACCAGCTGGGGTGTCCAGGTCCGCTTGGCGATGATTTTCCCGCCCTGCCATAAGAAACCAGCCCAGGCCAGGATCCCAAAAGGCAGCCCAAGTCCCCAGAGGACCATATTCTTCAGTGAGAACCAGACCGGCCGCCTGGCCCACTGCAAAGCAGGCGGGAAATCGACATCTCCCGAGGCTTGCGCCTGGAGGGATTTCATGGTCGCTACCCAGCCTTCGTTCAGTCGGAAATTAAAAAAGCCCGGTCCAGTGAAGGCATAGGGCTGGAATACCCGGAAGGTAAGCAGGCTAACCAGAGCTGCCAGCACAAGATAGACAAATATTCGGGGCGCGAGCTGGTTCTTGCTCTCCTGATCCATTTTCATCCAGTGGATCAGGGACGCCAGAGGAAGTGTCAGAGCGACCGGAACGGCATTGACCTTGGAGGCTACCGCCATACCCAGGGCAACCCCGAACAGGACATAGGAAACCGGGTCCACTTTCCCTTCTGGCGCAGTGCTGATCTCCACCGCGAAGTAAAATGCCAGCAGTGTGAAGAAGGTGATGAAGGTATCCACTGTGAAGAAATGCGACTGCTGGATCTGGAGGACTGCCAGGGCTGAGAAAGCGGCCCCGATCAAGCCCACCTTCCTGCTGAAAAGCCTGGCGCCGATAAAAAATACCAGGACCACACACAGCAGGTCCATCACCGCCGAAAGCGCCCTGCCCACCAGGTAGACACTGCCATATCCAGTGTTCCCCAACCACTCGGCCAGGTAGCGGACCATGAAGATCGGCAGGGTCCCATAGACGAAGAAGCCATGTCCCTGGTTGTTGGGGTTCAAGGTCGAGGTAGCGGTGTCAAAATAAGCATTCAGGGAATCCACTGGCACCAGGCTGGACTCCACCATAGTGAGAAAGCGCTCATCGGGATGGAGGTGCTGTTCTTCATCCCAATCCGGGCCAACATAGCGTAAATAAGCGCCAGCTGCCAGCACAGCGATCAGCAGCACCAGGGACAGCCAGCGGTTCAAATCTGATTTGATGGGTCTATCCATAAGCCATTAGTTCCCGGTGTCGTCATTCAGCACATAATAAAGCATAAAATCCTTGCCTTCAACCGCAGATTGGTATCTGTCAAGGATCCCATTCGGATATAGCTCTTCCAGAACCGCGATCGCTTCTTCATCCTCGGGTTTATAGATATATAATTTCGGAGCGCTGGCGCTCAAGGTGGTCTCGATCTCATCGGGCCACAGCGCATAATCCTTCACCTGCCTGATAGCCTGGATGCCGACCAGGCGGGTATCAACCCAGTGAGGATAGGGCACCACCCAGGCGCGGTTCTCATCCCCGATGGTGTCCGCGAACTCACGGATCACTGTCCCGATCTCCGAGGTATTCCAGGCGCTGCGGCTGAACTGCCCGTAGTAATCCACAAAGACCAGGCGGGCGTTTTCCCGCATGCTCACAGCAGCCAGGACCAGCACCACTCCCCAGGTGAGATATCTCCCCCGCTGACCAGAGAGATAAGTCTTGAGATTGACGGCTAGATTCTCAACCGCCATGGCAATGATCAGGAAAACGGGGATGATCGCGCCCCCGGTCCTGTTCAGGGAAGGATTCTCGCTCGGGAAAGCCAGGGAGAGGATCGACGGCAGCATCAGCACTGGAATGATGGCCAGCAGGGTCAGGTCCATCCAATGCCGCTTCTGGATATAGCGGACGACTAGCAGGATCACCCCCAGGCTGAAAAATGCCGCCGAGATCAATTCCAGGGCGGGCCGGCCGGGGATGGAATGAACCCAGATCTGGCCGTTGTCCCACTGGAACATGATCAAAGCCTTCCAGGTATTGGTAAAAAAGATCTTCCAGGCGCTGCCGGGAAGCGGCTGCTCCGCATCGGACATGCGGGTAAGCATCCGGTAAGAGAACATGTCGTAATTCTCCAGCGCATATCGTCCCAAGGGAAGGAAGATGATCAACGAGATCAACCCCACCAGCACCAGGGCGATGACTGCCATGCGCCTGTTCTCTTTCGATCCCGTATGCAGTAAATAGATCAGCAGCAGCAGGATCACTGCCAGGGGCACGATCCGGAATGGGCTGTAGCCGTGAAGTCCGATTCCCAAGAAAAGGCCTGAGAACAGGAAGTCATTCCAGCGCTTCCTTTTCAATCCCCGGACCAGGAAGAACAACGTGGGGGCTACAAAGGAAGGATAGAGCGCAAAGCGCAGGGCAACACGGGAGATCACGTTGGGCCAATAGGCAATCCCCGCGAAGAACACAGCCAGCAGTCCCACCTGCTTGTTCTTGAGCTCTTTGCCCAGGAGGTATATAAAAGGAAGGGATAGGAAGCTGACCAGGCAGGTGCCCAGTTTGAGGCTCAGGAATGAGATGCCGGTGCCAAACAGCCGGGCCATCGCCGCGGTCAGGTACATTTGAAAGGCTTCCCGGCCGGTATTGCGGGGAAAGAAGATCGAATACTGTCCCCGGAGCACATTGGTGACATCGATCAGCTTCTCGGCATGGTCGCTGAACATCTCCGGTGGGACCTGGTTGAGCCGGTAGAACCTGTAAAAACCGATGACCACGAAGACCAGCACCACCAGCACTCCCCAGGGCGTGATCCTTAGCTCACCCTGGATGAATTTTCCCCAGGCGGCCTTGATCTGCTTCCACCAACCTTCAGGGACCCAGAGGGACCACCAGATCAACCCCAAGCCGACCAGCCATAAAGTGACGTTGCCAGCAGTGAATAGATTGCCTCCAAAAGTAGCAAAAGCCATGATGGACAGCACGCTTCCAGCCAGGAATTGGATCCAGCGGACCTTGAATTGATCGGCTTCGCCTTCTTCAGGCAGCAGCGAATCGGTCTTCCAGTGCTTGAAAATGATCAGCAGAATCAGGCTGAGTCCAGCCAGCGCATATAAGGTGATCACCAATCCCTGCGAGCGCTCGCCTGGAGCAGCGAACACTTGAGCCAGGATCGCCAGGAAGGGTGGAACGGTGATGGCAAGCAGGGGCCAATAACTGGATTTCGGACGATCTTCCTCCTGGGGAGGCTCCTCTGCTGGGGGCATTTCTCCGGGCGGAATGTGGATCTGGCCTTTCTTCCAGAAAGTCAGCTTCTCTTTTAGGAAATCAAGAACACTCGGTTCTTCCATAATCTACACCTCGAAGGCGGTTCAGCGGTTCAGCCGGGTGACGTAAAAAGTATAAGCGCCCAGAGGGCTTTTCGGATCCCCTTCATAATGGGGCCGGGTTAAGCGATCCGCCAGTGCCAGATTCCAGCGGCTGGGTGCCAGCACCCAACGATCGAAGAGGCGCTTGCTCACCCAGGACGGAACACCAAAGAAATGCCCCCACTCCAGGACATGCAGAGCAGGAGGCGGGAAATAATCCCACCAGCTTTCTATTTTAAAACCAAAACCTTCCAGGCGTGCTTCCCATTGCTCATGGGATTCACAAGTGAAATGGCGGGAGATGCGGTTGAAAAAATCCCTGTAGGCCTTGGCCAGTCCGGAAGCTCCTATTTTCTCCATCCCACGCCCGATGGAAAGTGTTTCCAGGAAGCGGTGGTTGGGGACACAGAAGATGAAAGGGGCGCCTGGCCTAAGGACCCGGGCTGTTTCAGCCAGCACCGGATCCAGTTCCGGGATATGCTCCAGGACAGAATTACTGATAGCGCTTGCGAAATAATCTGCTGGATAAGGCATCTTATCGCCAGCCGCACAAACCAGATAGCGGTAAGATCCCCGCCGGGCTGCCTCCTGGATTGGTCCCCACCAGGGGTCCAGCCCCATAAAAAGCGGCCCATCAAAGGTCAGAGAGGCGAAGTGGCCATCCCCACAGCCCAGATCCAGGACTGGCTCAGGAAGGGAGATCCCCTCATAAAATCGAGCCTCGACCGCCCTGAGCAGGGCCCGGAAGTACGGCAGATCATGCAGATGCAGTGCCAGATAGTCTTTCAATCTTCCTGTGCCTCCAACTTGGCGTAGAGTTTTTCATAAGCCCTGGCGTTCGAGAGGGGATCAAAGACCTCTGCCACGTGGGAAGGATCACCACGGTAGGCTGCAGGGCTGGTTAGGATCTTCAGGGCCGCATCCGCCAGGGCAGTAGAATCCCCGATCGGCACAACTTCACCCATGCCGGTCAGCTGCGGTGGGACCCGGACCCCCGGAAGGTTGGAAGCAATCGAAGGCGTCCCCCTGATCATGGCTTCGATCTGGACCAGGCCAAAGGTCTCGGTCGAATTCAAGCTGGGAACAACCAGCAGGTCAAGACAGCTGTAAAAGGCAGCCATCTCCTGCTGATCGAGAACGCCCAGGAACCTCCATCCCCCCTTCTCCTGGTAGGCCTTGATGCGGGGATAGAGCCTGTCAAAATAAGCTCCCTCTCCCATGACATCCTGATACTGACCCGCATAAAGAACCAGGGCTGAAGGAAATCGTTCCGTTATCTCTGGAAGAGCATTGAGTAAAACCTCGACCCCCTTTTCCGAGGCAAATCGGGTGGCCATCCCGATCACGGGGGACCGCTGATCGGGGTTCACCCGGCCGCGGAACTCCTCGACGGTGCTGGAAGGCACATCAGGCATCAGGACCGGAGGATAGATCACCTCGACCTTACCCGCAAATCGCCGCAAAAAAGGTGAGTGGGAAGCAAAATCATCGGTATAAGCACAGATCTTTTCCGCCAGCAATCCAGCCAGGTTGTTCATCAGCTGGACGACCAGATCGATCAGTCGATTGAAGAGAGACCGGGGCAGCTGCAGATCGCAGTGGTAAGTGATCAAGGTGGGCTTTCCCAGCAGCCGTCCCCTCAGGGCAACACCGGCAGCATCGAATTGGGGCAGGTGCAGATGGACCACGTCATGGCTGGCAACCAACTTCCAGGCCAGCCATCCAAAACTGGGCATGATGACACCCTTGCTGATCCGGAAGGCAACCGGGGCGCGGACGATCCGGACCCCATCAACGATTTCTTCCCGCGGCAGATCCCTCTCGTATTGGGAGGTCAACACGGTCACTTCATGGCCCAGCTGAATCAGCGATCTCGCCAGGCGCTCTACATATATGGTCAGCCCACTGGTATGAGGACGGTAGTAGGTCAGAACAGTAAGTATCTTCATGAAGGAGTGATCCTGGAGCTGCTTTGGATCCAAGTTCTGCTAAAACAAATCTCTGTTCGCCCGCACCCAATCAAAGAGCTTGCGGATCCCCTCTTCCACGCTGATTTTTGGCGTCCAGCCAAAATCCTGGGATGCTTTGCGGATATCAGCAATGAAAACCCGCTGATCTCCTGGTCTCCAGCCTTCCCGGGACACCGGGATCTCCTGCCCGAGCTCCTTTTCCAGCAGCGGCCCAAATTCCTTCCAGATCGAAAGGGTGTTCTCTGGTCCGCCGCCGATATTATAAATTTGTCCAGCCGTCTTATCAATGTGGGCTGCCGCCTGGTCATAGGCCGTCAACAGGTCATCGACATAGAGCAGGTCCCTGACCTGTTTTCCGTCACCGTAGATGGTGATAGGCTTACCGGTCACAGCCGCGATCACAAACCAAGCCACCCAACCCTGGTCCTCGATACCGAACTGGTGGGGGCCGTAAATGCAGCTCTGGCGGAAGACCACAGTTGGTAGTCCGAAAATCCGCTGATAATCGCGGACGTACTGGTCTCCGGTCCCCTTGGAACAGCCATAAGGCGAATGGAAGTCAAGCAATTGGGATTCAGTGATCCCCTGGGGATTGTCTGGGAAGTAATAGCTGTCCTCCCCTTCCGCTACCCGGACGTCCTCCAGGTCTCCGTAGACTTTATTAGTGGAGGCATAGATCACCAGCGGTTTCCGTTCCGATTTGCGGGCTGCCTCCAGGACATTGAAGGTTCCCCGGGCATTGATGGCAAAATCCAATTCCGGATCTGCAACAGACGTGGTCACAGCGACCTGAGCCGCCAGGTGGATGATCCGATCCGCACTCGCAACAGCCGTCTCCAGGGCCTTGGCATCCCGGACATCCGCTTCCAGGAACTTGAAGGATCCTTTTCCATACTCATCTTCCAGCCAGGCAAGATTCCGGGGGGTCCCTGCCCGAGAAAGATTGTCAAAAAGGGTCACTTTCTCTCCCCTCGCTAGCAAGCGAGAAGCATAATTCGTGCCGATAAAACCGGCCCCTCCGGTGATGAGTGTGCTCACTGTCATCGTTGTTCCTCCCTTATGTCGGGCTGATTCCTGAGCTGCCACACCTCCCGCAGCCCCACTCCTTCCCGCACCAGCCCATATGCCCCAAAACTGGTCGAGATCGCCAAGTTCAGCATATGGCTGGTAAGTGCATAGGTGAATGCCAGCGATTGGTCCACGCCAAAAGCAGACAGCGCCAGGGTGATGCTGGCCTCAAACAAACCAATATTACCAGGTGAAGAGGGAACGGACACCCCTATGGCCACTGCCCCCAGGGCAAACACCGCCCACACCAGGCGGGCTTCCGGAATGAAGGATCTCAGCAGCAGGAACTGCACCACCAAGGCAATACCCCAGCTCAAGGCCATTCCCAGAAAGACCTGCAGGATTCGGAGAGGATGAGTCAACACCTGCATGCTGGAGAGGATCTGGCGGATGAAATCGATCAAGCGGGTTCTGACCTGGGAGCTGACCAGCCTGGTATTCTCCAGCCAGCGCAGGATATCTTTTCGCTTGTACACCAGGAGAGCCAGGACCGCCAAGCCCAAGACCACCGCTCCTGTCATCAGATAGATGTAGCCGGTGTCTGCCTGGAAATTCAAAGCATACGGCAGACCAATGAACAGCAGCACCAGGGCAAACAACACATCGATCATCCGCTCCAGAACGATTGTCGGCAAACCTTCCCAGAAAGGAAGCCCAGAGGGCATCAGCAGGAAAGCCCGGGAGATCTCTCCCAGGCGGAAGGGCAGCAGGGTGTTCACGAAGTACCCGGCGTTGATGATCAAAAACGATTTACTGAGGGATATCCTCCCCTGCAGGATGACCCGCCAGGCATACGCCCTGGTGATCAGGGAAGCGATCACCAGCAGTCCTCCCACCAGGAGGATCTCCAGCCGCACGGTGCGGAGGGCATCCAGAACCTGCTGGACGTCAATGAGCAGGATCAGCGCTGTTAAACTCACAGCACTGATCAGGATCCCCAGTATCAGGCGGATGGTAGACCGTCGCGTCCGACTTTCAGTCATCTTCCAGCCTCAAAACAGCCATAAAGGCATCCTGGGGAATATCCACGCTGCCAATTCGCTTCATACGCTTCTTGCCCGCCTTCTGATTCTCAAGCAATTTCTTCTTGCGGGTGTAATCCCCACCATAAAGCTTGGCCGTAACGTCCTTCCTGAGCGATTTGATATCCGTCCTGGAGATGATCTTGCCGCCGGCAGACGCCTGGATCGGGATTGCGAAATGCTGGGGAGGGATCAGGTCCTTCAAGCGCTCGACGAGGATCCTGCCCTTGCGGTAAGCCTTGTCACGATGGACGATCGACGCCATGCCATCGACAGGCTCTCCATTGACAAGGATGTCCAATTTTACCAGGTCGCCTTTGCGGTACTCCGCGAAGGAATAATCCATGGAAGCATAACCGCGCGAGACGGATTTCAAATAATCAAAGAAGTCGACGATCAGCTCTGATAGAGGCACTTGGAAATTCAGCTGCACCCGGTTGGGTGCTGGATAATCCTGGCTGATGTAAACTCCCCTCCTGTTGGTAACCAATTCCATGACCGGGCCATAGTATTCCAGCGGCAAGAAGACCTGCACGTTCATCCAGGGCTCCTGGATCTCCTCCACTTGAGCGCTGTCTGGCAGATCCGCAGGAGAGTTGATCTCCAGCAGCTCTCCATCTCGCTGCAGCACCCGGTATTTTACGGATGGAGCGGTGGCGATGATATCTAGATTATATTCCCGTTCCAATCTTTCCTGGATGATTTCCATGTGGAACATGCCCAGGAAGCCGCATCGGAATCCCAGGTTCAAGGCCTGGGAACTTTCCGGCTCAAAGACCAGGGCAGCGTCATTCAGCTGGAGCTTCTCCAAGGCATCCCGCAGATTTCCGTAGCCTTCATTCTCTACCGGGAAAAAACCAGCAAAGACCATCGGTTTGACTTTCTTATAGCCCGGAAGGGGTTGAGGAGCCGGCTTGCGGGCAAAGGTGATCGTGTCGCCCACCCGGCAGTTGTGAACCGATTTCAAGCCGGTGGCGATATACCCCACTTCACCTGCGTGAAGGACCTCCACTGGCTTCATCCCCGGCGAGAAGACACCCACTTCAAAGGGCTCGATCTCTTTCCCAGACGCCATCAGCAGCAGCTGGTCATCCCCGCTGATCTGGCCGTCAAATACCCGGACATAGGCGATGACGCCCTTATAGGTGTTGTAATGCGAATCGAAGATCAACGCCCGCAGGGGGGCGGATGGATCCCCTACTGGCGGAGGTACTTCGGCGATGATCCTTTCCAGAACAGGCTGGATGTTCTGACCATCCTTGGCAGAAATGCGCAGGATGCTCTCCGGCGGTGTGCCCAGGATGGTGCTGATGTCCTGGGCGATCTCATCTGGACGGGCAGCCTCCAAGTCGATCTTATTGATGATAGGTATGATCTCCAGATCCGCTTCCAGGGCTGAATACATGTTGGCCAGGGTTTGGGCTTCCATACCCTGGGCAGCATCGACAACTAGCAGCGCTCCTTCGCAGGCCTCTAAAGCCCGGGAGACCTCGTACCCAAAGTCGACATGACCAGGTGTATCGATCAGGTTCAATTCGTATTCCCGTCCATCCCCCGCCTGGTAGCGCATCTGCACTGCAGAAGCCTTGATGGTGACTCCTTTCTCACGCTCCAGGTCCATGTTATCGAGCACCTGGTCCGCCATGTCCCGCTCAGACACCGTATTGGTGATCTGCAGCAGGCGGTCAGCCAGGGTCGATTTGCCATGATCGATATGGGCGATGATCGAGAAATTGCGTATCTGGTTGCTGTTCATAAACAGGGCTAGTATACCCGATGAGCTGAATTGAGGGAAATAGATTTCGTCTTTCACTCTCTGGCGCCAAGAGAGTTGGGCGAGATTCAAGGGATCGGGATCCGCAGAGGATCCCCAACTACTCGAACAAGGGAGAGATCAGATCCGCTGGTCCAGGGTCTTCCCAGCCGGTCGGCTGGAATGCCAGCCAGGCCAGGAACTCCTGATTGCCTGCAGGGCCTTGCAGAGGAGAGCGGATCAACCCCCGAAGCCGAAAGCCTTCCCCGGCGGCAAAACCCAGCACATCTTCCAGTACTTTTCTATGGATAGCAGGATCTCGGATCACACCCGCTCCCCGGGCAGACTCTTCCCGGGAGGCTTCGAATTGGGGCTTGATCAAGAGCAACGCCTCTCCAGCACCTTCTCCATACCAGCGGGTCATGGCGGGAAGGATCTTCTTCAGGGAGATGAAGGACACATCAGCGGTCACCAGTTCCACTGGTTCAGGCAGCCCTGACAACTTCCTGGCATTGGTCCTTTCCAGGGGGATCACCCGGGAGTCGTTGCGGAGCTTCCAGTCCAGCAGTCCATATCCGACATCAATCGCGTATACCCGGGCAGCACCCTGCTGCAGCAAACAATCCGTGAACCCCCCTGTGGATGAGCCAACATCAGCGCAAATCTTATCGGCAGCCGAGATCGGAAAGTTATCAAAGGCTGCCTGGAGCTTCTCGCCGCCTCTAGAAACATAGGGGGTGTCCTCGACCAGCTGGAGAGTGTCCTGGCTGGATGCTGTTTCAGAAGGTTTGATGATCACCTGCCCCCGGCAGAGCACCTTGCCAGCCATGACCAGGCGCCTAGCCTGGTCGATATCCTCTGCCAGCCCTTGATCAACAAGCAGTTGGTCCACCCGCTTTTTATCTGCCATGATCCCTATTTTAACATGGGCTATGGAATCCATCGGGAACGGTATATTTCCCTACCAGCTCTATTTGATTCATGCTATTATTTTGTTATGCTCTCCGCCCTGCTCAAAACCATCCGCCCCAAACAATGGGCCAAGAACATTTTCGTCTTCACTGCGCTGGTCTTTGATCGAAAACTTCTCAACCCGGATGCCTTCCTGCACACCCTGGCTGGCGCGGCGTTGTTCAGCTTGATCGCCAGTGCAGTCTACATCTTTAACGATATCGCTGACCTGGAGTCAGACCGACAGCATCCAACCAAGAAGAATCGCCCTATCGCTTCAGGTAGGATTACCCTTCCTGTAGCCTGGGCTGTCGCCCTGGGCTTACTAGTGATCTCCTTTCCACTGGCTTATCTGCTTTCTCCAGGATTCATGATCATCTGTGCGGTCTATTTTGGATTGAACCTGGCTTATTCGTCCAAGCTTAAGCACATCCCCCTGATCGATGTGCTGGTGCTGGCTTCCTTTTACCTGCTGCGGGTGATCTCCGGCACAGCCTTGATCGAGGTCAAACGCTTTTCACCCTGGCTGTACGTGGTCACCTCCCTGTTCGCCCTGTTCATCGGGCTGGGAAAAAGAAGGGCTGAACTGGTCCTCCAGGAGGATGGCAATGGCAGCGTCCGCCCTGTCCTGGACGGCTATTCAGTCGAACTGCTGGACCAGCTGATCACCATCGTCTCCGGGACCACGATCGTGGCCTACAGCCTGTACACTTTTTCCGCTCCCAATCTACCAGAGAACCATTCCATGATGCTAACCATACCTTTCGTCCTCTACGGCATCTTCCGCTACTTGTTCCTGATCCGCTGCGGGGAAGGGGGAGCACCCGAGGAGATTGCCCTGGCGGACAGGCCGCTCCAGGCGGCCATTCTACTCTGGACAGCCGTGATCCTGCTGGTGTTCTACCTCTACTGAACCATGCCCGCCTTCACAGCTTCTGCACCCGGTAAGATCATCCTCTTCGGCGAACACGCCGTGGTCTACGGACAGCCCGCCCTGGCGGCTCCTGTCACAGCCCTAGAGGCCCGGGCTGTAGTCAGCGCCCAGATGGGAGGTTCATCTGGTGAGATCTGGATCGAAGCCCCCGATATCGAATTGACTGCCCCGGTCAGCGAACTTGCCCCAGAGCATCCCCTGCGGGCATCCCTGGCTGCTGCGGCCGGCACCCAGGACCTGAGTCGAATACCAGCTTGCCGGATCCTGATCACCTCGACCATCCCGGTATCCTCGGGACTGGGATCCAGCGCTGCGGTATCCGCCGCCCTGATCAGAGCGTTCGCGGCTTTCCTGGGGAGAAGGCTTCCTGACCAGGAGGTCTCGGACCTCGCCTTTGAGATCGAGAAGATCCAGCACGGCTCACCCTCAGGGATCGACAACAGCGTGGTCGTCTTCCGGAAACCGGTTTACTTCCAACAAGGAAAACCGCTGGAATTCCTGGCGATCAAGGAGCCTTTTGAAATTTTGGTCGCCGACAGCGGGATCCCTGGCAGCACCCGGGCAGCGGTGGATGCTGTGCGCCAGAGATGGCTCGCCAACCAGGAAGAATGCGAAGGGCTGTTCAACCGGATCGGCGAGATTTCAGGGACAGCCAGAGAGGTCATTACCAGCGGGGATCCCCGTGAGCTGGGACCTTTAATGAATGAAAATCAGGTCTGTTTAAGAGAATTAGGAGTATCCACACCAGAGCTCGACAGGCTGGCGGAAAGCGCTTTGGAGGCTGGCGCCTTGGGGGCAAAGTTATCCGGCGGTGGCCTGGGAGGAAACCTGATCGCGCTCTGTGATACTGCTGCCCCTCGGATCGAAGGGGCTTTACTGAGAGCTGGAGCCCAGAGCGTCCTGCCCACGACGATCAGGGGCTGATTCGACCCCGATTTCTATCAATAAATCAACTATATATTCTTTGTAATTATCAAGTGCATCCCCGGAATCCAGGCTTGCTGCCTGTGGTATGATGGGGGCGCATTTTTATTAGGGGAGGTTGTGATACTTATGAATTTCGCGATGTGGCGCCGTGCGCTTCAGATCATCCCCAGGATCAGCAAGCAGGAATGGGATGAGCTGGATATCATATCTCGCTGGCTGATCGCCACCCGGGCGGCCGTGATGGTGATCACAGTCCTCTCAGCCGCCCTGGCGGGAATTTTCGCCGTCCGGGCTGAAGCATTCGATTTCTGGCGTTGGCTGCTGGTCCTGGTCGGGCTGTACCTGGCACACGGCACAAATAATTTTCTGAACGACTATACCGATTATGTCAGGGGAGTGGATGTCGACAATTACTACCGGGCCCAGTACGGCCCCCAGCCCCTCCTGCATGGCTTGATGACCAAGAAAGAGCTGCTGCTCTATGCCGGGATCACTGGAGCACTGGCGGCAGCCTGCGGTATCGCTCTGGCCTTGATGCGGGGCCAATTGACCTGGCTGCTGATGGGCCTGGGTGTGGTCTTCGTGCTGTTCTATACCTATCCCCTGAAATATATCGCGCTCGGCGAATTAACTGTGTTCCTGGTTTGGGGACCGCTCATGGTTGGAGGCGGCTACTATGCCATTACCGGCTTGCCGTGGGACTGGACCATCGTCCTTGCCAGTCTTCCCCATGCAGTAGGAACGACATCCGTTCTCTTCGGTAAACATATCGATAAACTCCAGCAGGATAAGGAGCGCAAGATCCACACCCTCCCGGTCGTTCTGGGAGAAACAGCTGCCCGCTGGGTCATGACTGCCATGCTGATATCAGCTTACCTGCTGGTCCTCTACCTGATCTGGATCCGCTTCTTCACCCCGGTCATGCTGCTGACCCTGCTGGCCATTCCCACGCTGGTCGAGATCTGGCCTATTCTCTCCAATCCCAAGCCGGCGGAGAAACCAGCGGATTTTCCTGATGTCTGGCCGAACTATTATGTCGCAGCCGCTTTCCACCACACTCGGCGGTTCGGGGGGCTGTTCCTATTAGGAGTCATCCTCGACACTGCAATCAGGCTGCTCTGGCCGGCTTTTTGGAGCTGAAGTTGAGCAGGGATCGGGTCCCTTACAGGGATCCGGTCCCTGCTAATTTGCTTGACCCCCTCCAAGTGCCTGACTACAATAGGAGTATGGATACACACGAAGGATCTCCAGGGGGAGCCAGATTGGTCTTCCTGAAATTGGGCGGATCCCTGATCACCGATAAAGGAACGCCCCGCACCCCCCGGATGGAAGTCATTCAGCGCATCTGCGGTGAGATCAAGTCAGCCCTGGCTGTGGATCCCAGGTTGAGGATCCTACTGGGGCACGGCTCTGGGTCCTTCGGCCATGTCCCTGCCAGCAAATACCAGACCCGGGCAGGCGTGGATTCCCCCGCAGACTGGCTCGGGTTTGCCGAGGTCTGGCAGGATGCCGCAGCATTGAATCGGCTGGTCATGGATGCGCTGAACGCTGCAGGATTGCCAGGGATCTGCTTTGCTCCTTCTGCGGGTGTGCTCAGCCGGCACAGGAAGATCCTGACCTGGAACCTGGAACCCCTGCGGTCAGCCATCAAAAACAGCCTGATCCCGGTTGTGTACGGCGATGTGGTATTTGACAGCGAATTGGGAGGTACGATCCTCTCTACCGAGGACCTGTTCGTCCATTTGGCAGCCGATCTCAAGCCGGATCGCATCCTGCTGGCCGGGATAGATCCCGGGGTGTGGATGGACTACCCTGAACGCACCAGTCTGCTGACTGAGATCAGCCCTGCTGACCAAGCCCTGAGCGGCGCTGCCATCGGACAATCTGCGGCCACGGATGTCACAGGAGGGATGGCTGAAAAAGTCGCCCAGATGCTGGGCTTGATCCGCTCCTATCCGACCCTGGAAGCGCTGATCTT
This sequence comes from Anaerolineales bacterium, assembly GCA_045888315.1. Taxonomy (GTDB): domain Bacteria; phylum Chloroflexota; class Anaerolineae; order Anaerolineales; family UBA11858; genus B10-G9. Next base: position 1,846 of record JBGCVQ010000116.1, on the reverse strand, counting down.
CTCAGGGGAAGAACCAGGAAGCATCCAGGAAGCGCTGCTGGGAGACCATCCAGGTACGCGGATCCACAGCTGAATCCTGGCTGCCTACCGCACCCGAACCTACCCCTCTCAGTTATAATGTTGGCACTCTTAGAATCGTTGAGGATAAATGGAACTCTTGAATAAGAAGCAAAAGGACCTGCTTACCAGGGAGAGGCAAGTGCTCAATAATCTCCAGCTGACCCTGGTGGAGTACGGCGTCCAGGACAAGGATCAGCAGGCGCTGATGGAGTCCATCCACCAGCTGGATGATTTTTTTCTGCTGGTGGTCGTGGGTGAATTCAACGCCGGGAAGAGCGCTTTTATCAATGCCCTGCTGGGAGACCGCATCCTGCAGGAAGGCGTGACCCCCACCACCACAAAAGTGAACATCCTCCGCTTTGGGGAGAGTGAAGGAAAGACTGTCCTCAGCGAAAGCATCGAAAGCCTGACACTCCCGGCACCCTACCTGAAAGAAATCAGTATCGTGGATACGCCAGGCACGAACGCGGTGATCCGGGAACACGAAGAGATCACCTCCTTGTTCGTACCCCGCTCGGATCTGATCCTGTTTGTCACCTCGGCGGATCGGCCCTACACAGAAAGTGAACGAGCCTTCCTGGAAGCCATCCGGGCTTGGGGAAAGAAGGTCGTGCTGGTCATCAACAAAATCGACATCCTGGAAACCGATCAGGCGCTGGAGGAGATCAGGAAATTCGTCGCTGAGAATGTCAAGAGCGTCCTGAAGATCGAACCTGTGATCTTCCCGGTCAGCTCTCGTCTGGCACTGAAAGCCAAGCAGGGAGAGCCAGCTGTCTGGGAAGAAAGCCAATTTGAAGCGCTGGAAAGCTACATCATGGAAACCCTCGACGAGGAAAGCCGCTTGAAGCTCAAGCTGCTCAATCCCCTGGGAGTAGGCAAACGCTTGACCAGCCAGTACGCAGAATATTATGATAGCCGTCTGAAGCTGCTGCGTGATGACCTGGCCCTGATCAAAGATATCGAAGACCAGCTGGATGTCTTCCGGAAGGATATGCTGGAGAGCTTCCAGTTGAGGATGTCCGACATCGTCAAGATCCTGCTGGAAATGGAGCAGAGAGGGGAGGACTTTTTCAGCGAATATATCCGGTTAGCCAGGATCTTCGATCTGGTGAAAAAAGAAAAGATCCAGTCTGCCTATGAAAAAGAAGTCATCGGGGATGTGCCAGAGCTGGTGGAGAAGAAAGTCACCGGGATCATCGACTGGCTGGTCGACTCCAACTTAAGGCAGTGGCAGGCGATTACTGACCATATCGCAGAAGGCAGGCAGAGATATAAGGGCCGCATGGTGGGGGACATCGGAAGCTTCATTTACGACCGGGAGCGCTTGATCACCAGCATCAAGGATGAAGCCGGCCGGGTGATAGATAGCTATGATAGGACCCGGGAAGCGGATGAGATTGCCCGCAGGTCCCAGAATGCGGTTGCTGCCGCAGCCGCTATCAGCGCCGGAGCGGTGGGGTTGGGAACGCTAGTCACTGTCCTGGCATCCACTGTAGCGACCGATGTGACCGGTATCCTGCTGGCAGGAGCCATGGCGGCCTTGGGGCTGTTCATCATTCCCACCCGCCGCAGGAACGCCAAAAAGGAAATGCGCGAGAAGGTGAAAGCCATGCGCGACCAGCTGACCGGCTCCCTGACAGAACACTTCAGCCAGGAAATCGAGCGCGGTCTGCAGGATATCTGGGACACCATTACCCCTTACACCCGTTTCATCCGGGCGGAGAAAGAAAAGAATCAGCTAGCCCTGATAACCCTCAAGGACTTACTGGCGGAGATCATCCAGCTG